>NZ_WBXN01000004.1:963333-1284444 GCF_008973465.1 Streptomyces sp. SS1-1 | reverse complement strand
CCCTGTTCCATCTGCCGGTCGCCGTCGGCGTACCCGTGGAGCGGGCCGTGGCCGGACTCAAGGACGCCGGGGTGCGGGTCCTCGCCGCCGACGGCGCGGGCGCCCACGACCTCGACGCCGAACTCGACGAGGACACCATGGGCGGGCCCACCGCCTGGGTGTTCGGCAACGAGGCATGGGGGCTCCCGGAGGAGACCCGCGCGCTGGCGGACGCCGTCGTGCGCGTCCCCATCCACGGAAAGGCCGAGAGTCTGAACCTCGCCACCGCCGCGGCCGTATGTCTCTACGCGTCGGCCCGTGCACAGCGCGCCTCCGGAGGGTGCCGCTCCGTCACCGAGAGCTAGTAGGGTGACCAGCTCGGGGGCCCCTCAGCCGTCGTGAGAGGTGGGGTACGGGGATGAGTGTCGGCACGAGCAGCGCACCGGGGACACCACAGGTGCGGACGCCTGCCGAGGACACCGCCGGGCTCGGCATCGACCCGGACGACCTGCCCGACGGCCTCGTCGTCGCCGACGAGCACGGGCACGTGATCTGCTTCAACGCCGCCGCCGAACGCATCACCGCCGTCCCGGCGGTCGCCGCCCTCGGGCAGCGCCTGGAGACCGCCCTGCCGCTCGAGGACCTGGAGGGCCGGCGCTGGTGGCAGCTGACCGACCCCTACGGCGGCCTCGCCATCCGCCGCAGGCAGCCCGAGCGCAATCTGCTGCTGCCCGGCGGCCGCGAGGTGCTGGTCGCCGCCCGCTACGTCCGCGCCGAACCGGCCGGCCCCGTCCGCCGGGTCGTCGTCTCGCTGCGCGACACCGAGGCCCGCCGCCGCACCGAGCGCAGCCACGCCGAGCTGATCGCGACCGTCGCGCACGAGCTGCGCTCGCCGCTGACCTCCGTCAAGGGCTTCACCGCGACCCTGCTCGCCAAGTGGGCACGCTTCACCGACGACCAGAAGCGGCTCATGCTGGAGACCGTCGACGCCGACGCCGACCGGGTCACCCGGCTCATCGCCGAACTGCTCGACATCTCCCGGATCGACAGCGGCCGCCTCGAGGTGCGCCGCCAGCCCGTCGACATCGGCGCGGCCGTCGGACGGCACATCCAGGCGTACGTCGCCGCCGGGCAGCCCGCCGACCGGTTCCTGCTCCGCGTCGAGCAGCCGCTGCCCGCCCTGTGGGCCGACCCCGACAAGATCGACCAGGTGCTCAGCAACCTCATCGAAAATGCCGTGCGCCACGGCGACGGAACGGTCACCATCGACATCACGGCCTCGCCGTCCCCCCGCGAGGGAGAGGACACCGGCACGTCGGTCACCGTGAGCGACGAAGGCCCCGGCATCCCGGAGGAGTCCATGAACCGCGTCTTCACCCGCTTCTGGCGGGGCAGCAAGCGCGGTGGCACCGGCCTCGGGCTCTACATCGTCAAGGGCATCGTCGAAGCCCACGGCGGCACCATCACGGTCGGGCGCGCCCCCGGGGGCGGCGCACGGTTCCGATTTACGTTGCCCGTGGCGGCACCGGCCTACCTCACCTGAGAGCCGGACCGGCCCCCACGGGCGCATTCGCTCACCTCAACCCCGTTAGACTCGGCCTTTGGCACCTTTGTGTCCCCATGACCGAGACGAGATGTCCGCGAGTCGGTACGGGGCCATCCGCCAGCCAACCGGAAGCACGGGAAGAGATGTCGGCACCGAACAAGTCGTACGACCCTGTCGAGGTCGAGGCACTGAAACCAGAAGAGATCGAGCGCATGCGGGACGAGGCGCTCGCCGCCTTCGCCGCCGCGGACTCCCTCGACGCGCTCCAGGAGGCCAAGACCGCCCACACCGGCGGCGCCTCCCCGCTGGCCCTCGCCAACCGCGAGATCGGCGCCCTGCCCCCGCACGCCAAGGCCGACGCCGGGAAGCGCGTGGGCCAGGCCCGCGGCGCGGTGAACAAGGCGCTCGCCGCCCGCCAGGCCGAGCTGGAGGCCGAGCGCGACCAGCGCGTGCTGGTCGAGGAGGCCGTGGACGTCACGCTGCCCCACGACCGCGTGCCGGCCGGCGCCCGCCACCCGCTCACCACCCTGTCGGAGCGCATCGAGGACATCTTCGTGGCCATGGGCTACGAGGTCGCCGAGGGCCCGCAGGTCGAGGCGGAGTGGTTCAACTTCGACGCCCTGAACATCGGCCCGGACCACCCGGCCCGCGGCGAGGCCGACACGTTCTTCGTGCAGGGCCCCGACGGCGGCGCCGACTCCGGCGTGGTGCTGCGCACCCACACCTCGCCCGTGCAGATCCGCTCCCTGCTCGACCGCGAGCTGCCGGTGTACGTGATCTGCCCCGGCCGCGTGTACCGCACCGACGAGCTGGACGCCACGCACACCCCGGTCTTCCACCAGGTCGAGCTGCTCGCCGTGGACGAGGGCCTGACGATGTCGGACCTCAAGGGCACCCTGGACCACATGGTCCAGTCGCTGTTCGGCGAGGGTATGAAGACCCGGCTGCGGCCCAACTTCTTCCCCTTCACCGAGCCGAGCGCCGAGATGGACATGCTCTGCTACGTCTGCAAGGGCGCGTCGGTGGGCAACCCCGACCGGCCCTGCCGCACCTGCTCGTCCGAGGGCTGGATCGAGCTCGGCGGCTGCGGCATGGTCAACCCGCGGGTGCTCACCGCCTGCGGCGTCGACCCGGAGAAGTACAGCGGCTTCGCCTTCGGGTTCGGCATCGAGCGGATGCTGATGTTCCGCCACAACGTCGAGGACATGCGAGACATGGTCGAGGGTGACGTCCGGTTCACCCGGCCGTTCGGGATGGAGATCTGATGCGGGTCCCGCTTTCTTGGCTGCGGGAGTACGTCGACCTGCCGGCCACCGAGACCGGCCGCGACGTGCAGGCCAAGCTCATTTCGGCCGGCCTGGAGGTCGAAACCGTCGAACAGCTCGGCGCCGACCTCAAGGGCCCGCTGGTCGTCGGCCAGGTGCTGACCATCGAGGAGCTGGAGGGCTTCAAGAAGCCGATCCGCTTCTGCACCGTCGACGTCGGCCAGGCCAACGGCACCGGTGAGCCCCAGGAGATCGTCTGCGGCGCCCGGAACTTCGCGGTCGGCGACAAGGTCGTCGTGGTCCTCCCCGGCGCCACGCTGCCCGGCGGCTTCTCCATCAGCGCCCGCAAGACCTACGGCAAGGTCTCGCACGGCATGATCTGCTCCAGCGACGAGCTGGGCATGGGCGACGACGGCACCCACGGCATCATCGTGCTGCCGCCGGAGACCGAGGTCGGCAAGGACGCCATCGAGCTGCTCGAACTCGTCGACGAGGTTCTGGACATCGCCGTCACCGCCAACCGCGGCGACTGCCTGTCCATCCGCGGCGTCGCCCGCGAGACCGCCATCGCCTACGGCCTGCCGCTGCGCGACCCGGCGCTGCTCGACGTGCCCGGCCCCAACGCCTTCGGCTACCCCGTGAAGGTCTCGGACCCCCTCGGCTGCGACCGCTTCACCGCCCGCACCGTGACCGGTGTGAGCCCCGAGGCGCGCTCGCCGATCTGGCTCCAGCGCCGGCTGCAGAAGGTCGGCATGCGCCCGATCTCGCTCGCCGTCGACATCACCAACTACGTGATGATGGAGCTCGGCCAGCCGCTGCACGCCTACGACCGGAGCCGCGTCCAGGGCACCATCGGCGTGCGCCGGGCCGAGGAGGGCGAGAAGCTCGTCACCCTCGACGGCGTCGAGCGCACCCTCCACTCCGAGGACCTGGTCATCACCGACGAGCGCGGCCCCATCGGCCTCGCCGGAGTGATGGGCGGCGCCAACACGGAGATCGCCGACCACGACGACGTCGAGAACGCGTCCACCGAGATCGTCATCGAGGCCGCCCACTTCGACCAGGTGTCGATCGCCCGGACGGCCCGTCGGCACAAGCTGTCCTCCGAGGCGTCCCGGCGCTTCGAGCGCGGCGTCGACCCGGCCGCCGCCGCGGCGGCCGCGCAGCGCACCGTCGACCTGCTGGTGCTGCTCGCGGGCGGCACCGCCGAGGCCGGTGTCACCGAGGTCGTCACGCCGTCCGCGCCGCACACCATCACGGCCCCCGCCGACCACCCCGACAAGGTCGCGGGCGTCGAGTACGGCCGCGAGACCGTCGTACGCCGGCTGCAGCAGATCGGCTGCGACGTGTACGGGCAGGACGAGCTGATCGTCACCGTGCCGTCCTGGCGGCCCGACCTGCTGGAGCCGAACGACCTCGCCGAGGAGGTCATCCGGCTGGAGGGCTACGAGAACCTGCCCTCCACGCTGCCGAAGCCGCCGTCCGGCCGCGGTCTCACCGCCCGCCAGCGGCTGCACCGCCGGGTCGGCCGCGCGCTGGCCGGCGCCGGCTTCGTCGAGGCGCCGAACTACCCGTTCGTCAGCGAGCAGATCTTCGACCAGCTCGGCCTGGAGGCCGACGACCCGGCCCGCCGGGTGGTCAAGCTCGTCAACCCGCTCAACGACGAGGAGCCCGCGCTGCGCACGTCGCTGCTGCCGGGTCTGCTCGCCGCGCTGCGGCGCAACGACGGACGCGGCACGCACGACCTCGCGCTGTTCGAGACCGGCCTGGTCTTCCAGCCGCGCGACGGGCAGGCCGCGGCCGGGCACCTGCCGGTGGACCGGCGCCCGACCGACGAGGAGCTCGCCGCGCTGGACGCCGTGCTGCCCGAGCAGCCCCGGCACGTGGCCGCCGTCCTCGCCGGTGCCCGCGAGCAGGCCGGCTGGTGGGGCCCCGGGCGTCCCGCCGGATGGGCCGACGCCGTCGAGGCCGCGCGTCTCGTCGCCCGTGAGGCGGGGGCCGCGCTGACGGTCCGCTCCGGGCAGTACGGGCCGTGGCACCCGGGCCGCTGCGCCGACCTGGTGATCACCGTGGACGGGGCGGAGCGGGTCATCGGTCACGCCGGTGAGCTGCACCCGCGGGTCGTGAAGGCGCTGGGTCTGCCCGCGCGCACCTGCGCGATGGAGCTGGACCTGGACGCCCTGGAGCAGGTCGGCGACGACACGCCCCAGGCGCCCAGCATCTCGACGTTCCCCGTCGCCACGCAGGACGTCGCCCTCGTCGTCGACAAGCCGGTCCCGGCCGCCGAGGTCGAGGCCGCGCTGCGCGAAGGCGCCGGTGAACTGCTGGAGGCCATCCGGCTGTTCGACGTGTACGAGAACGAGGAGCAGCTCGGCGACGGCAAGAAGTCGCTGGCGTACGCCCTGCGTTTCCGCGCCGGCGACCGGACACTGACCGTGGACGAGGCGTCGGCCGCGCGGGACGCCGCGGTGGCCCTCGCGGGCGAGCGGACCGGAGCGGTGCTGCGGGGTTAGAGCCCCGGGGCGGCCCCCTCGCGTCCCCGGTGGACGCCAGGGGGTCACCTCACTCGATAGGGTGATCTCCCCGGGCGATCTCGTCGTTCCGGGGCATCTGCCGACAGAATCGGACCGGCCTTTCGAGGCCGGTCCGATTCTGCGTCGTCAGGGCCTTTCCTGGGGGGCCATCGGCATGTTCCGCATCAAGGCTCGGCTTCCCCGCGCAGCGCCCGCCGTAGGGCTCCCCGCGGCCTGGGGCGCCACGGTGCTCGCCTACGAACTCACCTGTCCGGCCGCGCACCGCGAAGGACTGTGCGCCCGCGTCGTCTCCGGCGCCGTCCTCCTCGCCGTGGGCGCCGGCCTCCTCCTGCACTCCCGGCGCACCCTGCAGCGGGAACTGCGCCGGGCCCGGACCGTCGCCGGCGCCGCGCAGAGCGTGCTGCTGCGCCCGCCGCCCGCCCGCGTCGCCGGGGTGCGGGTCGCCGCCGCCCAGCTGTCCGCCGACCGGGGCGCCCGGGTCGGCGGCGACCTGTACGAGGTCGCCGCCACCGACCACGGCGTACGCGTGCTCATCGGGGACGTCCGCGGGCACGGCATCGGCGCCCTGGGCACCGTGGCGGCCGTCCTCGGCAGCTTCCGCGAGGCCGCTCACGACGAGCCCGACCTCGGCGGGGTGCTGCGCCGGCTCGACCGGGCCATGGCCCGGCACCTGGGCGAGCGGCCCCACGACGAACCCGTGGAGGACTTCGTCACCGCGCTGCTCCTGGAGATCCGCCCGGACGGCGAACTCGTCGCCCTCAACTGCGGGCACCCCTGGCCCTTTCTGCTGGGCGACGGCGGCGTCGAGCCCCTGGCACGGGCCGACCCGCTCCCTCCCGTCGGCCCGTTCCCGCTCCCGGGCGACCTGGTCCCCGTGCGGTGCGGCGCGTTCCTGCCGGGCGACGTGCTCGTCCTGTACACGGACGGTGTCGAGGACGCACGGGACGCCGCCGGCCGGTTCTTTCCGCTCCCCACGATCCTGGCCGGACTGGCGGGACGTCCTCCGGCCGCTCCCGAGACCACGCTGCGCCTCCTGTTCTCCGCGCTCCTGCGGCACACCCGGGGCCGCCCGGCGGACGACGTCGCCCTCGTCGTCCTGGCCAACGACCGGGCGCGCGTGACCTGCGGCCCCCTCGTGGCACGGACCTCCGACACGGGCGGCTCCGCCGCACCCTGACCGGCCGTCGGCGCGCCGTCCGCCCCGCCACGGAGTGTCGGGCAGGCAGCCGGGCGGACGGCGCGGAAGCGGGCCGCCGCACTGTACGAGGGGGAGCCGGCGGCCCGGCCGGCCTCTTGCGAGGCATTTCAGTCAACCGGTACGAAACTCTCCGCGACAGCGCGCGCACCCTACGGATTCGCGCACTCCGTTCACACCCCGTGTGAACCGGTTCGCACTAGTCTGTCGGCACCGAGCCACCCGGGGGGCATCCATGCAGCCCAACACTCTGCTCGACGCGATCCTCGACGAGGCGGGGATCTCGCACGCGGGGCTGGCCGCACATGTGAACCAGGCGGGACGGGCGCGCGGGCTCGCCCTGAGATACGAACACACGGCCGTCGCACGGTGGTTGAAGGGACAGCGGCCCCGCGGCCAGGTCCCGGACCTGATCTGCGAGGTGCTCGCCGCGCGGCTGCACCGCACGGTCACCCTCGACGACATCGGGCTCGGCGTGCCGGGCGAGCAGTCGGCCGCGCACACCACCTCGCTGTCCGGCTTCGTCGAGCGGGCCACCGCGCTGTGGCGCTCCGACGAGCAGCAGCGCCCGCACATCCTGGGCGCCCCCGCGGTCACCGGCACGCCCGCCGTCATGCCCGTGTGGGAGTGGGAGAACCCGCCCGAGGACGTCGACGTGTCACGGGGCGGGCGGCACCGGGTCACCGCCGCCGACATCGAGATGCTGCGGTCCGCGCGCGCCCACTACGAGCAGATGTACCGCAAGGCGGGCGGCATGGCGACACGCACCCGGATCGTCGGCTTCCTCAACGCCGAGGCCGCCCCACTGCTGCGCGGCAGCTACACCGACGCGACGGGCCGTCAGCTGCACCGCGCCACCGGCGGACTGGTCGCCATCGCCGGGATCTGCGCCTACGACTCGGACGCGCACGGGCTGGCACAGCGCTACTTCCACCAGGCGCTGCGGCTGGCCAAGGCCAGCGGGGACCGGGGACTGGGCGCCTATGTGATCGCGCTGCTCGTCAACCAGGCGCTGTTCATGCGGGAGTTCCGGCAGGCGGTCGCCTTCGCCGAGGCCGCGCTGCGGGCCGCCGGCAAGCACATCACCCCGGCGCTCGCCTCGGATCTGTACGCGATGCAGGCGAAGGCGTACGCCCACCTCGGGGACGGCACGAGCGCGTTGTCCTGCATCCGGCGTGCCGAGCAGGCCGCCGAACGCATCCGGCGCGGCTACGAACCCGACGAGACGGGCTATGTCCAGCCCGGCCTCGTCAACGTCCAGGTGGCGGAGGCACTGCTGAGCCTCGGGGAGGTCGCGGCCGCGCGGGAGCACGCTGCGGCGGCCGTGGACAACCCCGCGCACGACCGGGGCCGGGTGCACCGGCTGGCCATGCTCAGCACGATCGAGCTGCGCCAGGGCAACGCGGACAAGGCGGTGGCCATCGCCGTGCAGATGGCCGAGCAGGCGCGCGGAATGGAGTCGCAGCGGCTGCGCGACAGACTCCGGGCGGTGCGCGAACACCTGGTGCGCAGCGGTTGCGCGGGGACCTTCGAGGCCGCGGCACTCATCGACGGGGCGCTGCGCGTACCGCTCTAGACCTCGCCCGCTCTCCGGAACAACTTCGGGTCGCTGCTGCGATATTGCCACTTACTCGACGGAAGGTGGCAGAACCGTGCAGTGGACGAAACAGAACGAACAAACTGTGTATGAAAACCGCTGGTTCACCGTCAACCTGGCAGACGTGGAGCTGCCCGACGGCCGGCACCTGGACCACTTCCTCATACGGCTGCGGCCGGTCGCGGTGGCCACCGTGGTCAACGAGGCCAACGAGGTCCTCCTGCTGTGGCGCCATCGCTTCATCACCGACAGCTGGGGGTGGGAACTCGCGGCGGGCGTCGTCGAGGACGGTGAGGACATCGCCCGCGCGGCCGCCCGGGAACTGGAGGAGGAGACCGGCTGGCGGCCGGGACCCCTGCACCACCTGATGAGCGTGGAGCCCTCCAACGGGCTCACCGACGCCCGGCACCACATCTACTGGGCCGAGGAGGGAGAGTACGTCGGGCATCCGGTGGACGACTTCGAGTCGGACCGCCGGGAGTGGGTCCCCCTCAAGCTCGTTCCCGACATGGTCGCCCGGGGGGAGGTCCCGGCCGCCAACATGGCGGCCGCGTTACTGCTGCTGCACCATCTCCGGCTGGGGCAGGACGTCCTCGGCCGGCGCGCGGGCCTGCCCTAGAACGCCCTCAGCGTCCGACGGCCTGCCAGACCGCCACGATCAGGGCGCCCACGGCGACGAGGGCGGCGACCGCGGGCAGCGGCCAGCGCGCGTGTTCCAGCGTCGTGATCCGGGAGTCCAGCTCGTCCAGCTCCTTGGCGCTCTCCTCGGTGCGGTGTGTCAGCAGAGTCAGCCCGCCCTCCACGCGGGCGTAGGCGACGTCGAGCCGGCGTCGTAACTCTGCGAGTTCCCCCTGAACGGCGGGATGCTCGGGATCGGCGGTCACGTGTCCGCTCCTTTCCGCAGTGGTCTTCCATCCCTGGCATGCGCAGCAAAGTGAACTCGCCTGGTGGACGCGTGGGGAGCGTGTGCGAACGGCATATGCGGGCCCGGCGCGCACACCGGGTGCGAACGCCGCGAGCCCGGCACCTTTTCGGTGCCGGGCTCACGCGTGCGGCCGGAATCTGACCGTCGGTAATCAGCCGTAGGCGTAGAAGCCCGAGCCGGTCTTCCGGCCCAGCCGGCCCGCGTCGACCATGCGCTGCAGCAGCGGGGGAGCGGCGTACAGCGGCTCCTTGTACTCGTCGTACATGCTCTGCGCCACGGACGCGACGGTGTCCAGGCCGATCAGGTCGGACAGCTTCAGCGGGCCCATCGGGTGGGCGCAGCCCATCTCCATGCCGTTGTCGATGTCCTCACGGCTGGCGATGCCGGTCTCGAACATCCGGATCGCGGAGAGCAGATACGGGATGAGGAGGGCGTTCACCACGAAGCCCGAGCGGTCCTGGGCGCGGATGGCGTGCTTGCCGAGCAGCTTCTCGGCGAAGTTCTGCGCGCGGGCGATCGTGCCCTCGGAGGTGGTGAGCGCGGGGATCAGCTCGACGAGCTTCTGCACCGGCGCCGGGTTGAAGAAGTGGACGCCGATGACCTGGTCGGGGCGTGAGGTGGCGACGGCCAGCTTCACCAGCGGGATCGAGGAGGTGTTGGAGGCGAGGATCGCGTCCGGCCGGGTCACGACCTGGTCGAGCACCTGGAAGATCTCCGTCTTCACCTGCTCGTTCTCGACGACGGCCTCGATCACCAGGTCCCGGTCGGAGAACTCGCCGAGGTCGGTGGTGAAGGACAGCCGGGCCACGGTGGCGTCCCGCTCCTCCTCGCTGATCTTGCCGCGCTCGGCGGCCTTGGCCAGGGAGTTGAGCAGCCGGGTGCGGCCGATCTCCAGGGCCTCGCCGGTGGTCTCGGCGACCTTCACGTCCAGGCCGGAGCGGGCGCAGACCTCGGCGATGCCCGCCCCCATCTGGCCGCAGCCCACGACACCGACGCGTGCAATATCTCCGGAGATGCCGGTCACATCGTCCCCTTCGCTGATCCACGACTGCGGCAGGTCCGCCGTTGTTCGGCGCCTGCTCCAAAAGGGCACGTTACCTTCGGCGCAGCTTGATCGATCGTTCGGGTGCCTCATGAAAGGCTGACGCCGGACCGGTCCCGTTCGTCCGGATCGGTCCCGATACGGGGGTCCTTGGCCGCGTCACCACGGGAGGTACGAAGACGATGCTGCACCGGAAGTCACCGCTGTCACGACGGGCGTTCACGGTCACCGCCCTGTCGGCCCTCGTGGCGTCGGGCGGCGCCCTGTCGGCGGGGACCGCCGTCGCGGACGGGCCCGGCCGTGACCGACGCCACGCCGGCCAGGAGATGCGCGGGATGTGGCTGGCCACCGTGGCGAACCGCGACTGGCCGTCCCGGCAGGGCCTGACCGCACGGCAGCAGCGCACCGAACTCCTCGCCCATCTGGACACGGCGGTGAAGCGCCGCCTCAACACGGTGATCTTCCAGGTGCGGCCCACGGCGGACGCCCTGTGGCCGTCACCGCACGAGCCCTGGTCGCAGGTCCTCACCGGCACCCAGGGCCGCGACCCCGGCTGGGACCCGCTGGGCACCGCCGTCACCGAGGCCCACAAGCGCGGACTGCAGCTGCACGCCTGGTTCAACCCGTACCGCGTCGCCAACCACGGCGACCTCGGTCGGCTCCTCGCCTCCCATCCCGCCCGGCAGAACCCGGACTGGGTGGTGCCGTACGGCGGCCGGCTCTACTACAACCCCGGGCTGCCGGAGGTCCGGGCGTTCGTGCAGCGGGCCATGCTCGACGCCGTCGAGCGGTACGCGGTCGACGGCGTTCACTTCGACGACTACTTCTACCCGTACCCGGTCGCTGGGCAGTCCTTCGACGACGACGACGCCTACGACGCGTACGGCGGTGCCTTCCCGGTCCGGGCGGCGTGGCGGCGGGACAACATCGACAAGCTGATCAAGGAGATGGCGGCGGCCGTCGAACGGATCAGGCCCACCACGCAGTTCGGGGTGAGCCCCTTCGGGGTGTGGCGCAACGCCGCCACCGACTCCCGGGGCTCCGACACCCGCGCCGGCGTGCAGACGTACGACGATCTGCACGCGGACACCCGGACCTGGGTGCGCGAGGGCTGGATCGACTACATCTGCCCGCAGCTCTACTGGAACATCGGGCTGGCCGCCGCCGACTACGCGAAGCTCGTGCCGTGGTGGGCGTCGGTGGCGAAGGGCAGCAGGACGCGGCTGTACCTCGGGGAGGCGCTGTACAAGGCGGGCGACCCGGCGCAGCCCGCCGCCTGGCAGGACCCGGCGGAGCTGTCACGGCATCTGACGCTCGCCAAGAAGCACGCACAGGTGCGCGGTCATGTCTTCTTCGCCGCCAAGGAGGTCGCGGCGGACCCGATCGGGGCCGTCTCCCGCGTGGTCGCCGACCACTACGGGCAGACCGTGGCACCCCCGGTGTGACCGGCCCGGCCGGCTCGCGCCGGGCCGGCGCACACGGTCAGTGGGACATCTCCTCGTGACGGTGGCGGATCTCGGTGTCGGGGCCGGGGGAGCACAGCCCCTCGTGCCCGTCCTCGAAGCGGACGCGGTACGGGGGATTCCCCTCCGAGCCCAGGACCTCGACGATCTCGCCGGCCTTGTCGTGCTGTCCGACCACCCTGCCGTGCTGGACAAGCTGGTCGCCCACGGTTGCGCGCATAGGTTGGGCCTCCTCAGCAGATGCGGGAGCAGCGGTCCGTGGCCTTGAGTCTACGGCGCCAGGCGGGGACGGGAGGCGGGCCGGAACGGACCCGTCAGCCACGTGCCCGCTGGGTCACGGCGATACAGACGAGCACCGCCGCGGCCGTGAGGGGGGCGGCCACCGTCAGGTGCTCGCCCAGCAGGAGCACCGACCACACCAGTGTGAGCAGGGGCTGGGCCAGTTGCAACTGGCTGGCCTTCGGGATGCCGATGGCGGCCATCCCCCGGTACCAGACGACCAGCCCGAGGAACTGGGAGCCCGCCGCCACCCACAGCAGCCCGGTCACGCCGTGCCAGGTCCACTGCACCGGCTCGTGCGCCAGCGCCACCGCGGCGGCCGGCAGGCCCACCGGCAGGCACAGCACCAGCGCCCAGGCGATCACCTGCCAGCCCGGCATGGTCCGGGCCAGCCGGCCGCCCTCGGTGTAACCGGCCGCGCACACCAGCAGCGCCCCGAACAGGTACAGGTCGGCCGTGGTGAGGGCGCCGCCGCTCTGCTGGACGGTGAAGGCGACCACGGCGGCGGCGCCCGCGAGCGCCGCCAGCCAGAAGGTGCGCGACGGCCGGGTCCCGACCCGCAGCGCGGAGAACAGGGCCGTCGTCAGCGGCAGCAGACCGACGACCACGGCGGCGTGCGCGGTGGTGGACGACTGGAGCGCGAGCGTGGTGAGCAACGGGAACCCGAGGACCGTGCCCGCGGCGACCACCGCGAGCGCCGCCCAGTCGCGGCGGGCGGGGAGCGGCACGCGCAGCGCCAGCAGACAGCCGCCCGCGATCAGCGCGGCCAGCACGCTGCGCACGGCCACCAGCGACCAAGGGCCGAACCCCTCCAGGCCCCAGGCGGTGGCGGGGAAGGTCAGGGAGAAGGCCGCGACCCCGAGGCCGGCCTGCAGCGTGCCGCGGACGACCGGGGTGGTGGGAGCGGCGGGAGCGACCGGCGCGGCGGGGCCGCTGACTGCTATCGGGCTCGGCGCGGTAGCGCTATTCTCAGTCCTCATGCAAGAGCGTAGCAGTGTGGGCGAGCTGGCGAATCAGTTGCGACAGGAGCTTGACCGCTACTCTCCTGGTGGAAAGCTGCCATCGAGCAGAGCCCTGGTGGAACGCTTCCGGGTGAGCCCGGTGACCGTCTCCCGGGCCCTCGCCCAGCTGGCCGCCGAGGGACTCGTCGTCACCCGGCCCGGCGCCGGCGCCTTCCGCGCCGAACGGCCCGCGCCGGCCGCCGCCACCGGGGACACCTCCTGGCAGGAGGTGACGCTCAGCGCGGACAGCGCCACCGATCTCGTGCCGCGCTCGGTGGACGCCTCCGGGGTGCTGGTGTCGCTGGCCGCCCCCTCGCACGGCGTGATCGAGTTCAACGGCGGCTATCTGCACCCCTCGCTCCAGCCCGAACGCGCCATGGCCGCCGCGCTGTCCCGCGCCGGACGGCGGCCCGGCGCCTGGGGGCGCCCGCCGATGGAGGGCCTGCCCGAGCTGCGCGAGTGGTTCGCGCGCGGCATCGGCGGGCCGGGCGGCACGGTCACGGCCGCCGAAGTGCTGATCACCGCGGGCGGCCAGTCCGCCCTGACGACGGCCCTGAAGGCCCTCGCGCCTCCCGGGGCCCCGGTCCTCGTCGAGTCGCCCACCTACCCGGGCATGCTGGCGATCGCCCGCGCCGCAGGACTGCGCCCCGTCCCGGTGCCGGTCGACGCGGACGGTGTACGGCCCGCCCTGCTCGCGGACGCCTTCCGGGCCACCGGCGCCCGGGTGTTCGTGTGCCAGCCCCTGTTCCAGAACCCGACCGGCGCCCTGCTCGCGCCCGAGCGGCGCGGTGAGGTGCTGCGCATCGCGCGCGCGGCCGGCGCCTTCGTCGTCGAGGACGACTTCGTACGGCGGCTGGTGCACGAGGACGCCGGGCCGCTGCCGCGTCCGCTGGCCGCCGACGACCCCGACGGCGTCGTCGTCCACGTGTGCTCGCTGACCAAGGCGACCTCGCCGAGCTTCCGGGTGAGCGCGCTCGCCGCCCGGGGCCCGGTGCTGGAGCGGCTGCGCGCGATCCAGGTCGTCGACAGCTTCTTCGTGCCGCGGCCGCTGCAGGAGGCGGCGGTCGAACTGGTCGGCTCGCCCGCCTGGCCCCGGCATCTGCGCGCCGTCGCCGCCGAACTGCGGGCACGCCGGGACACCATGACCGCCGCCCTGCGCCTGTCCCTGCCCGAACTCGCCCTCCCGCACATCCCCTCCGGCGGCTACCACCTGTGGCCGCGCCTGCCCGACGGCACCGACGAGGCCGCCCTGACCACCGCCGCCCTGCGCGCCGGAGTCGCGATCACCCCGGGCCGCCCCTACTTCAGCGCCGAACCCCCGGCCCCGCACATCCGGTTGAGCTTCGCGGCCGTGGCCGGCGCGGGGGAGATCACCGAGGGCGTACGGCGCCTGCGGGCCGCCTGCGACGAGGTGCTGTGACCGCCGGGCGCCGGCCGCGTCCCACCTGATGAAAAACGCTCGACGCGGCCTCACGGCCCCTGCGAGTCTCGGCGCATGACCGACACCCCGCCCCTCGCCGAGGGCTACGAGATCTCCACCGACGCCGCCCGCCTCGACCGCGAGCGGGTGCACCGCTGGCTGTCCACCGACGCCTACTGGGCGCTCGGCCGGCCCCGGGAGAAGCAGGAGGCGGCGATCGACGGCTCGCTGAACTTCGGGGTGTACGACACGGCGTCGGGGGAGCAGGCCGCGTACGCCCGGGTCGTCACCGACCGCGCCACCTTCGCCTGGCTCTGCGACGTCTACGTCGACCCGTCGGTGCGCGGCAAGGGCATCGGGACCGCCCTCGTCGGGGCCGTGCGCGAGCACCTGCGCCCGTACGGCGTCCGGCGCGTCCTGCTCGCCACGCACGACGCCCACGGGGTGTACGCCAAGCTCGGGTTCGCGGAGCTGGAGACCCCGGGGCACTGGATGGCGCTGTACCTGTAAGGGCCCTTTTCACATGGGTCCGCCCGGATGATCCCGACCACACAGTGAGGGAGCGTCCACGGTCGGTGACATGGGCACGCTCCCTCTTGACCTGGTCACCGTCCCGTCACACCATCACCGCATGTCGCTTCGGGTCACGTTCGTCGCCGCCGCGCGCAGCTCCTCGCTGCTCGCCGAGCGCTTCCAGGACGACCGGCCGCTCGACCAGGCCGGCTGGGACGAGGTGCAACACGTCGCCCGCGACCTGCTGCCGCTGGCGGCCGCCGACCTGCGCTACTGCTCGCCCACCCCGCGCAGCCGCGCCACCGGCGACGCCCTCGGTTACGCCCCGCTGGTCCAGCTGGCCCTGCGGGACTGCGACATGGGCCGCTGGCGCGGGCTCACGCTGGGCGAGGCGATGGCCCGGGAGCCCGACGCGGTGGACGCCTGGCTCGCCGACCCGCGCGGCACCCCGCACGGCGGCGAGTCGCTGATCGCGTTCATCTCCCGGGTCGGCGGCTGGCTCGACACCCGGCCCGTCGAGGACGGCGACCGGATCGTGGCGGTGGCCGAGCCGTCCGTGATCCGGGCCGCGCTGGTCTACGCCCTGAAGGTGCCGCCGTCGACGTACTGGAACATCGATGTCAGACCGCTGTCGGCGACCACCGTCATCGGGCACGCCGGCCGCTGGAACCTGCGCCTGGAGGGCACCTCGGCTCAGACCACGCGCGCGTAGTCCGTGGTGAGGACCAGGTCCTTGGCGGGTCCGCGCACGCGCCACACGGTCCGCCAGTGGTCGGCGTCCCGGACCGTGAAGTCGCCCCGGTAGAGGTCCGCCGAGCAGGGATGGTCCGCGATGTGGCGGCCGGTGCGCAGATCCAGGTCGTGGAACGGGCGGCCGTCGGCGAACCGCACATCGGCCGTGCCGGGTGCGCCGCCGGGCAGGAAGCGCAGGGTGCGCTCCGCGGGCCGGGGCACCCCGCGCCAGACGAACTCGCCGGACTCGTGGTGCAGCAGTCCGCCCTCCTCCAGGGGGCCGAAGACCGTCGTACCGGTGAACGCGCCCTCGTCACCGCTCGCGAGATCGCACACGGAACGCGTGACCCGCCAGTCGCCGGCCAGATAGCCCAGTACCTCCGGCACCGGCCAGAACTCGCCCATCCCGTCCCTCTCTTCCGGCACATCGGGCCCCGCGGAACCCGTCGACGCTCTTCGTTCCCCCTCATCTTCCCTGCACGGCGCCGTGATGGACGTGCCCCTGCCGGTCACCTAGCGTGCGGCGCATGACAGAGCGACGTGCGATCCTCAGCGGCTCGACCTTCGAGGAGCAGATCGGCTATGCCCGTGCCGTGGTCGACGGCGACCGGGTGCATGTGTCCGGGACGACCGGGTTCGACTACACCACCATGACGATCTCCGACGATGTGGTGGAGCAGGCCGAACAGTGCCTGCGCAACATCGGGGCCGCACTGGCCGAGGCGGGGTGCACCTTCGCCGACGTGGTGCGTGTGCGCTACCTCCTGCCGGACCGCGAGGACTTCGAGCCCTGCTGGCCGGTCCTGCGCCGCCGTTTCGGCGACGTCCAGCCGGCCGCGACGATGCTCGTGTGCGGTCTCGCCGACCCGAGGATGAGGATCGAGATAGAGGTGTCCGCGCGGCGACGCGCCCCGCTGCACGGTGGTGCGGCGAGCGATCACTCGGTGACGCCCGTCGACATCAGGTCGGCAGCTGCCGGGCCGCCCGGTGGTCGTGTGTCGGGATGATCGTGACCCGGTCCTTGACGGCGTGCAGGCGGTGCAGGGTCCGGAAGGTCTCGTCCCGGTCCTCGTCGGCGAGCCTGCCGGGATAGCCGGCCTTCTGCCGGATGAGGTCGATCTGGGCGGTGTGCCAGGCGGCGTCGCCGGCGAGCAGCACCCAGCCCGCTGCCGTGTGCGCCAGTACCCCGACGCTGCCAGGGGTGTGTCCCGCGAGGTCGACGAGCACGACGGAACCGTCCCCGAAGAGGTCGTGGCCGGCGGCGAAGGTGAGGATCGGCGGGCCGTCCAGTTCGTACGGGACGATGTCCCGGCCGCGCAGAGCCCCCCGGACGCCCCCCACGGGCGCGATCGGGCCTCGCGCGACCCAGTCGTGTTCGCGGCGGTGCAGGAGTACCGGCAGTTCGGGGAGATCGAGGAGCCCACACACGTGGTCCCAGTGCGCGTGCGTCGGCAGCGCGAAGTCCAGGTCGGGACCCGGCCGCTCATGCAGCGCGGTGACGGTGGCGACGGTGTCCGCCGGGGGCCGCACCGCGACCCGCAGGACCGGCGGCAGTTCCGCGATGGCGCGGCTGCCGACGTCCAGGCAGACACCCGGATCCACGATGAACGTCGCCTCCGGATGGGTGATCACGAACGACAGCAGCGAGTTCGCGATGCGCCGCGGGTGCCGCAGCCCCTCCACGATCAGCGCGGTGGGCACGGACCGCGGCACCTGTCTCAGCGCGGACACCGTGACCGACACGGCCGTGTCCGGTAACCCCGCGTCGGTCAAGCCGCGCAGAAACCGCTCGTCGCGGCGTCGGGGACGCACAAGACCCGCGGCCAGGCTCGCGACCGCGCCACAGCACGCGGCCGGCGTCGGTGATCTCACAGCGTCGGACATGGCGGCCCTGTCCCTCTCACGATCGGGTGGTGGGTTCGATGGCGGGACGGTATTACTTCAGGCCGACCTGAAGTAAAGGAGTGTGCTGTCCGTGGCGGAGTTGAAGATCGGCGATGCGGCCGCCCTGCTCGGGGTGGCCACCCATGTCCTCCGGCACTGGGAGGACCTCGGACTGCTCACCCCGCGCCGGCTGCCCTCCGGGCATCGCGTCTACGACGACCAGACCGTGGGCCGGGCCCGCCTCATCCAGATCGCCCGGCGGTCCGGGCTGTCACTCGCCGAGATCGGTGAACTCGTGGCGGGGGAACGGGCGGACCGCATCGGCCTGATCGACGCGAAGCGCGCCCGGATCGCCGAACACATCGCGGACCTCGAACTGGCCGACCGGTTCCTGGCCCACCTGGTGCACTGCGTGCACCCGGTCGTCTCCGACTGCCCGGAGTGTTCCGCCCTGGTGGAGCGGGGCGCGCGATCGGCGATCACCCGGTGATCAGCATGGGGACGCGTGCGGCACGGCAGTGGTGAACGCGCGCTTCTTCGCGTCTGTCTCTCGCGCCGCCGCCCGCCCGTGAATGGATTGCATAAAACTGCGGCGAAACGTATAGTCATGCCATCAAGGAGGAGGCATCCATGGCGGTACGTGCGGCAGTGGCCGGAGCGAGCGGATACGCGGGCGGGGAACTGCTGCGTCTGCTCCTGGTGCACCCCGAGGTCGAGATCGGCGTCCTGACCGGCAACAGCAACGCGGGACAGCGCCTCGGGGCGCTCCAGCCGCACCTGCTGCCGCTCGCCGACCGGGTGCTGGCCCCGACCACGCCCGAGGCGCTGGCCGGGCACGACGTCGTCTTCCTCGCCCTGCCGCACGGGCAGTCCGCCGCCGTCGCCGAGCAGCTCGGCCCCGACGTGCTCGTCGTCGACATGGGAGCCGACTTCCGGCTGAAGGACGCCGGTGACTGGGAGCGGTTCTACGGCTCCCCGCACGCCGGGACCTGGCCGTACGGACTGCCCGAGCTGCCGGGCGGCCGCGCCGCGCTGGAGGGTTCCCGGCGTATCGCGGTCCCCGGCTGCTACCCGACCGCCGTCTCACTGGCCCTCTTCCCCGCCTACGAGGCCGGCCTCGCCGAACCGGAGGCCGTGATCGTCGCCGCCTCCGGCACGTCCGGTGCCGGCAAGGCGCCCAAGCCGCACCTGCTGGGCAGCGAGGTCATGGGCTCCATGACGCCGTACGGCGTCGGCGGCGGGCACCGGCACACCCCCGAGATGATCCAGAACCTCAGCGCGGCCGCGGGGGAGCGGGTCTCCGTCTCCTTCACGCCGACCCTCGCGCCGATGCCCCGCGGCATCCTCGCCACGTGCAGCGCCCGCGCCAAGGACGGCGTCGGCGCCGGGGCGGTGCGCGCCGCCTACGAGAAGGCGTTCGCCGACGAGCCGTTCGTCCACCTCCTCCCCGAGGGGCAGTGGCCCGCCACCGCCTCCGTCCACGGTTCCAACGCCGTGCAGGTGCAGGTCGCGTACGACGAGGCCGCGGGCCGCGTCATCGCGATCAGCGCCATCGACAACCTCACCAAGGGCACCGCGGGCGGTGCCGTCCAGAGCATGAACATCGCCCTGGGGCTCGACGAGAGCACCGGGCTTTCCACGATCGGAGTCGCGCCGTGAGTGTGACGGCAGCCAAGGGATTCACGGCGGCGGGGATCGCCGCCGGGATCAAGGAGAACGGCAACCCGGACCTGGCCCTCGTGGTCAACACCGGGCCGCGCCGAGCCGCCGCGGGCGTGTTCACCTCCAACCGCGTCAAGGCCGCGCCCGTGCTGTGGTCCGAGCAGGTCCTCAAGGGCGGCCAGGTGTCGGCCGTCGTCCTCAACTCCGGTGGCGCCAACGCCTGTACGGGACCGAAGGGCTTCCAGGACACCCACGCCACCGCCGAGAAGGCGGCCGAGGTGCTCGGCCGGGGCGCCATCGAGATCGCC
Organism: Streptomyces sp. SS1-1; assembly: GCF_008973465.1. NCBI lineage: Bacteria > Bacillati > Actinomycetota > Actinomycetes > Kitasatosporales > Streptomycetaceae > Streptomyces > Streptomyces sp. SS1-1. Next base: position 1,265,099 of record NZ_WBXN01000004.1, on the reverse strand, counting down.
GTGTGCTCGACCGGTCTGATCGGCGTCCTGCTGCCCATGGACAAGCTGCTCCCGGGCATCGAGACGGCCGCCGGGCAGCTCTCCGAGCACGGCGGCGAGAAGGCCGCCATCGCCATCAAGACCACCGACACCGTCCACAAGACGTCCGTGGTGACCTGGGGGTCCCCCCGGACGGAGTCTGGGGGAGGCTGGACCGTCGGCGGCATGGCCAAGGGCGCCGGCATGCTCGCCCCCGGCCTCGCCACCATGCTGGTCGTCCTCACCACGGACGCCGACCTCGACGACGCGACGCTGGACAAGGCGCTGCGGGCCGCCACCCGGGTCACCTTCGACCGGGTCGACTCCGACGGCTGCATGTCCACCAACGACACCGTCCTGCTGCTCTCCTCCGGCGCGTCCGGCGTCACCCCGGCCTACGAGGAGTTCGCCGAGGCGGTCCGGCAGGTCTGCGACGACCTCGGGCAGCAGCTCATCCGGGACGCCGAGGGCGCCAGCAAGGACATCAGGATCGAGGTCGTCAACGCCGCGTCCGAGGACGACGCCGTCGAGGTGGGCCGCACCATCGCCCGCAACAACCTCCTCAAGTGCGCTGTCCACGGCGAGGACCCCAACTGGGGCCGGGTACTGTCCGCGATCGGCACGACGAAGGCCGCCTTCGAGCCGGACCGGCTCAACGTCGCCATCAACGGCGTCTGGGTCTGCAAGAACGGCGGCGTCGGCGAGGACCGGGAGAAGGTCGACATGCGCTACCGCGAGGTGCACATCGTCGCCGACCTCGCGGCCGGCTCCGAGACCGCCACGATCTGGACCAACGACCTCACCGCGGACTACGTCCACGAGAACAGCGCCTACTCGTCATGAGCAACACGACGCGGAAGCACACCGCGCTCCCCAAGGCCCAGATCCTCATCGAGGCGCTGCCCTGGCTCGTCCGCCACAACGGCAGAACCGTCGTCATCAAATTCGGCGGCAACGCCATGGTCGACGAGGACCTGAAGGCCGCGTTCGCCCAGGACGTCGTGTTCCTGCACCACGCCGGGCTCAAGCCGGTCGTCGTGCACGGCGGCGGCCCGCAGATCAGCGCCGCCCTCGACAAGCACGGCATCGTCAGCGAGTTCAAGGCCGGGCTCAGGGTGACCACCGAGGACGCCATGGACGTCGTACGGATGGTGCTCGCCGGGCAGGTCCAGCGCGAGCTGGTCAACCTGCTCAACCAGCACGGTCCGCTCGCCGTCGGTCTGACCGGCGAGGACGCGCACACCATCACCGCCACCAAGCACCGGCCCGAGATCGACGGCGAACCGGTCGACATCGGGCGGGTGGGCGAGATCACCGAGATCGACACGGGCGCGATCGAGGCCCTGCTCGCCGACGGCCGCATCCCGGTCGTCTCCTCCATCGCCCGCAGTCAGGACGACGGGCATGTCTACAACGTCAATGCTGATACGGCGGCTGCGGCACTCGCGGCTGCGCTGGGAGCGGAGACTCTCATGGTCCTCACGGACGTCGAGGGCCTCTACGAGGACTGGCCGCACAGCGACGAGGTGATCAGCCGCCTCACCGCCTCCCAGCTGGAGAAACTGCTGCCCGAACTCAGCTCGGGCATGGTGCCGAAGATGGAGGGCTGCCTGCACGCCGTACGCAACGGCGTCACCACCGCCCGCGTCATCGACGGCCGGGTCCAGCACTCGATCCTGCTGGAGATCTTCACCGATGAGGGAATCGGCACGATGGTCGTGCCGGACGCGCCGGAGGGGGACGCGCAGTGACCGCCAACCAGGAGTACGCCCAGCGGTGGCAGGGCTCGCTCATGAACAACTACGGCACCCCGCGGCTCCCCCTGGTGCGCGGCGAGGGCCTGAAGGTCTGGGACGCCGAGGGCACCCGGTACCTCGACTGGGTCGGCGGCATCGCCACCAACGCGCTCGGCCACGCCCACCCGGCGATCGTCGAGGCCGTGAGCCGGCAGATCGCCTCCCTCGGCCACATCTCCAACTTCTTCATGGCGGAGCCGACCGTCGCCCTCGCCGAACGGCTGCTCCAGCTGTTCGGCCGGGAGGGCAGGGTCTTCTTCTGCAACTCCGGCGCCGAGGCCAACGAGGCCGCGTTCAAGGTGGGCCGGCTCACCGGCCGCACTCATGTCGTCGCCACCGACGGCGGCTTCCACGGCCGCACCATGGGCGCCCTCGCGCTGACCGGCCAGCCCGGCAAGCGCGACCCCTTCCTGCCGCTGCCCGGCGACGTCACCCACGTCCCCTACGGCGACGCGCAGGCCCTGGCCGCGGCCGTCACCGACGAGACGGCCCTCGTCATCATCGAGCCCATCCAGGGCGAGAACGGCGTCGTCGTCCCGCCGGCCGGCTATCTGAAGGCGGCGCGGGCCATCACCGCCGCCACGGGCGCGCTGCTCGTCCTCGACGAGGTGCAGACCGGCATCGGCCGCACCGGGCACTGGTTCGCCTACCAGGCCCACGAAGGCGTCCTCCCGGACGTCGTCACCCTCGCCAAGCAGCTCGGCGGCGGACTGCCGCTCGGCGCCACGGTCGCCTTCGGGCGGGCCGCGGACCTGCTCAGGCCCGGTCAGCACGGCACGACCTTCGGCGGCAACCCGGTCGCCTGCGCGGCCGGCCTCGCCGTCCTGGACACCATCGCGGACGACGGACTGCTGGAGAACGTCAAGCGCCAGAGCGAGAAACTGCGCGACGGCGTCGAGGCCCTCGGCCACCCGATGATCGACCATGTCCGGGGCGCGGGACTGCTCCTCGGTATCGTGCTCACCGGGCCGCACGCCGCCGGTGTGCAGCAGGCGGCCCAGGACGCCGGTTTCCTGGTGAACGCGCCCGCCCCCGATGTCGTACGGCTGATGCCGCCGCTGAACCTGGGCGACGACGAAGTGGAAGCGCTTCTTCAGGCCCTGCCGGGCATCCTGGACGTGGCCGCAGGGGACGGATCCGGAGAATGAGACGACGATGAGCCAGGCGCAGGACCACGGGCACAACGGCGCGAACGGGGCCGCGGGCCCCGCCGTGCCGCAGACCCGCACCGCACGTCACCGCCGGATCGTGGACATCCTCAACCGGCAGCCGGTGCGGTCGCAGAGTCAGCTGGCGAAGCTGCTCGCCGACGACGGGCTGAGCGTCACCCAGGCGACGCTCTCCCGCGACCTCGACGAGCTGAACGCCGTCAAGATCCGCAACAACGACGGCGACCTCATCTACGCGGTGCCCAGCGAGGGCGGCTTCCGTACGCCCCGCGCCCCGCTCGGGGAGTCCGCCAAGGAGGAGCGGATGCGGCGGCTCTCCCAGGAACTGCTGATCTCCGCGGAGGCCTCGGCGAACCTCGTGGTCCTGCGCACCCCTCCGGGGGCGGCCCAGTTCCTGGCGTCGGCCATCGACCAGGCCGAACTGCACGACATCCTCGGCACGATCGCCGGCGACGACACCCTGATGCTGATCAGCCGGAACCCCACGGGCGGCCAGGCGCTCGCCGACCACCTGCTGAGGCTCGCCCAGAACACCCACTGAGCGGGGGCGGGCCCGCCTCAGCCCAGGCGGGCCGCCAGCCCTCCCGTGCAGCGCACCTCGTCGCCCGCGGTGATCAGCAGCGCCTCCACGTCCGGCAGCGACTCCAGCCAGGCCAGACCCTCCCGCGACCCCATCGCGAAGGCCGCCGTCGCCCAGCAGTCCGCCCAGGTCAGCCGGGGGGCGGTCACCGTCACGGCCACCAGGTCCGTGACCGCCGAGCGGCCCGTGCGCGGATCGACGATATGGGCGCCCCGCTCGGCCGTGCCGGAGGTGGCCACCGCCAGCTCGTCCAGTCCGGCCGCCGAGACGACCGCGGCGAGCCCTCCGGGACGCAGCGGGTCGGCCACGCCCACCCGCCACGGGCGCCGGGGACCCGGCGTCCCGAGCAGCTGCACATCGCCGCCGCCGTTCACGCTCACCCCGGTCACCCCGGGGACCGCGGTGAGACTCCGCGCCGCGCGCTCGACCGACCAGCCCTTGACGACGCCGGTCGGGTCCACGCTCCCCGCGTACGACGTGCTGAACCAGCCGCCGCTCGACCGCTCGGCCTCGGCGCCCAGTTCGAGCACCTCGGCCACCTCCGGATCGCAGTCGTCCAGCGTGATCTCCCCGCGCGCCAGCCGGGAGACCTGGCTGTCGTCGCGGTACGTGCTGAACACCTCGTCGACCCGGTGCAGCCCGGCGACCGCCTCGTCCAGGGCCGACCGGACGGCGTCGGGATCCCCGCCGCGGACGTCGAAGGAGACGACCGTCCCCATGACCTCCTCCGCACGACGTACCGCGGCGGGAGCTGGTGTCGGTTCCACCACCGTGTCAGCCACCGGCCTGGTCCAGGGCCGACTGCAGGGACTCCTTGTATCCGGCGCTGGTGTAGGTCGCCCCGGACACGGCGTCGATGTCGGCGCTGCCGGCCGCCACGGCCGCCTGGTTGAGCTTCGGCACCGCGTTCGCGGTGATGTTGGTGCTCTGCCCGCCGCTCGGCGCCTTCACGGCCTCCGCCTTGGTGATCTTCCCGCCGCTGACCGTGACACGGACCTGGACCGCCCCGTACTGGGTCTGCGCGACGGCGCCGGTGACGGTACGGGCCTGTGCCGCGCCCCCGCCGGAGTCCTGGCCGCCCGACCCCTGCCCGGCGCCCGCGGCCGCGTTCGCCTTGTCGATCGCCGACTGCAGGGACTGCTTGTACCCGGCGCTGGTGTAGGTCGCCCCGGACACGGCGTCGATGTCGGCGCTCTGGGCCGCCACCGCCGCCTGGTTGAGCTTGGGCACCGCGTTCGCGGTGACCTGGTCGCTCTGGCCGCCCTTGGGTGCCTGGACGGCCTCCGCCTTCGTGATCTTCCCGTTGGCCACGGTCAGCCGGACCTGGACCGCGCCGTACTGGGTGCGCGCCGCGTCACCGGTGACCGTGCCCGCTCCGGCGGCCTGCGCACCGCCCTGCGGCGAGGCCGCCACCGGGGGTGCCGCGCCGCCGGCCGCCTGGGCGGACGCCGGGTCGGTCGCCGGCTTCAGCGACAGCAGCAGCACGATCCCCGACACGGTGGCCGCACCGGCCAGCACGAAACGCCGGATGGGGTGGCTCTTCCTCATGGCTTTCCACAGCTCCTGGAGTGGTGATGACTCGAAGTCCGGTCGCTCACATCTCGAACGACTCGTGGTGGATGCGGCGGGCGGGCACTCCGGCGCCGCGCAGCGCCTCGTACACGGACTGCGCGAACCCGGGCGGGCCGCAGAGGAAGACGTCGTGCTGGTCGATGTCCGGCAGCTTCTGCCGCAGCCGCTCCGCCGAGATGTCCGGACGCTCACCGTCCGGGCTGTTGACCGCGTACATCAGCCGGGCACCGCGCTCGTCGGCGATGGCCGACAGCTCGTCCCACAGCGCCAGGTCCTGGGTGCTGTTGGCCCGGTAGAGCAGGGTGATGTCGCCGGAGGCGCCCGGCAGCGTCTCGAACAGGGCCCGCATCGGCGTGATGCCGACCCCGCCGGCCACCAGCAGCACCTTGCCCCGGCTGCGGCGCTGGGCCGTCAGGGCGCCGTAGGGGCCCTCCGCCCACACCTTGGTGCCGGGCCTCAGTTCGCGCAGCCGGGACGTGTGGTCGCCGATCGCCTTGACCGTGATCCGCAGCATGTCCGGGCGGGGCGCCGCCGACAGCGAGTAGGGGTGCGAGCTGAACCGCATGCCCGGCGCCTTGAACCGCCAGCGGAAGAAATGCCCGGCCTCCGCGCCCATCCGGTGCAGCTTGCGCCCGCCGATCAGCACCGACACGATGCCGGGCGTCTCCTCGATGACGGCCTCGACGTACATCCGGTGCCGCAGGTTCAGGCGGACCGGGGTGATGACCCGGTACCAGAGCACCAGCGCGGTGACCGCCCCGTACAGGCCGTACCAGAAGGTCTTCGCGGTGGGCTCGACGGCGAACTCGTTGCCGGTGGTGATCTGGTGCCAGAACGTCAGGAACACCGCCGCGTACGTCAGCAGGTGCACGTGGTACCAGGTGTCGTACGGGACGCGGCGCCGGATGCCGCCGACGGAGATGAACGCGATGACGAACAGCAGCCCGGTACCGATGGCCGCCTTGCCCATGTCGGGCAGCGTGTTGACGGAGTCGATCGTCTGCTGGACGACGTCACCGAGGGTCCGGCCGCTCTGCAGGGCGTAGGCCCACATCGTCAGGAAGACGTGCGCGACGACCAGGCAGACCGTGTACCGGCCGCTCATGGCGTGCCAGCGGGCGACCCGGTCCGAGCCCACCCGCCGCTCCAGCGCGGGCACCCGCGCCATCTGCAGGACGACCAGCGCCATCAGATAGCCGGCGAGCAGACCGGTGATGCGCCCGGCGGCGAGGATCTTCGCCGTGTTGTCCGCGAGGGACGGCGTGTTGTCCCACCACAGCCACAGCACCGCCGCCGCGCCCGCCCACAGGGCGACGACCAGCGGGACGGCCGGGGAGCGGCGCGGACGGATGCGGCGCATCGTCTGGCGGCGGGCGGCACGGCCGCCTGCGAGCGTGGTGGTCACGGTTCCTCCGGGGACGGGAGCAAGGGGGTTGACGTGGTCCCTTGGCCCAGAGATACGTGCGGGGAGGCCCGTGTGTTCAGCGGTTCCCGGTCAGTACCGGGTGATCGCGGTGGAGCCGGACGCGGTGCCGATCGCGATGTGCGGCTTGCGTCCGGGATCGGCCCATTCGAGGATGCTCCTCATCGCGTCCCGGGGCACCGACACACAACCCGCCGTCGCCCCGCGCCCGTTGACGTGGAGGAAGATCCCGGCGCCGCGTCCCTTCACCGGGCGGGTGTAGTTGAAGCCGATGACGAGGGCGTGCGCGTAGCGGGAGCCGTAGGTGATCAGGTGCTCCGACTCGGCGGGCCGGCAGTCGGGGGCGAGCGGCTGGCTCCAGCGGTTGTACGCGGCCGAGTCGTTGTCCTGGCACCACCAGGAGTCCTCGCGCACCCGGCGGTAGGTGTACGCCGTCCCGGGCGGCGCGGCCTCGATGCCGAAGGCGTACGGCAGCCGGAACAGCCCGGTCGGCGTCGTGTTCGTGCCCTGCTTCCGGCCCGTCCCCTGGACCAGGCCCTTGGCCCCGAACCGCGCCGGCGCCGAACCCGCCCGCACCCAGCGCCCGTCGGCCCGGTCCCACCAGGTCACCGTCCCCTCGGTGGAGCCGGTCCCGGGCGCCACGGCGGTGATCAGCTGGGTGCCGCCCCCGGTGTCGGCCATCCGGCCGGGCAGCGGGTCCGGCGCCCGGCCCGGCGTGGCACCGAGCGTGAGGAGGGAGACGGAGACGGACACGAGGGCGAGGGCGGCACGGCGCATGCCTCAGAAGCTAGAGGGGGGCAGCGGCAACGGCAGCCCGGGAAGTCCGTCCATGCTGGTCGCGATGTACTCCTTCTTGGTGAAGTACGCGTCCAGCGACGCGTCGTCCTCGCGGGCGAAGCGCCTGGCGTGCAGATCGCGGTCCTCGTCGTACGTCATCAGGGGGACGGCGTACCCGCAGGTGTCCCGGACGAGCTCGGCGTGGACGACGATGACGGCCCGCAGGCCGTGCTGGGCCGGGTCGATGCCGGAGAAGTGCCCGAGGAGTCCGGTGAAGCGCGGGTCGTCGCGGAAGACGGCCTCGCCGCGGCCGTGCACGCGCACGATGTTCGGCGGGCCCTGGAAGGCGCACCACATGAGGGTGATCCGGCCGTTCTCCCGCAGGTGCGCGACCGTCTCGGCGTTGGAGCCGGCGAAGTCCAGGTAGGCCACGGTGTGTTCGTCGAGGACCGCGAACGAGCCCTTCAGGCCCTTGGGGGAGAGGTTGACGGTGCCGTCGGCCGCGAGCGGCGCGGTGGCGGTGAAGAAGAGCGGCTGCTCCTCGATGAACGTGCGGAGCCTGCCGTCGATGCGTTCATAAGTTTTGCCCACGTCAATCGATTATGGGCGCTGTTCGTTCGGCTGTCTAAGGATTTCCCGTGCCGCCGCCGCGCCGCCGCCGTACGGCCGTCCCGGTGTCACCGCGGCCGCCCCGGCCGGCGTGCCAACGGGGCGGCCACGGCTGCCTGTCACGTCACCGGGTGAGCGTGCAGGCGGCGAACGCCTCCAGCCCGTCGGGCTTCGCTGCCGCGCGGCCGATGGCGGTCTCGATGCGGTTGAGCGCGGCGACGCGCTTGTCCTTGAGTGGGCCGAGGATGGCGTTCTGGACGAAGTTGGGGCCGCCCTGGCCGACGGTGTCGGCCAGGCGCTGGTTGGCCTCGGCGATCTGGGTCTGGAGCTGGGCGAGGGTGCGGTCGACCTCGGCCTGGGCGGAGGCGGGGACCGCGGGCAGTTCGCCGGTGACGTCGGGGCAGCTGATCGTGCCCGGACCGGCCAGCGTGCGGACGGGCTCGGCGCCCTGCCCGGACTCGCCGGCCAGGGCGAAACCGGCGATCACCGTGCCGGACAGCGCCACCGCGGCGGCGCCGCCGACGAACGCGACACGACGCTTGTGGTACTTCGGAAGAGCCCTGGACATACGGATGCCTCACTCGGGTTCGTTGTGCCGTCGGGGAGGAACGCGGCGCCTGCGCTCGCCGGGAGATACGAGTAAGCGGTTACCCGTGTTCAAACAGAGACCCGCGCGTTCCGATCGCGCGCGGCTCACCCCGACTCGGATTGACGAATCATGCAGACCTCTGCATACTCATGCATGCCGATACGTGGTGAGCCATCCGGCGCCCACCAGCGTGGCGACGGCCCCTCGTGCACGCCACGGGTGGCGCCGCCACACCCAGACCCCCGAGGAGCACAGCGAGTGAGCAGCAACAGCGGTGACGTCCGGCTCTGGGGCGGCCGTTTCGCCGACGGTCCCGCCGAGGCCCTGGCCAAGCTGTCCGCCTCCGTCCACTTCGACTGGCGGCTGGCGCCCTACGACATCGCCGGGTCCCGTGCGCACGCGCGCGTGCTCCACACGGCGGGGCTGCTCACCGAGGACGAGCTGACCCGGATGCTCGCCGGCCTCGACCAGCTGGAGGCGGACGTCGCCGACGGCTCGTTCACGGGCACGGTCGCCGACGAGGACGTGCACACGGCCCTGGAGCGGGGCCTGCTGGAGCGGCTCGGCCCCGACCTCGGCGGCAAGCTGCGCGCGGGCCGGTCCCGCAACGACCAGGTCGCCACCCTCTTCCGGATGTACCTGCGCGACCACGCCCGGATCATCGGCGGTCTGATCGCCGACCTCCAGGACGCGCTGATCGGGCTCGCCGAAGCGCACCCGGACGTGGCGATGCCCGGCCGCACCCACCTCCAGCACGCCCAGCCGGTGCTCTTCGCCCACCACGTCCTCGCCCACGTCCAGTCCCTGTCCCGGGACGCCGAACGGCTGCGGCAGTGGGACGAGCGGACGGCCGTCTCGCCGTACGGCTCGGGCGCGCTCGCGGGCTCCTCGCTCGGTCTGGACCCGGAGGCGGTGGCCAAGGACCTCGGCTTCGAGCACGGGTCGGCCGGCAACTCCATCGACGGCACGGCCTCCCGTGACTTCGCCGCCGAGTTCGCCTTCATCACCGCGATGATCGGCGTGAACCTCTCCCGGATCGCCGAGGAGGTCATCATCTGGAACACGAAGGAGTTCTCCTTCGTGACCCTGCACGACGCCTTCTCCACGGGCTCGTCGATCATGCCGCAGAAGAAGAACCCGGACATCGCCGAACTCGCCCGGGGCAAGAGCGGCCGTCTGATCGGCAACCTCACGGGTCTGATGGCCACGCTCAAGGCGCTCCCGCTGGCCTACAACCGGGACCTGCAGGAGGACAAGGAGCCGGTGTTCGACTCCTGCGACCAGCTGGAGGTCCTGCTCCCCGCCTTCACCGGCATGATGGCCACCCTCACGGTCAACCGTGAGCGCATGGAGGAACTGGCCCCGGCCGGCTTCTCCCTGGCCACCGACATCGCCGAGTGGCTGGTCAAGCAGGGCGTACCCTTCCGGGTCGCCCACGAGGTCGCCGGTGAGTGCGTGAAGGCCGCCGAGGCCGAGGGCAAGGAGCTCGACGAGCTGACGGACGACCAGTTCGCGAAGATCTCCGCGCATCTGACGCCCGAGGTGCGGACCGTGCTGAACGTGCCCGGGGCCCTGGCCTCCCGCAACGGCCGCGGCGGCACCGCCCCGAGCGCGGTCGCCGTCCAGCTCGCCGAGGTCAAGGCCGACGTGGCGGCCCAGCACACCTGGGCCACGGCCAAGAACGGCTGAGGCCCGCCCCGTGGGCCGGGGCGTCGCGGGTTACGTTGGTCGGGCAGCGGTACGAGCCGACCGAACGGAGCCCGCGATGCCCTTCGCCCGACTGGCGACAGCGACGACCCCGACCTGCCACATCGGACTCGGCCTCGCCGCCGTCGGCCGCCCCGGCTACATCAACCTCGGCCGGGACGAGGACCTCGGAGCCGACCGCAGCGTCGAGGCGCTGCGCGCCCGCACCCATGAACTTCTCGACGCCGCCTACGCCCAGGGCGTGCGCTATGTCGACGCCGCCCGCTCCTACGGCCGTTCGGAGGAGTTCCTCGCGTCCTGGCTCGCCGCCCGCCCCGACGTCGACGACGTCGTCGTCGGCAGCAAGTGGGGCTACACCTACACCGCGGACTGGACGACGGACGCCGAGCGGCACGAGGTCAAGGACCACGGCCTGGTCACCTTCGAGCGCCAGCGCGCCGAGACCGCAGCGCTGCTCGGTGACCGCCTCGACCTCTACCAGATCCACTCGGTCACCCCGGACAGCCCCGCGCTCACCGACAAGGAGCTGCACGCGCGGCTCGCCGAGACCGCCGCCGAGGGCGTGACCATCGGGTTCTCCACGAGCGGCCCGGCCCAGGCGGACGCCGTGCGCGCCGCCCTCGCCGTGACGGTCGACGGCGAACCCCTCTTCCGTACCGTCCAGTCGACGTACAACGTCCTGGAGACCTCGGTGGGACCGGCTCTCGCCGAGGCGCACGACGCCGGGCTGACGGTGATCGTCAAGGAGGGCATGGCCAACGGGCGGCTCGCCGGCCCGGCCGCGCCCGAGGCGCTGCGGGCCGTGGCCGCCGAGACCTCCCAGGGCTGCGACGCGGTCGCCCTCGCGTTCGTCCTGCGCCAGCCGTGGGCCGGTGTCGTCCTGTCCGGCGCCGCGACCACCGCGCAGCTGGCGTCCAACCTGCACGCCGCCGTGGTCGACCTGGACGAGGAGCGGCTGGCCCGGCTCACGGACCTCGCGGAGGAGCCGGCCGCGTACTGGGAGACGCGCGCCCGCCTGCCCTGGCACTGATCTTCTTACGCCCTCGTCCCCGGTGATGAGCGGCGCATGCCCTGGATGAGACATCACTGTCTCACATGGGTTACTCTCGTATCATGGCTGTCGATCGTGAACACGTGCTGCGCAGTGCCGCCGCCCTGCTGACCCGCAAGGCCACCGCGACCATGGACGAGGTCGCCAAGGCCGCCGGGATCAGTCGCGCCACCCTGCACCGGCAGTTCACGGGCCGTGACGCGCTCGTCCGCGCCCTGGAGGCGCTGGGCATCGCCGAGTGCGAGGCCGCGCTGGACGCGGCCGGCCTCGACAGCGGCCCCGCGTCCGACGCCGTACGCCGGCTCGTCCACGCGATCGAGCCCGCCGCGGGACTCCTCGCCTTCCTCTACACCGAGAACCAGCTCTACGAGGGCGAGGACGTCAACCCCGGCTGGACCGCGATCGACGAGCGCATCTCCGCCCTGTTCCGGCGCGGCCAGCTCGCCGGGGAGTTCCGCATCGACCTGACCCCGGCCTGGCTCACCGAGGCGCTGTTCGGCCTGATGGCCTCCGGCGCCTGGATGGTGCAGAGCGGCAAGGGAGCCCCCCGGGACTTCCACCACATGATCGTCGGGCTGCTGCTCGGCGGCGCGCTCCGGAGAGAGGAATCATGACCAGCACCCTGCGGCCGGCGGAGACGACCGAGGCGGTGACCGCGCGCCCGGGCCGTTGGCTCGCGCTGTCCGTCCTCGTCCTCGCCGTGCTGCTGGTGGCCGTCGACGCGACCGTCCTCGCTCTCGCGACGCCCTACATCAGCGAGGACCTCAAGCCCTCCGGCACCCAGCTCCTGTGGATCGGCGACGTCTACTCGTTCGTGATCGCGGGCCTGCTCGTGTCGATGGGCAGCCTCGGCGACCGCATCGGCCGCAAGCGGATCCTGCTCGTCGGCGCCACGGCGTTCGGCGCGCTGTCCGTCCTCAACGCCTACGCCACGAGCCCCGAGATGCTGATCGCCGCCCGGGCCCTGCTCGGCGTCGCGGGCGCCACCCTGATGCCGGCGACCCTCGCCCTCATCCGCAACCTCTTCCACGACCCGCGCGAGCGCAGCCTCGCCATCGGCATCTGGGGCGCCACGGCCTCCGCGGGCACCGCCGTCGGCCCGATAGCCGGCGGATTCCTGCTCGAACACTTCTGGTGGGGATCGGTCTTCCTGATCAACCTGCCCGTGATGGTGGTCCTGGTCCTCGTCGGCATCCGGCTGCTGCCCGAGTCCCGCGACCCGGCCCCGGGCCCCTGGGACCTGCCCAGCGTCCTGCTGTCCCTGCTCGGCATGGTCGGTGTCGTCTACGCGGTCAAGGAGGCCGCCGCGCACGGCTTCACCTGGCTCACGCTCGCCGCGGGCCTCGCGGGCGCGGGCGCCCTGTACGGCTTCGTCCGGCGCCAGTTCACCCTGCCGGCGCCGCTGCTCGACATGCGGCTGTTCCGCCACCGGGGCTTCAGCGGCGCGGTCCTGGCCGACCTGCTCACCATCCTCGGCCTGTCCGGGCTGGTGTTCTTCCTGTCGCAGTTCCTCCAGCTGGTGCAGGGCAGGGGACCGCTCGAAGCGGGTCTGGCCGAACTGCCCGCCGCGATCGGCGCGGTGGTCGCCGGTCTGGTCGCGGGCCGGGCGGCCCGCCGCTTCTCGGTCCGGGCCGTCGTCTCGGCCGGCCTCGCGTCGATCGGCGTGGCGCTCGCCGTGCTCACGGTGATCGACGCCGGCACGGGCTACCCCCTGCTGGGGGCGGCCCTCCTCGTGGTGGGCGTCGGCGCGGGCTTCTCCTTCACCGTGACGTCCGACGTGATCCTGTCCTCCGTACCGAAGGAGCAGGCGGGCGCCGCGTCGGCGGTGTCGGAGACGGCGTACGAACTCGGCGCCGCCCTCGGTATCGCGGTGCTCGGCTCGATCGTCACCGGCGTCTACCGGGGCTTCACCGGCCCGGCCGGCACCCCGGCCGAGGCCCACGAGTCCCTCGGCGGCGCGGTGGAGGCGGCGGCGGGCCTGCCCGCCCGGACCTCCGAGGCGATGCTGGACGCGGCCCGCGGCGCCTTCGTCGACGGCCTCGCCCTGGCGGCGGGCGCCGGAGCGGCCGTCCTGCTGGCGGCGGCGGTGGCGGCCTGGTTCCTGCTGCGCGGTCAGCGGCTGGACGACACGGCGTCCCGCTGAGCCACGAGGGTCAGGCCGCTTCCTTGGCCTTGCTGGCGTACATGTCCACGTACTCCTGGCCGGACAGCCGCATGACCTCGGCCATCACGGAGTCGGTCACCGCGCGCAGCACATAGCGGTCGCGGTCCATCCCCTCGTACCGGGAGAACTCCATCGCCTCGCCGAAGCGCACGGTCACCTTGCCCGGGCGGGGCATGCCGGCGCCGTTCGGCTGGATCTTGTCCGTGCCGATCATGGCGAACGGCACGACCGGCGCGCCCGTCATCAGCGTGAGGCGGGCGATGCCGGTGCGGCCCCGGTACAGGCGCCCGTCGGGGGAGCGGGTGCCCTCGGGGTAGATGCCGAAGACCTTGCCCTCCTCCAGGATCCGGCGCCCGGTCATCAGCGCGGCGACGCCGCCCCGGCCGCCGTCGCGGTCCACCGGGATCATGCCGACGCCCGTGAAGAACCAGGCCATGAGGCGGCCCTTGAAGCCCTTGCCGGTGACGTACTCGTCCTTGCCGATGAAGTAGACCTGCCGGTCGCACACCAGCGGAAGGATCATCGAGTCGATGAACGTGAGGTGGTTGCCGGCCAGGATGACCGGGCCGTCGCCCGGGATGTGCTCCGCGCCCTCCACCTGTGGGCGGAACATCAGGCGCATGATCGGTCCGAGCACTGCCTTGATGAGCGCGAAGCGGGACAACGGGCCCTCCGGTGTCAAGGGATTCATCTGTGTCTGTGCAGGTGAGGACGATACTCGCGGTGACCGCGATCCCGCACATCGGGTACGCCGACTTCACCCAGGTCTTACTCGCCGTTGACCTGCGTTCACCTGCGGTGACGCGGCGCCGGTGTGCCGTAACGCGGCCGCAACGGTGTGACGGACGTCGCTCGGGCGACGCATCCCGGGTTCCCCGTCCGGGCGTGGCGAATCCGATGCTCCGTCACCTCGCCGCCCCCACACGCCATCCGGTGTCACCGGCGTGTTCGGCCAGGGGTCTCCCATCTGTCATGCACGCGCACCTACGATCGGCCCGCACCGACGCATCGAGGCAGGAAGGGCGCTCATGGGAACCCAGGACAACGAGCAGACCGCCACCACCGGACGGCGGACTCTTCTCGGCGCGGCCGTACTCGGGGCGGGAGGCGTCCTCGGGCTCTCCGGTCAGGCGGCCGCCGCCGGCGGCGGGCACGGGGGCGGGGGACACGGGGGCGACGGGCACGGCCGTGGTCTGAAGAGCCTGCCGAAGCCGACGATCATCGGGCACCGCGGCGCCAGCGGCTACCGGCCCGAGCACACCCTCGGCTCCTACCAGCTGGCCCTCGACCTCGGCGCCGACATCGTCGAGGCCGGCGACCTCGTCCCCACCCGCGACGGGCACCTCGTCTGCCGGCACGAACCGGAGATCGGCGGCACCACCGATGTCGCGAACCACCCCGAGTTCGCGGGCCGCCGGAAGACCAAGTCGCTCGACGGAGTGCCCACGACCGGCTGGTTCACCGAGGACTTCACGCTGGCCGAGCTGAAGACCCTGCGGGCGACCGAGCGCATCCCGGCCAACCGCCCGCACAACACCCTCTACGACGGGCGCTGGGAGATCCCCACCTTCGAGGAGGTCCTCGCCTGGCAGGACGAGCAGACCCGGAAGAAGGGCCGCCAGGTCTGGATCTACCCCGAGCTCAAGCACCCCACCTACTTCCGTGAACAGGGACTCGGCCTGGAGGAGCGGGTCGCCAAGGTGCTGCGCCGGCACGGCAAGGACCGCGAGGACTCGCCCGTCATCCTCCAGTCCTTCGAGCCCACCAGCATCCGGCGCATGGACCGGCTCGTCGGCAACCCGCTCGTCGTCCTGCTCTCCGGCGCGGACACCCGCCCCTGGGACTTCGAGACGACGGGCGACCCGCGCACCACCGCCGACCTGATCACCCCGGCCGGGCTGCGGGAGATCGCCTCCTACGCCCAGGGCATCGGCCCCACCCTGGACCTGGTCATCCCCAAGGACGCCGCCGGCAGGCTGACCAGCCCGACCACCCTGGTCCGGGACGCGCACAGGGCCGGTCTCCTCCTGCACCCCTACACGATGCGCAACGAGAACCCCTTCCTGCCCGCCGAGTTCCGCAAGGGCACCGACCCGGACGCCTACGGCGACGTCTTCGGCGCCTACCGCGTGTACTTCGCAACCGGGATCGACGGCGTCTTCACCGACAACCCCGACACCGGCCTGCTCGCCCGCCAGGACCTCGTCAACCGCTGAGGCGCGGGCCCCGGTTGGGGTGAGCCGCGGCCGGCCGGGCAACCCCGCGCCCGGCCGGCCGCGTCGTGCCGCACATGAGGGACGACCTGGTGACCACCCTGCGCCCACTGCTCGCCGCCGAGGCCCGGGCCGAGGCCTCCGCCTCCGGGGCCGAGCCCGCCGACCTGGAACAGGCGGTGTGGCTGCGCCTCCTGGAACACCTCGACGCCGACGGCCCGCCCGCCGACCCGCACGCCTGGCTGCGCCGCGCCGTCCGCGCGGAGTCCCGCCGCAGCCGCCGTACGGCCCGGCACGAACGGCCCTACGAGCGCGAGCCCGCCGCCGACGCCGACCGGCACGACCCCGAGGGCCTGGCGCTCGCCGCCGCCCACCGCCGCGCCCTGCGCGACGCGGTCCGCCGGCTGCCCGGCCGGTGCCCCCGTCTGCTGGAGGCGCTGCTCTCCCCGCACGACCCGACCTACCGCGAGATCGCGGGGGAGTTGGGTATCTCACAGGGCAGTCTCGGCCCGGAACGTTCCAGATGCCTGGGATGTCTCCGGCGATTGCTCGCGCCGGAGGTTGCGGCCCGCGGTGCGCGGGGATAGGAGTGAGGGACTACCGGTGATCAGGTGAGCGGGAGGCGTGCGCACATGGGCATGAGCGTGACCATCTCTGCGGCGACCGAGCAGGACGCTGAGCAGATCTTCAGGCTGCAGTACCTGTGCTTCCAGAGCGAAGCCGCGCTGTACGGCAACTACCGCATCGCCCCGCTGATCCAGAGCCTGGACTCGGTCCGGGCCGAGGTCGCCGCGGACTGCGTCTTCGTGGCCCGCCTCGGCGAGGAGGTCGTCGGCTCGGTCCGCGGCCATGTCACCGAGGACGGCGCAGCCGCCATCGGCAAGCTCTGCGTCCACCCCCGTCTCCAGGGCCACGGCATCGGCGCCCGTCTGCTGCGGGCGGCCGAGGCCGCCCTCGCCGAGCAGCGCGGCGCGAAGCGGTTCCGTCTGGAGGCCGGCCACCGCAGCGAGGGCAACCTCCGCCTCTACCGCAAGGTCGGCTACGCCACGGTCGGCACCGCCCAGGGCGCCGACGGCGTCCCGATGATCGTCCTGGAGAAGGAGGCGGGCGCCTTCGCCACTACGGCGTGACGGCGCGGGCCCCGCGGAGCCAGTACAGGGCCGACAGCGGCAGCAGCACCGGGATGAAGAGATAGCCCATGCCGTAGTCGGACCAGACCGTCGCGTCGGGGAACGCCGAGGGCTCCACCAGGGTCCAGGTGCCGACGACGAGGACGCCCACGAGCTCGGCGGCGCAGCACACCAGCGCCGCCCTGCGGGCCCGCTCCCCGCCCCGCACCAGCGTGTACGTGATGAAGCCGTACACCACACCGGCCACCGCCGACAGCGTGTAGGCGAGCGGGGCCCGGCCGAAGTCCGTCGCGATCTGGTACGCCGAGCGCGACACCGCGCCGACCACCATCACCCCGTACAGCCAGACCAGCAGCACGCCGGGCCCGCTGATCAGACGGGCCGGCCTTTCCTCGGTCGTGGCCATCTCAGCCTCCCCAGATGTCATAGAGCCGCACCTCCAGCACGGCCAGCACCACGCCGCCCGCGGCGACCGTGACCGAGCCCCACTTGGAGCGCTCCGCCAGCGACATGAAGCCCGCCGCCGGCACGCACGCGAACGCGCCCAGCAGATACGCCACGAAGATCGTCGTGCCCTGCTCCGGCTTCTCGCCCCGCGCCAGCAGCACGATCCCGACGATCAGCTGCACCAGCGCCAGCACCGTCACGACGGCCATGCCGATGAAGTGCCAGTCCTTCGTCGGCTGGTCACGGGAGGCGGCCCAGCCGCACCACGCGGCGAGCAGCAGCGCGGCGACACCGGTCACCAGCATCAGGGCAGCGAACATGCCGGTGAGCCTATTACGGGCCAAAAGGCCTGATGCGGCCGCCCCCGGACAGCGGCCGTAGGGTCGGGGGCATGAAGATCCGTGCACAAGCCCTCCTGTTCGACAACGACGGCACCCTCGTCTCCTCCCTCGCCTCCGTGGACCGCTGCTGGACGCGCTGGGCCGCGGAGTACGGCGTCACGGAGGCGTTCGGCGGGATCGAGCTGCACGGCCGCCCGGCCGTCGAGATAGTCGCCGACCTGCTGCCCGCGGCACGCGTCCCCGAGGCGCTCGCCCGGATCGAGGCGCTGGAGGTCGAGGACGTCCCGAACGACGGCGTCCACCTGCTGCCCGGCACCCGGGCCCTCCTCGACGCGCTGCCCGCCGACCGCTGGGCCGTCGTCACCTCCGCCACCCGCCGGCTCGCCGAGGCCCGGCTCGACGCCGTCGGCATCCTGCCCAAGACGATGGTGACCGCCGACGACATCACGCGCGGCAAGCCCGACCCCGAGCCCTATCTGCTCGCCGCCCGTGAGCTGGGCGTCGACCCGGCCGGCTGCGTCGTCTTCGAGGACGCCCCCGCGGGTCTCGCGGCCGGCCGGGCCGCCGGTATGACCACCGTGGCGTTGACCACAACCCACCGGGCCGACGAGCTCGACGCCGACCTCGTCGTGAAGGACCTGTCGGCCTTGTCCGCGCTGGCCGGCGACGGGTTCGTGGAGATCTCGGCCCGCGTCTGACCCTGTCCGCCGCTGTCCACCATGCGGACGGCGGCGGCCGGTAAGGACCATACGTCTGCTTTACTGATCGCATGACCACCACGAGCAGCCGCATTCCCGCGACCGAGGCGCCCCTGACGCCCGGTGCTCGTTGTATGTGTCGAATGTGCGCCTTCTAGAGGGCCCCCGCACCATCCGAGCCTCGCGCCCCGAAGCGAGCCCGCTCAGGTCCGCCCGCCCCGGGTTCCAGGACTGAGCCACGCCCCCGCGCACACGTTCTCCGCGTTCCCCCTTGCACGGAACCGTGCTGCGTCCGGCTGCCTTCGACCACGTATGCCCCGTGCCCGGCGACCACGACGCGCCGCGCACTCGACAGTGACGGAACTCCAGTGATCACCACTTCGGGCCTCACCAAGGTCTACCGCTCGCGCGGCCGAGAGGTCACCGCCCTCGACGGCGTCGACCTGCATGTCCGCGAGGGCGAGGTGTACGGCGTCATCGGCCAGTCCGGCGCCGGCAAGTCCTCGCTCATCCGCTGCGTCAACCTGCTCGAACGCCCCACCTCCGGCACCGTGACCGTCGCCGGTCAGGACCTCACCGCCCTGGCCGGACGCGGCCCCCGGGCCGGCAAGGAGCTGCGGCGGGCGCGCAGCCGGATCGGCATGGTCTTCCAGCACTTCAACCTGCTGTCCTCGCGGACCGTCCAGGACAACGTCGAGCTGCCGCTCGAGATCCTCGGCAAGTCGGGGAAGGAACGTTCCGCCAAGGCGCTGGAACTGCTCGACCTCGTCGGCCTCGCCGACAAGGCGAAGTCCTACCCCGCCCAGCTCTCCGGCGGCCAGAAGCAGCGCGTCGGCATCGCCCGCGCCCTGGCCGGCGACCCCAAGGTGCTGCTCTCCGACGAGGCCACCAGCGCCCTCGACCCGGAGACCACCCGCTCGATCCTCCAGCTGCTGCGCGACCTCAACCGGCAGCTGGGCCTGACCGTCCTGCTCATCACCCACGAGATGGACGTCGTGAAGTCGATCTGCGACTCCGCCGCCCTGATGGAGCGCGGCCGGATCGTCGAGTCCGGCACCGTCGGCGAACTGCTCGCCACCCCCGGCTCCGAACTGGCCTCCGCCCTCTTCCCGGTGGGCGGCGAGGCCTCCGCCGACGACCGCACCGTCGTCGACGTCACCTTCCACGGCGAGGCCGCCACCCAGCCGGTCATCTCCCAGCTCTCGCGCACCTACAACATCGACATATCGATCCTGGGCGCCGCCATCGACACCGTCGGCGGCCTCCAGGTCGGCCGGATGCGCATCGAACTGCCCGGCCGCTACGAGGACAACGTCGTGCCGATCGGCTTCCTGCGCGAACAGGGACTCCAGATCGACGTCCTGGGCCAGGAGCCCGTACTGCTGAAGGAAGGTGCCCGGTCGTGACCTGGTCCGAGATGCAGCCCCTGCTGGAGCAGGCGTGTTGGGACACCCTCTACATGGTCGGCTGGTCCACCCTCATCGCGGTGGCCGGCGGACTCCCGCTCGGCATCCTGCTCGTCCTCACCGACCGCGGCGGACTCCTCCAGAACGTCCTCGCCAACAAGGTCATCGGGCAGATCGTGAACGTCGCCCGCTCGATGCCCTTCATCATCCTGATGGTGGCCCTGATGAGCTTCACCCGCTGGGTCACCGGCACGACCATCGGCCGCGAGGCCGCCATCGTGCCGCTCGCCATCGGCGCCATCCCGTTCTTCGCACGCCTGGTCGAGACGGCCGTCCGCGAGGTGGACGGCGGACTCGTCGAGGCCGTGCAGGCGATGGGCGGCAACACCTGGACCGTGGTCCGCAAGGTCCTCGTCCCCGAGTCGCTGCCGTCCCTCATCGCCAGCACCACGACCACGATCGTCGCCCTCATCGGCTACTCGGCCATGGCCGGCACGGTCGGCGCCGGCGGCCTCGGCGACATCGCCATCCGCTACGGCTTCCAGCGCTTCGAGAGCGAACTGATGTGGATCACGGTGGCGATCCTCGCCGTCGTCATCTCCGTCATCCAGGCCGCCGGCGACTACGCGGCCCGCTCCCTGCACCACCGTGGCGGCCGCTCCGGACCCGCGCCGAAGCTGCGCCTGCTGAAGGCCACCACCGCCACGAGCGAGACCGTCTAGATCCCGCTCGCACACCCCCCGAACTCCCCGGGCACCCATGCCGGGGTCGCACCACCCCTAGGAAAGGCACTTTTCGTGCGTAACACCGCCAAGATCACCACCGCCGCCCTCGCCGTCGGAGCCCTCACCCTCGGACTCTCCGCCTGCGGCTCGGACAACGACTCCGCCTCCGACGCGAACGCCCCGCTGAAGGTCGCCGCCACGCCGACCCCGCAGGGCGAGATCCTCACCTACATCAAGGACAACCTCGCGAAGAAGGCCGGCCTCGAACTCGAGGTCAAGGAGTTCACCGACTACGTGACGCCGAACACGGCCGTCCAGCAGGGCGAGGTCGACGCCAACTACTTCCAGCACAAGCCGTACCTGGACGACTTCAACAAGAAGAACGGCACCGACATCGTCGCCGTGCCGAACGCCACGGTGCACCTGGAGCCCCTCGGCGTCTACTCCAAGGGCGTCAAGAAGCTCGCGGACCTGAAGAAGGGCGCCACCGTCGCCCTCCCGAACGACACCACCAACGAGGCCCGCGCGCTCAAGCTGCTGGAGGCCAACGGCCTGATCGAGCTCAAGGCGGGCGTCGGCTACGAGGCGACCCCCAAGGACGTCGCCTCCAACCCGAAGAACCTGAACTTCAAGGAGCTGGAGGCCGCCCAGCTGCCCCGCTCCCTCGCCGACGTCGACGCCGCCGTGATCAACGGCAACTACGCGCTCGAGGCCGACCTCAGCCCCGCCAAGGACGCCCTCGCCGCCGAGTCCCCGAAGGACAACCCGTACGGCAACTTCCTCGCCGTGAAGAAGGGCAACGAGGACGACCCGCGCGTCGAGAAGCTCGCGAAGCTGCTCACCTCGCCCGAGGTCAAGAAGTTCATCGAGGACAAGTACGACGGCGCCGTCGTCGCCGCGTTCTGAGCCGACCACCCGTCATCTGACGGGGCGTTCGACGCGTATCGCCCACCACGGGGTCCGCGCCTTCACCGGGTGCGGACCCCGTGGTGCGTGAAGTGCTTTCATGCTGCATGCTGGGCAGTTCGCAGGCCCTGAAGGCATTTCCGACGGTTACGGAGCGGCGCATGACTGGCACCTTCCCCACCATCTCCATCAGCACGGAGCGGTTGGTGCTGCGTCCCCTCGACGAGGACGACGTGCCCGCACTCGCCGAGATGATGAACGACGAACAGGTCGGCGCCTGGACGAACGTGCCCCAGCCGTTCACCGAGGACCGCGCCCGCACCTGGATCACCGAGTTCGCCCCCGCCGAACGGGAGGCAGGCCGCGGACTCGACCTCGCCGTCACCGAGTTCCTCACCCAGCGCCTGGTCGGCATCGTCCAACTCGCCAAGACCAACTGGCACGTACGCGCCACCGAACTCTCCTACATCGTCGCCCCCTGGGCCCGCGGCGAGGGCTACGCCTCCGAAGCCGCCCTCGCCACCGCCCAATGGCTGTTCGCCGACCAGAAGTTCGAGCGCATCGAGCTGCGCACGGCCGCCGACAACACCGCCTCCCAGCAGGTCGCCCAGAAGATCGGCTGCATCAGCGAAGGCGTCCTGCGCAACGCCTGCATAGCCCGCGTGCGCACCGAGGACGGCACCTGGACCGACGTGCGCACCGACTTCATCGTCTGGAGCCTCCTGCCCGAGGACCTCGACGGCGCCGGGGACCACCTGGCCGGATCCGGCGGCTTCACCTCCTACGGCGAGTGGAACTGACCCCGACCCCGCCCCCCGGGCCCCGGCGGCGGCCCCGCCGCGACCAGGTACCCTCACGAGGCCCGGTCCTCGGGCTCCCCATGACGACCTGCGCGCACCCAGGAGACTGACGACGATGGCCGACCGCGTCACGGTGATCGGCTGGGACGGCTCGCCGCTGACCGCCGCGGCACGCTCCGCCCTCGGTGCGGCCACCCTCGTGGCCGGCGCCGCCCACCATCTGGCGCTCCCCGAGGTGCCGCCCGCCGCCGAGCGCATCCGCCTGGGCAGCGTCGCCCTCGCCGCCCGCCGCATCGCGGGTCACCGTGGCACCGCGGTCGTGCTCGCCGACGGCGACCCCGGCTTCTTCGGCGTCGTACGCACCCTGCGCGCCCCCGAGTTCGGCCTCGAGGTCGAGGTCGTCCCCGCCGTCTCCTCCGTCGCCTCGGCCTTCGCCCGCGCCGGGATGCCCTGGGACGACGCACAGGTGGTCGTGGCACATCCACGCACCCTGCGACGCGCGGTGAATGTGTGCCGCGCCCACACCAAGGTCGCCGTGCTGACCTCGCCCGGCGCCGGCCCCGCCGAACTCGGCCTGCTCCTGGAAGGCGTCCACCGCACCTTCGTGATCTGCGAGGAACTGGGCACCGACCGCGAGCAGGTCACCGTCGTCACCTCCGACAAGGCCGCCGACCACACCTGGCGCGACCCCAACGTCGTGATCGTCGCCGGCGGCACCGCCCCCGCGCCCGACGGCCTCGGCTGGATCGCGGGCCGCGACCCGTCCACCGGACCGCGGGGCTGGACCCTGCCCGCCCAGTCCTACGGCGGCCTCATGGGCGAGGGCGAGCTCGAACCGCTGCGCGCCGCCCAGCTCGCCCGGCTCGGCCCCCGCGTCGGCGACCTCGTCTGGGACATCGGCTGCGGCAGCGGCGCCTTCGCCACCGAGGCCGCACGGGCCGGCGCGGCCGTCATCGCCGTCGACAGCGACCCGCGCGCGTGCGAGCGCACCGAGGCCAACGCGCGCGCCTTCGGCGTCCAGACCCAGATCGTCCACGGCACCGCCCCGCACGTCCTGGAGGACCTCCCCGAGCCGGACGTCGTCCGCGTCGGCGGCGGGGGAGCGGCCGTCGTCTCCGCCGTGGCCGACCGGCGCCCGCAGCGCATCGTCACCCACGCCGCGACCCGCGACGCCGCCGAACTCATCGGCCGCGGCCTCACGGAGCACGGTTACGACGTCGAGTGCGCCCTGCTGCAGTCCGTCGAACTCGACACGCGGGCTTGGACGGAGCGCGAACGGAGCGTCGCGTTCCTGCTCAGCGGGGTACTGCCCGATCGCTCGGTGTGACCGTCCGACCATCCCCGTGATCCTGTTGTCGTACCGCTCGCGGTAGGCTGGCCGACTGTCGTACCGCATGCGGGCGCCCGGCAGTTCGTCGGCCAATGTCCGGAAAAACGCTCCCGGTTCGGGGCGGGTGTGGTACGGCGAAACCGGAGGACGCGCAACGTGGCGCAGTCCACAGCGGCCCGTCGCGGATCAGCCTGTCGCGACGGCCGAACGGCCAGGACAATGCCACTCAATGGCTTTGTCGCCTTTTTTGGGCGGGTCGTTCGTGCCGCTGGGCTCGGACGCTCGTTCTTCATAGCGGGGGCGGTCGGTGCGCCGTCCCCGGTGAGCAGGACGTGGAAGCACTAACCGATGGGCGAGGGGTACGCATGACCGACACCGGCCAGGTCCCGGGCGAGGGACTGCCGGAGAGCGCAGGCATGGTGGAGCAGCCGGGCGTCCCCGCGGCGCCGGATGCGTACAGCTACCTCTCCGAGACTCCCGCCGAGGAAGAAGACCTGCTCCTGCCCGGTTCCCAGGGCGCCTGGGGCAACGAGGTCGCCCCGCCCGCGCCGGAGCCGGTCGTCGAGGCCGTGCACGAGCCCGACGCGCACGAGCTCTACGGCCGCGACAGCGGCTCCGTCGACCTCACCGGCGTACGGCTGCCCGGGCCCTCGGTGCCCACGGCCCCCACGACGCCGATCCCGCCGATCACCCCCCGGCGCCCCCTGCACCTGGGCCCGCCGATCCCGGACGCCTCCGCGAGCCCGGTCCGTTCGCTGGCCGACCGGGGTGCCGTCGGCATGCCGGCCCGGCAGCCGGGCCCGGCCGTCCCCGAGCACGCCGAGGCGCAGGCCCCGGCGCAGGCCGCCGCCTGGGGGGCGCCCGCCCCCGCGCCGGTCGGCACCGAGGCCCAGGCTGCCGAAACGGTTGTCCCGGTCGCCGAGCCCGTCGGCGCCGCGCAGGCGGTCGTCGCGCGCGTCGACACGGAGGCCGGTGCCGTCTCGGGCGTCGCGCAGACGCAGGAGGCCGGTGCGGTCGCGCAGGCCGCCGAGGCCCAGGCGCCCGTCGCACAGGACGAGACGTACGGCGCCCCCGAGCCGTCGCCCGAGCACGCCGCGGCCGCCCTCCCCGGCCAGGCGGGTGCCCCGGCGCCGGTCGCGCACGAGGCCGCTGCCGCTCCCACCGGCGGGGTCCCGCAGGACACCGCCGAGCCCCAGGACACCGTCGAGCCCCAGGCCGTCGCCGCCGCCCCGCAGGACGCGCGGCCCGGTGAGCCCGCGCAGCCCCCGGCCGCTCCCGAGGTTGCCGAGGCTCCCGAGGTCCCGCGGAGCGCCGGGATGCCGGCCCCCGAGGTCGCGCCCGTCGCCGAGGCGCCGGCCCCCGAGGCCGTCACGCCCGAGGCCGTCCTGCCGGAGGCCGTGGGGCCCGAGCAGGCCCCGGCCGTCGCCGACGCGGTGCCGGCCGAGCAGCACGCCCCGGTGCAGGACGCCCCCGTGCAGGAAGCCCAGGCCCCGGTCGCCGAGGCCCCCGAGGCCGCCCCGGGGACCGTCGAAGTCCCCGGCGCCGAGGCCCCCGAGGCACAGCCCCAGCCCGAACCGGCCCACACCCTCGAGCCCGTCCCCGCGCACGTCCCGGAGCCCGTGGCCGAGTCGCACGCCGAGGCGCACGCCCCCGAGCCCGCCCAGGTGCTCCCGCCCCAGGCCCCGGCTCCCGAGGCCACCCCCGCCGACGTACCGGACGTTCCGGACGCACCCGAACCGGCCGAGCCGCAGGCCGCCGCCACCGCCGTACCGGAGCAGCCCGAGCCGGAAGCCGTCGCGGTCCCCGAACCGGCCGTCCAGGCCCCCGCCGCCGAGGAGGCCCCCGTGCCACCGAGCGAGCCCGCCCCGGCCGAGCAGCCGGCCCAGCAGCCCGACGCCGTGGCGGCCCCGGCCGGGCAGCCGCTGCCCGAGACCCCCGAGGCCGTCCCCGCCGAAGCAGTCGACCCGCTCGCGGCGGCCGCCGCCCCCGAGCCGGTGACGCTCGAGCAGTACGCCGCCGAGCAGTACGCGGCCGAGCAGTACGTCGCCGAACCGGCGGGCCCGCAGCTCAGTCCGGCCGCCGGGCCCGACGACGCCGTGGCCGTGATGCCCGGTGCCGTCCCCCAGGAGCCCGCGGCGGGCCAGCCCCTCGGCCAGTTCGTCCCGGTCGAGGGCACCGTGCCGACCACCCCGCACCTCGCGCCCACCCCGCCCCAGCCGCTCGTCCTCCCCACCGAGGAGCCCCCGGCGCCCGCCGCCGAGGTGCCCGCCCCCCGCGAGGCCGACCCCGGGCTCGTCCAGCACGCCGACGACCTGGACACCCGGGCCGCCGACGAGGAGGCGCCGGCGGACGAGGCGCAGGACGCCCCGGCCCAGGAGGAGCCGCAGCGGCCCGGCGGCCCCGCCGCACCCGCGTACGACGACGCCGAGCGCGAGGCCGTCCTCAAGGTGATGCGCGAGCGCCGCGACATCCGCAACGGCTTCCGCAGCGACCCCATCCCGCACGAGGTGCTCCTCCGGGTCCTGGAGGCCGCCCACACGGCGCCCTCCGTCGGCCACTCCCAGCCCTGGGACTTCGTCGTCATCCGCTCGTCGGAGACCCGGCGCACCATGCACGAACTGGCCATGCGCCAGCGCGAGGCGTACGCCAAGTCGCTGCCCAAGGGCCGTGCGAAGCAGTTCAAGGAACTGAAGATCGAGGCCATCCTCGACACCCCGGTGAACATCGTCGTCACCGCCGACCCCACCCGCGGCGGCCGCCACACCCTCGGCCGGCACACCCAGCCGCAGATGGCGCCGTACTCCGCCGCCCTCGCCGTCGAGAACCTCTGGCTCGCCGCCCGCGCCGAGGGCCTCGGCGTCGGCTGGGTCAGCTTCTTCGACGAGCG
This sequence comes from Streptomyces sp. SS1-1, assembly GCF_008973465.1. Taxonomy (NCBI): domain Bacteria; kingdom Bacillati; phylum Actinomycetota; class Actinomycetes; order Kitasatosporales; family Streptomycetaceae; genus Streptomyces; species Streptomyces sp. SS1-1. The sequence goes on along the minus strand of NZ_WBXN01000004.1, from coordinate 1,238,761 downwards.
CGAGATGGTCCGCGCCCTCGGCCTGCCCGAGCACCTGGAGGTCATCGCCTACCTGTGCGTCGGGTACGTCGACGAGTTCCCGGACGAGCCCGAGCTGCTCCAGGCGGGCTGGTCCAAGCGCCGCCCGCTGTCCTGGGTCGTCCACGAGGAGACGTACGGCCGCCGCGCCCTGCCCGGCGAGGAGCCGCACGACCTGCTCGCCGAGACCGTCTCCCAGATCCGCCCGCTGGACGCCAAGGCGCTCGGCGAGGCGTGGGAGCGGCAGAAGCGCATGACCAAGCCGGCCGGCGCGCTCGGCATGCTGGAGATCATCTCCGCCCAGCTGTCGGGTCTGTCGCGGCAGTGCCCGCCCCCGATCCCGGAGCCCGCGGCCGTCGCGATCTTCGCCGGTGACCATGGTGTGCACGCCCAGGGCGTCACCCCGTGGCCGCAGGAGGTCACGACCCAGATGGTGGCCAACTTCCTCGGCGGCGGCGCCGTCTGCAACGCCTTCGCCGCCCAGGTCGGCGCCGAGGTCTGCGTCGTCGACGTGGGCGTGGCCGCCGACCTCCCGGCCACCCCGGGCCTGCTGCCCCGCAAGGTCCGCGCCGGCACCGCCGACATGACGACCGGCCCCGCGATGACCCGCGAGGAGGCCAAGCAGGCCATCGAGGTCGGCATCGAGACCGCCCGCGACCTGGTGGCGGCCGGCAACAAGGCGCTGCTGACCGGTGAGATGGGCATCGCCAACACCACCGCGTCCGCCGCGCTGATCTCCCTCTACACCGGCACCGACCCGGCCGAGGTCACCGGCCGCGGCACCGGCATCAACGACGAGACGCTGGCCCGCAAGACCGAGGTCGTCCGGCGCGCCCTGGAATTCCACCAGCCCGACCCGGCCGACCCGATCGGAGTCCTCGCCGCGATCGGCGGTCTGGAGCACGCCGCGCTGGTCGGTCTGCTGCTCGGCGGCGCCTCCCTGCGCACGCCGGTGATCCTCGACGGCGTGAGCGCCGGCGCCGCCGCCCTGGTGGCCCGCGCGATCGCCCCCGAGGTCCTGGCCGCCTGCATCGCGGGTCACCGCAGCGCCGAACCCGGGCATGTGGCCGCCCTGAACAAGCTGGGTCTGCGCCCCCTGGTCGACCTCGACCTGCGGCTCGGCGAGGGCACGGGCGCGCTTCTGGCCCTCCCGCTGGTCCAGAGCACGGCCCGGGCGATGCACGAGGTCGCGACGTTCGACTCGGCGGGAGTCACCGAGAAGTAGTCGTGTGCCCGGGGACCCGGAGCCGTGCGCTCCGGGTCCCCGGCATGTGCGCGCGAGGGCGCCCAGCCCTCGGACACCCGTACCGCCGCCGGCGTCCGCAGCATAAAATCCGCACGTCAGGGCACCGTCCCGCCCCCAGCCCCAAGGGAGCCGCACCCTCATGGCCGAACACCCCGCCTATCCCGTAGGCCTGCGCCTCACCGGTCGCCGGGTCGTCGTCCTCGGCGGTGGCCAGGTCGCCCAGCGCCGCCTCCCGGCGCTCGTCGCGGCGGGCGCCGACATCCGGCTGGTGTCCCCGGAGGCGACCCCGTCGGTCGAGGCGATGGCGGACGCGGGGGAGATCGCCTGGCACCGGCGCCGCTACGAGGAGGGCGACCTCGCGGACGCCTGGTACGCCCTGATCGCCACCAGCGACCCGGAGGCCAACACGGCCGCCTCCGCCGAGGCCGAACGGCACCGCGTGTGGTGCGTCCGCTCCGACGACGCCGACGCGGCGACGGCCTGGACGCCGGCCACCGGCCACAGCGAGGGTGTCACCGTCGCCGTCCTCACCACCGACGCACGCGGCCGCGACCCCCGGCACACCGCCGCCGTCCGGGACGCGGTCGTCGAGGGCCTGCGCGACGGCACCCTGGTCGCCCCGCACCACCGCACCCGCAAGCCCGGTGTCGCCCTCGTCGGCGGCGGCCCCGGCGACCCGGACCTGATCACCGTGCGCGGCCGCCGGCTGCTGGCCGAGGCGGACGTGGTCATCGCCGACCACCTCGGCCCGCGCGGCCTCCTCGCCGAACTGCCGCCGAGCGTCGAGGTGATCGACGCGGCGAAGCTGCCGTACGGCAGGTTCATGGCCCAGGAGGCCATCAACGAGGCGCTGATCGAGCACGCCCGGCAGGGCAGGTCGGTGGTGCGGCTCAAGGGCGGCGACCCGTTCGTCTACGGCCGTGGCATGGAGGAGGTCATCGCGCTCGCGGAGGCCGGCATCCCGTGCACGGTCGTGCCCGGCATCTCCAGCTCGATCTCCGTGCCGGGCGCCGCCGGCATCCCGGTGACGCACCGGGGCGTCGCCCACGAGTTCACCGTGGTCAGCGGCCATGTAGCCCCCGACGACGAGCGGTCCCTGGTGGACTGGCCGTCGCTCGCGAAGCTCACCGGCACGCTGGTGATCCTCATGGGCGTCGGCACCCTCGCCAAGGTCGCCGAGACGCTCATCGCGCACGGCAAGTCCCCGGACACCCCGGTGGCCCTGGTCCAGGAGGGCACCACGGCCGGGCAGCGCCGGGTCGACGCGACGCTCGCCACGGCCGGCGCCGCGGTGATCGAGCACGAGGTGAAGCCGCCCGCCGTCATCGTCATCGGCGAGGTCGTGAAGGCGGGCCCCGCACCCTCGGATCCCGCGAAGACCCCCCACGCGTAACCGCGGATATCAGTCCCGCCCCGCACCGTAGGCACCCCACCCAGGACAAGGCAGTATCACTCCGTGGCCGATCTCATCACCGTCGACGACCCCGACGACCCGCGTCTGCGCGACTACACGGGCCTGACCGACGTCGACCTGCGCCGGCGCCGCGAACCCGCCGAGGGCCTGTTCATCGCCGAGGGCGAGAAGGTCATCAGACGGGCCAAGGAAGCCGGCTACGAGATGCGCTCGATGCTGCTGTCGGCCAAGTGGATCGACGTGATGCGCGACGTCATCGACGAACTCCCGGCACCCGTCTACGCGGTCAGCCCCGACCTCGCCGAACAGGTCACCGGCTACCACGTGCACCGCGGCGCGCTGGCGTCCATGCAGCGCAAGCCGCTGCCCAGCGCCACCGACCTGCTGCACACCGCCCGCCGGGTCGTGGTCATGGAATCGGTCAACGACCACACCAACATCGGCGCGATCTTCCGCTCCGCCGCGGCCCTCGGCATGGACGCCGTCCTGCTCTCCCCGGACTGCGCCGACCCGCTGTACCGCCGAAGCGTCAAGGTCTCGATGGGCGCCGTCTTCTCCGTGCCGTACGCCCGTCTGGAACCCTGGCCCAAGGCGCTGGAGACCGTCCGCGAGGCCGGCTTCTCCCTGCTCGCCCTCACCCCGGACGAGAAGGCGAAGACCCTCGACCAGGCCGCCCCGCACCGGATGGACCGGGTGGCCCTGATGCTCGGCGCCGAGGGCGGCGGCCTGTCCAGGCAGGCCCTGGCCGCCGCCGACGAATGGGTCCGCATCCCCATGTCGCACGGCGTCGACTCCCTCAACGTGGGCGCCGCGGCCGCCGTCGCCTTCTACGCCGTGGCCACGGGCCGCCCCGAGGCCTGACGGCTACTCCGGGATCTGGAACTCGGACGAGTACCGCCCGTCCATCGTCTTGTGGTCCGGCGCCACCCGCTGTTCCTGCGCGGGACGCCCGCCGCCGGTGCCGCCGAGGCCTCGGTCCGGGCCCTGGCAGCCCTGGGCGGCCGCGATGCCGAGCGCCACGAGCAGCGTCACCACGACGAACACGAACAGCCGCTGCCGCAGCAGTTGCGGATTGGCGGGCCGGCGCCCGGTCCCCGTGTTCCGCGGAGCCGTACGGCCCGTGCCGCCGCGCGTCGCGGGCCGGCCGCCCTTGCGGGGGGTGCCGCGCGGCGCGGGCGTCGGCCGGGACCCCGCACGGGACGCGGAACCTCCACCGGTGCGCGGCGCGGAACCCCCGCCGGTCCGCGGCGAGGAACCGTCCCGGGGAGGCCCGGGCACCCGGCCCGCTCCGCCGCCGCGCGGTCCGGCCGCGCCCCGGGGCGGGGGAGTGCCGGGTGAGCGCCGCTGCACCCGCTGCGGCTCCGGATACGTGTCGGCGAGCCGTCCGGTGACCCGGTCCGCCTCGGCGGCGCGCTGCGCCGGCGGGCGTACGTCCCCGAGCCCCTGCGCCTCCCGGGCGGCGATCTCCTTCAGACGCAGCGACAGCTGCAGGGTGCTGGGCCGCTCCTCGGGGTCCTTCGCCAGGCAGGCGCGCACCAGCGGCGCGAGGGCGTCCGGCACCCCGTGCAGCTGCGCCTCCTCGTGCACGACGCGGTACAGCATCACCTCGGAACTGCCGTGCCCGAACGGCGAGTCGCCCATCGACGCGTACGCGAGCGTGGCGCCCAGGGAGAAGACGTCCGTGGCCGGGGTGACGGCGGCGCCGCGCACCTGCTCCGGTGCGAGGAAGCCCGGCGAGCCGACCGCCGTGCCGACATGGGTGAGGGTCGAGGCGCCCGTGGCCCAGGCGATGCCGAAGTCGATGATCCGCGGCCCCTTCGGCGACAGCAGGATGTTGGACGGCTTCAGATCCCGGTGCACGACCCCGGCCTCGTGGACGGCGACCAGCCCCTCGGACAGGGCGGCCCCCACGGCGGCGACCTCCGCGGCCCCCAGCGGGCCCTCGTCGGCGACCTTGTCGTGCAGGGAGGGGCCGGGCACGTACTGCGTGGCGAACCAGGGGCGCTCCGCCTCCAGATCGGCGGCCACCAGCCGGGCCGTGCACCCGCCCCGGATCCGCCGCGCCGCCGAGACCTCCCGCGCGAACCTGGAGCGGAACTCCTGGTCCTCTGCCAGGTCGGGCCGGATCACCTTGAGCGCGACCCGCTGCCCCTTCTTGTCGGAGCCCAGGTACACGACGCCCATTCCGCCCGCGCCCAGCCGTCTGTGAAGCCTGAACGATCCGACGACGCGCGGGTCCTCGCGCCTCAGGCGCATCATCGCCATGTTCATCCCCGCTGCCCGGTCCGTGTGACGTGCCACAGCTTACGTTTCCACGGGCCGCCGCGCGCAGAGGCCGCGCCCTCTCGGCCCGGTGGATTGTCGGGCACGGACCACGAAGGTGAAAGCCGGTCAGAGAGCTGACACACAAAGCGACTTCACCACCCCGATCGGGTCAACCCGTAAAGAGGAAAGGGAGGTTGGGTCCACGTCGACTCATGACGTGACGAGGAGGACAGGGGAGCGGGACGCCGGCCCCACCCCGCCGTCGGCGGCGGACGGGGAGGGACGCGACCCGAAGATCGCGGGCCCGTCGGCCGGCGCCGAGTGAGAGAAGTCACCCGGTGGGGCCTGCCCGCACCCCGGGGGACACCTGGGAGAAAACGGGCGGACCGGACGTCCCCTCCGGGAAGACCCCGAGACCCGCACGCCGGTCTCCACCCAGGGGAGTACGCCGCCCACGGGCGCTCATCCTCCGGGAGGCCCGCCAATCGGTACGAGGGCATGACGTGCGGAACGGGACGCGCCCCTAGATTTGAGGTCAAGCGGCGGGTGCAGCACTCGTCCCCCGAGGTCAGACGCCCGCCGCTGCAGACGACATCCGACACAGGTCAGGAGAGGGACCATGGCCCAGACGGCACCGCGGGCACTGCTCCGCACCCAGGCGCGCCTCCTGCCGCGCCCCCGCCGCCAGGGCCGCCGCCACCCGCTGGTGGCGACGCTCATGGCCCTTCCCCTGGCGGCCCTGCTCCTCCTCGTCTTCGACGGGTGGGAGACGGTGGCCACACAGGCGTCGTCCGTGGGTGTGATGCTGGGGCGCTGAGCGGCGACCCCAGGCCCGGAAGAGCGGTCCGGGCGGGGACATCCATCCATGAAACCCCGTGGGGACGGGGGTGCGGCGGACGGCACAGATGCCGGCGCAGCTGGGGAGCTGCGCCGGCATTGCTCTGTCCGGCACCGGCTCTGTCCGGGCCGGCGGCGTACGCGTACGCTCGCCCCAGCCGACCCGCCTGCGAGGGACCCAAGTGACCGCCCCTTCCCTGTTGCCCGACCTCGCCGCGCACGCCGAGGCCACGGCCCACTCCCTCGCCCCGGACTGCGGCTCCTGCACGGCCGTCACCCTCGCCGACCGCCCCGACGCCACGGTCGTCCGGCACGCCGGCACCGTGGCCAAGGCCCACCCCCCGGACAGCACCCCGGCCGACCTGGTCCCCCGCCTCGCCGTCGCCGCCCGGCTCCCCGGCCTCCTCCTGGCCCCGCTCACCCCGGGCCCACCGATCTGCGCGGCCGCCTCGTCACCTGCTGGCCGTACGGCCGCCCCGTGGACCCCGCCGATCCCGACGCGGCGCCCTGGGAACAGGCGGCCACGCTGCTCGCGGGCCTGCACCGCACCCCCGTCCCGGCCGGCTTGCCCGCGATGCGGGGACCGGTGAAGGCCGCCCACGCCTTGACGCGGCTCCGCTCCACCGCCGCCCCGGGCACGGCGGCCACCGCGGTCCTGCGCGCCTGGGACACCCTCCCGGCCTGGGCCCGCGCCGACGCCCCGCACCAGGCGCCGGACGCCCTGTGTCACGGCGACTTCCACCTCGGCCAGCTCGTCCGGCATCCGGCGCCCGACGGCCCGTGGCTGCTGATCGACGTCGACGACCTCGGCACCGGCGTGCCCGCCTGGGACCTGGCCCGCCCCGCCGCCTGGTACGCCTGCGGCCTGCTCCCGCCCGACGAGTGGAGCCGCTTCCTGACCGCCTACCGGGCCGCCGGCGGCACCGCCGTCCCCGGCGAGGGCGACCCCTGGCCCGCGCTGGACGTCCCGGCCCGCGCCCTCACCGTGCAGACGGCGGCCAGGGCGATCACCAAGGCGGAGGAGGAAAGACGCCCGCTGGACGAGGTCGAACAGTGCCTGGTGGACGCCTGTGACCGAATGGTGCCTGTCCCGCCCGAGTTGACCCGGACTTCCCCGACGTAGGGTGCAACCGACCGCAGCCGGGCAGAGTCTGTCCTGGCGAGACGCGAAGCAGGACCGACCGGCAGGGAGTTGAGCCGAACGATGCAGTGTCCGAAGTGCCATGCGCCGATGCACACCTACAACCGCAACGGCGTCCAGATCGAGCAGTGCAGCGGCTGCCGCGGGATCTTCCTGGACTACGGCGAGCTGGAGGCCCTGACCCGCCTGGAGTCCCAGTGGACCCAGCCGGCGCCGCCGCCCCCGGCCGCCCCGCAGGCCTACCCGGCCGCCCCGCAGGCCCCGGCGTGGGGTGCCCCGCACGGCGGTCACGGCGCCCACTACGGCCACCGCCGCCACAAGAGCTTCGGCCACATGCTGTTCTCCAGCTGAGCCGCCGGACCACGAAGAAGCCCCCCGGTCGTCGACCGGGGGGCTTCGGGGTGTGGACGATACTGGGATTGAACCAGTGACCTCTTCCGTGTCAGGGAAGCGCTCTCCCGCTGAGCTAATCGTCCTCGGGACCACGACCGGGGGCCGTGGGCACTGCGTGCGCGATACTGGGATTGAACCAGTGACCTCTTCCGTGTCAGGGAAGCGCTCTCCCGCTGAGCTAATCGCGCGGGGTTCGGATCTTCGCAGACCCAGGATCCGGAGATCCAGTGGACGATACTGGGATTGAACCAGTGACCTCTTCCGTGTCAGGGAAGCGCTCTCCCGCTGAGCTAATCGTCCTTGGAGGTGGAGACGGGATTTGAACCCGTGTAGACGGCTTTGCAGGCCGTTGCCTCGCCTCTCGGCCACTCCACCAGGAGTGAGGGGCTCGGGAAGATCCCCTTGTTCCTTCGAGCGGACGACGAGGCTCGAACTCGCGACCTCAACCTTGGCAAGGTTGCGCTCTACCAACTGAGCTACGTCCGCTTGTCGTTTCCGTCCCGCTCGCGCGGCCCGGCGACGAGTTGAACTCTAGCGGATTCCGGGGCCAGCACAAAAACGCGTTTGCGCAGCGTGCTGCGCCTCACCTGCTCGGCGAGCCGGGGGACCGTCCCGAGAGGACAGGGCCAGCTCACCGCGGGGGCACCGGCCATAGACTCGACGGCGTGCACGACCTCCCGCCTCTCGCCCGTTTCGGCGACCGCGTCGCCACCGGTCTCCTGGACGTCACCAGTGACCCCGCGGCCCTCGACTCCAGCGGCTTCTGGGCCGTCTGCGCCGACTTCGAGGGTGCCCTGACCTGCGCCCGCTTCCGCGACGTACGGCGGGAGGAGGTGCCCGCGCCGGTGCCGGGCGCCTGGGCCGGACCGGCGGCCGGTGACTGGACGTCATCTCTCGACCGCGCCGCGTACACGGCCGGGGTGCGGCGCATCCGCGAGCACATCGCGGCCGGCGAGGTCTACCAGGCCAACCTCTGCCGCGTACTGAGCGCGCCCGTCGCGGCGGACGCCGACGTCGACGCGCTGACCGCGCTCCTCGCGCGTGGCAACCCGGCGCCGTATGCCGGAACGATTCGGCTGCCCGGGCACGGCGTGGAGATCGCCACCGCCTCGCCCGAGCTGTTCCTGCGCCGCGACGGGCGTGTCGTGGAGTCCGGGCCGATCAAGGGCACCGGCCGCACCGAGGCGGACCTCCTGGAGAAGGACTACGCCGAGAACGTGATGATCGTCGACCTGGTGCGCAACGACATCGGCCGGGTCTGCGCCACCGGCTCGGTGTCCGTCCCCGACCTGTGCGCCGTCGAGAAGCACCCGGGGCTCGTGCACCTGGTCTCCACCGTCCGCGGTGAACTGCGCCCCGGCGCCGGCTGGCCCGAACTCCTCGACGCCGCCTTCCCGCCCGGCTCCGTCACCGGCGCGCCCAAGTCCAGCGCGCTGCGGATCATCGACGCGCTGGAGACGGCGCCGCGCGGACCGTACTGCGGAGGGATCGGCTGGGTCGACGCCGACCGCGGCACCGGCGAGCTGGCCGTCGGCATACGGACCTTCTGGATCGACCGGGACGCGGGCGCGCTGCGTTTCGGCACCGGCGCCGGGATCACCTGGGGATCGGACCCCGAGGGGGAGTGGCGGGAGACCGAGCTGAAGGCGTCCCGGCTGCTCGCGGTAGCGTCGGGCGCGTACGAGGTGAGTGGAGAGGGACTGCAACCGTGAAGATCTGGCTCGACGGCGGGCTGAAGGACATCGAGACCGCCCGCGTCTCCGTCTTCGACCACGGTCTCACCGTGGGCGACGGCATCTTCGAGACCGTGAAGGCGGTGGACGGACGGCTGTTCGCGCTGACCCGGCACCTCGACCGGCTGACGCGCTCGGCGCTGGGGCTCGGCCTGCCCGCCCCCGACCACGACGAGGTCCGCCGCGCCTGCGCCGCCGTCCTCGAGGCCAACCCGATGCCGCTCGGCCGGCTGCGCATCACCTACACCGGCGGGCAGGGCCCGCTCGGCTCCGACCGCGGCGAGCACGGCCCCACGCTCGTCGTCGCCCTCGGCGAGACCAGCCGCCGCCCCGACAGCACGGCCGTGATCACGGTCCCCTGGACGCGCAACGAGCGGGGCGCGCTCACCGGCCTGAAGACCACCTCGTACGCCGAGAACGTCGTCGCGCTCGCCCGCGCCCACGAACGCGGCGCGTCCGAGGCGCTGTTCGCCAACACAGTCGGGCAGCTCTGCGAGGGCACCGGCTCCAACGTCTTCGTCGTCCTGGACGGCGAGATCCACACCCCGCCGGTCGCCTCGGGCTGCCTCGCCGGCATCACCCGCGCCCTCACCGTCGAGTGGACCGGCGCCAAGGAGACCGACCTGCCGCTGGACGTGCTGGAGCGGGCCGACGAGGTCTTCCTCACCTCCACCCTGCGGGACGTCCAGGCCGTGCACCGCGTCGACGACCGCGAACTGCCGGGCGCGCCGGGACCGGTGACCGCCAAGGCCATGCGGATCTTCGAGGAGCGCTCCGGCGACGACCTGGACCCGTGACCGGGAATTCGGCTGCCGGTGACGCGGCCCGCTGGGTAGAACTCACCTGATGACCACGACCCTGCGGCCGACCGAGCCGCTTCAGCACCACGCCGACGGGACCCGTTCGCGCCGCTACCAGGTGTGTGTGAACGGGCGCCCGGTGGGCGTCCTCCTGCTGGGCACGCACCCCGTCTTCGGCGAGGGCGTGGCCCGGATGACGGAACTGCGCATCGAGGAGGCCGACCGGCGGCGCGGCCGGGCCACCGTCGCCGCCCTCGCCGCGGAGGAGGTGGCGCGCGGCTGGGGCTGCCACCGCATCGAGGTGACCGTCCCCGGGGACGCCGTCCCGGCGCTGCGCCTGGTCACCGCCCTCGGCTACCTGCTGCGCAACCGGGGCATGGCCAAGGCCCTCGGCGCCACCCCGCCCCCGCTCCCCGCGGGCATCCACGCGCGGCCCATGACCGGGCCCGAGTACGCGGCGTGGCTGGTCAAGAGCGACGAGGACTACGTCCGCAGCTGGGTCGAGCGCGGCGTCCCCGAGGACGAGGCCCGGGTCAAGTCCCAGCTCGACCACGAGGCACTCCTGCCCCAGGGGCTCGCCACGCCGGGCACCACCATCGACGTCCTGGAGCACGAGGGGACACCGGTGGGCACCGTCTGGGTCGGCACCCGGCAGGGCCGCGCCTATGTGTACGACGTCGAGACGCGTCCCGAGCACCGGGGCCGGGGCCACGGCCGCTCGCTGATGCTCCAGGCCGAGCGCCGGGCGATCGCCGACGGGCACCGGTTGATCGGCCTCAACGTCTTCGCGGGCAACACGGCGGCCGAGCGGCTGTACGACTCGCTCGGCTACGAGACGACCGTGTACGCCCTGTACAAGGCGCTGCTGTAGCGGCCGTCAGGCCCCCGCCTGCTCCGCCAGCAGCCGGTCCACGATCTCCTCGACACGCTCGCGCAGCCCCTCCTGGCTCTTGCCGCCGTCGAGGCGCTCACCGTCGATCACATAGGTGGGGGTGCCGGTCACACCGATCGCCTTGCCCTCGGCCTGGTCGGCGTCGACGATCAGGATGTGCCGCCCGTCGATCAGCGCGGTGTCGAACTCCTCCGCGTCCAGGCCGAGTTCGCGGGCCACCTCGATCAGGAAGGGTTCGCCCTGGCGGTCCAGCTCCTCGACCCGGCCGAGCACGGCCTCGACGTACGGCCAGCCCTGCCCCTGCTCCAGGGCCTCCTCGGCGGCCTGCGCGGCGGCGAAGGCGTGCTTGTGCTTCTCCAGCGGGAAGTGCCGCAGCCGCAGCTCCAGGCGGTCGCCGTAGCGGGCGCGCAGGGCGCGCAGATCGTCCAGGGCGCCCCGGCAGTCGGGGCACTGGAGCTCGCACCAGAAGTCGAGGACGACGGCGGCGCGGTCGGGGGAGGAGTCGTTCATGGTCCCCAGTCTCCCAGTCCCGGCCGGGGCGGCCCAATCCGGCCCGCGACCGGCACCTGCGGAGGAGACGACCCGGAGATCTCCCTGATGTCGGCCCGAGCCGTGGCCGCGCCGGGTGGCGACGGTGCAGGATGGAAGGGACGAAAGCCCTGTCGGACGCAGCCCGCCTGGAGGACCGGATGATTGCCGAGACCGTCTGTTCCGCCGTCGCCGCGGCCGGCCTGGGCATCGCGGCGGTCACGGCGTACCGCAAGCGTTTCCTCGCGGCCACGCGCATCGCGGCGTACGCGCTGGTGCCCCTGGGGCTGGTGATGACCGGCGTGGTGGAGTGGCTGGCCGACACCGCCTTCAGCCCGACGGCCTGGGCGGGCTTCGGGGTCCTCGGGCTGGCCTGGGTGCTGTTCGCGAGCACGCGCGCGGTGGAGCGCCGCAGAGGCGGCACCCGCAAGGAGCGCAAGGAGGCCCGTGCGGCCGAGGGCCGCGAGGCGGTGGCTCCGGCGGCCTCCGCGCCCTCGCTGGGGGAGGGGTCCACGCCGTCGAAGCGGCCCGCGAAGGCCCCGCGCGCCGAGCCCGCCGACGACTTCAGCGACATCGAGGCCATCCTGAAGAAGCACGGCATCTGACCCGGCCCACCAGGGCGGAAGCGACACAGTGGGTCGCCGCGCCGCCCTGAAACGATCACGATTCGGACCGGACCTCACGGATAACGGCGAACACCCGCTCATTCCGGGCGCGTTGATCGCGAAGCGGGGATGATCTGCGCCATCATCACCCGCGAGATGCTGGACACGACACAGAGCGAGGCCGCGCCACCTCAGGACGAGCCTCGCGGGTGCCTCTTCGCCCTTTCCCAGCCACCGCTGATGATCTTCCTTGCGGTGATCGGGTGTCTGCTGCTCATGGGCGCGCTGCACGATCTGCTGCTGCTCTGAGCCGTACCCGCGGTCCCCGGCGCCACCCGCCGGGGCCCGCGTCGACACTCCGTCCGGCGTCTCAGCCGGTGGCCTCCTTGCGGCGCGCCCGGTAGGCGGCCACATGCAGGCGGTTGCCGCAGGTCCGGCTGTCGCAGTACCGGCGGGAACGGTTGCGCGAGAGGTCCACGAAGGCGTGCCGGCAGTCCGGGGCCTCGCAGCGCCGCAGCCGCTCCTGCTCCCCGGCCACCACGAAGAAGGCCAGCGCCATGCCGCAGTCCGCCGCGAGATGGTCCGCGACCGAGGCGCCGGGCGCGAAGTAGTGCACGTGCCAGCCGTGGCCGTCGTGGTCGGTCAGGCGCGGAGTGGTCCCCGCGGCCGCCACCAGTTCGTTGATCAGCCCGGCCGCGGCCCTCGGATCGGCCGCCGCGAAGATCGACGCGAACCGTCCGCGCACCTTGCGCACCGCCGACAGGTCGAACTCGGACAGCACCCCGACATCGCTGATGTCGTGCCTTCGCACGAAGTCGGCGAGGGCCGTGATGTCCGACAGCCCGTCCTCGGCGCCGTCCTCGTCCGGCGCGGTGTTCACCAGATCCACCACGACATCGAGTGCGCACCGGGCGTCATGGGTGATCAGCACGTTCTGCTCCCTGGCCTGGGGGTGGGCGTGGGCGCCCGCCGATGCTGGCCGATGGTAGTGGCTCACCCAGCCGGCACACCGCCGTCGTCCGCACATGGCTTCGAATACAACGCCCGGGGAGCGCTCACGGTTCCCACGGCGGCGGACGGGCCGTCCGGCGGCCCAGGGCGCCGCACGGCGGCCCCGGACGACTCGCGGGCCCGAACACACCGGCGCCGCCCTCGCGACAGCGAGGACGGCGCCGGTGGCCTGCCTATGCGGTTGTCCTGGCCCGAGCCGTCACCCCGAGTCGACGGCGCCGGGCGGCTTGCGGGGATCTCGCCCTAGCTTTCCGCCAGGATGTGCGAGAGCTCCTGGTCGAGGTCGAAGTGACGGTGTTCCGTACCGGGGGGCACGGCGGCGTCCGTCCGCTTCAGGAAGGACTCCAGGGCTCGCGCGGGGGCCTCGAGCAGTGCCTCGCCCTCGGGAGAGCTCAGGGCGATGCAGACGACCCCCTGACCATGACTGCGCGACGGCCAGACACGGACGTCGCCGGTACCGGTGGGCCGGTGGAGGCCCTCGGCGAGGAGGTCGCGGGCGAACACCCACTCGACGGTCTCCTCGGCTCCGGTGTGGAAGGTGGCGTGCACGGCGTAGGGGTCGGCCGTGTCGTACCGCAGGCCTGCGGGGACAGGCAGGGAGGACTCGCTCGACACAACGAGGCGCAGGTGCAGCTCGCAGCTGACCGTGGTGTTCATAAGCGCCAGGGCCTTTCGCTCAGTGTGCGCTCGGGGATTCGCACGTCGGCGAAATCGACATGCCACCTACGGTGCCGTTGTAAACCCCTCTGAGTGTTTTGCGTGGGATTACGTAACTCTTCCGGCCGAGAACCCGTTCGTGCGGTACGACCATCTCGGTGACCGGATTCGGTCCGGTAGGGTTTGGCCGTATGAATACGGGGAGTGACGAGACGGGTGGCGCCGTCGTGGCGTCCGAAGGGGCGCAGGTGGGCAAGGCGCGGGACGACGGAGAGCGGGCCCTGGGCTCCCGGGCGCCCGAGTTCGTCAAGGCGCGGCGCCTGCTGCACCTGAGCTGGCAGGTGGGCGTCTTCATCATCGGCCTGGCGGTCGTCGTCGCCGGCATCATCATGCTGCCGCTGCCCGGGCCCGGCTGGGTCGTGATCTTCGGCGGCATGGCCATCTGGGCGACCGAGTTCGTCTGGGCCCAGCTGGTGCTGCGCTGGACCAAGCGCAAGGTCACCGAGGCGGCGCAGAAGGCCCTCGACCCGAGGGTGCGCCGGCGCAACATCGTCCTGACCTCGATCGGCCTGGTGATCATCGCCGTACTGGTGGGGATCTACGTGTGGAAGTTCGGCGTCGTCATGCCGTGGAAGATCGAGGACCAGTGAGCGCGCGGGGCGCGGAGGCCCTGCGGGCCGGTCCGGGGCGGTCACCCGCACCCCCTGACATGGGGTAATGTTCTTCCTGCGCCGGGGCGATTAGCTCAGTGGGAGAGCGCTTCGTTCACACCGAAGAGGTCACTGGTTCGAACCCAGTATCGCCCACCCGGATCCGACGGCCCGCCTGTGAGACCACAGGCGGGCCGTCGGCGTGTGCGGGCACGGTCGCCGCGGACGGTGACGATCCGTTACCTGCGGTGGGGTGCCGGCGACCGGGCCGAAAAGGATCAACAGGGCCATCACGCTCTTCCGGAAGAAGTATCCGAAGATCAGGTCAAGACGGACTTTCAGCCGTACCGGACTTCCCGAAGAACTCCAACACCCGCGTCTCCAAAGGGAATCCGCCGGACCTCTTCCGGAATGCCATCGGATTCCCCCGCGAATAGGGCGTGATGAATGCGCCGCCGGTCCCGGGTCAGCGCATGGTGCCCAGGAAGTCCCGCATCCGCCGGGCGTCCCGCAGACGCTGCTCGTACGTCGCCCCCACGGCCAGCAGCAGGAGTCCGGCGAGCGCCGGGGGCACCCAGCGCGGCAGCGCGTCGGTCACCTGGGCGATGTACGGGGCGAGTTCGTGCAGGGCGTCCAGGGCGAGCACCGTGCCGCCCAGCAGGAGCGGCGCCTGGAGGTGGTGACGGGCGCCCAGCAGCGTGACCGCCAGCGCGGCCAGGCCCAGCAGCAGGGGGCGCGCCCAGTGCGTGTCGCCCCAGGCGGCCAGCAGGCTCGGCAGCAGCGTCGCCGCGAGCCCCGGACCGTACGCCGTCCAGGAGGAGACCCGCGCGTCGCGGTGCCTGCCGAGGGCGCCGACGGCCAGGGCCGGGACCGTGACCGGCAGCGTGTACGCCTCCGGGGTGCCGACGTCCCACGCCGCCAGGCGCACCCAGGCGGCCAGCACGAACAGCGCGGTGCCCGCGAAGGCGACCGGACGGCGGCCCGGGCGCAGGGCGGTCCCGGACGCGATCACCCCGCACAGCGCCAGCACGAGGGCCAGCATCGGCAGGTCGCCGGAGACGGCGGCGAGACCGAAGGCGAGCAGTGCGGCCGCCGCACCCGTGACCTCGACCGGGACCGTCGCCCGCGCGGTGTCCCCGAGCCGGGCCGCGAGCAGGGCCGCCGCCACCGGCACCGCCAGGACCAGCACGGCCGTGTCCTGCGGCCGCCAGTCGGCGGCGGCACCCGACGCGCAGGCGAGGGCGGTGGCGTACACGAGGGCGGCCGGGGCCGTGACCGGCGCGAGACGCGGAGTCCAGGACGCCGCCGCGAAGAGCGCGGTCAGGACGGCCGTCACGGTCAGGGTCGCTCCCTGGCCGGCCAGGGACAGCAGGACGAGGGGCAGGGTGGTCAGCGGCGCCAGCACCGTCGCGGTCAGGTGGAGGGGCGAGGACCGGTCGGGCGTCCGCGGCCAGGTCGCCGCCGCGAGCGCACCGGCGGTGAGGCACCCCAGTGCCGCCAGGCCCACGGCGTACGGGACGTCCAGCACCGACGGCAGCACCAGCGCCGTCGCCCACCCGAGGCCCAGCGCACCGGTCAGGGCCCGTGCACGCCCCACCGCCTCGCGCGCCAGGACCAGGACGCCGGCGACCGCCAGCAGGACGACCGGGACCGTCCCGGAGTACGGGGGCCACGGCAGGTCGGCGGTCACCGCCGCGCGCGTGCTCGCCGGCGCCCCCGACCACACCCGCTCGATCCAGGCGGCCGGACCCATGAGGGCGACCGCCACCAGCGGCAGCGTCCACAGCAGGGCCAGGCCCTGGATGGCGGCCGAGGCGTGGACCAGGCCCTGGCGCACCGCCCGCGGCAGCCGGGCCGACCGGGTCACGGCGAGCAGGGCGATCCCGCAGGCCAGATACGCCGGGACCGTCCACAGGGCGGGCAGCACGGGCCGGACCGCACCGCCGGCCGCCGCGACCACGAGGAGTCCGGCGGCGACCGCCAGACCGCCTGCCTGCCGCTCGGCCGACGGATGCCGGGCCGCCGTCAGCGCGACGGCCGCCGCGAGGAGGAGGAGCGCCGCCGCACGGGCGGCGGCGCTCGGGCCGGTGGCCGTCCACGACAGCCAGCCGGCGGCCCACGCCCCCGCGACGCCCAGGCCGGATGCGCCGACGACGGCGGTCTGCCGGACCGGCCCGGCCGGTCCCCGCAGCGCCACCGCCACATCGCAGGCCGCCGTCACCAGCAGGGCCAGGGTGACTCCGTACGGACCCGCGTCGACGGCCACCGCGCCCAGGACGAGCGGCAGTTGGGCGGCCATCAGGGCCGCGGGCCGAGGCAGGCGCAGCGCCGAGGCGCGCGGCAGCAGACCGTACGCCGCCCACAGGGCCGCGAGCACCGCCGCGGCGACCGCGGTGTATCCCGTGGCGCCCGTGCCGGGCAGCGCGGCCTCGTGCAGCGCGTACGCGTCGAGCACGGTCAGCGCGAGCCCGAGGCCCGCCACCGACTCGGCCGTCGAGCGCAGCCCCCGCTTCAGCAGCGGCACCGGCGCGGCGAGCACCGCCACCGTGACGGCGCCCAGCACCAGGGCACGTCCGGCGATGCCGAGTTCACCCCAGCTGACCAGGGTGAACGCGATCGCCGCGACAGTCAGCAGGACACCGCCGAGCAGCAGCAGGACGTTCTGCACCCGGGGCGCCGAGGCCTCCGGGCGGGGCGGTGCGACGGATGCGGGGGCAGGCGGTGCGGCCGCGTGGAGGGCCGTGACCAGCCAGGCCCGCCGGTGCAGCAACTGGGCCCGGCGGGCGTCCAGTCGGCGCAGCTCCAGATCCAGGAGCCGCAACTCCTCGGCCGGTGGCGGAATGTGCGTCATGACGGGAGTGTGGTCCGGGTCACGCCCGCCCGGCATGAGTGCCGGTACTCAGACGACGTACTCAGATAACGTGCGGACCCGCCCGGGCGGGGCACACTGCGCGCATGGACTGGAGCCACTACCGCTTCCGCAGCCTGTGGGAACTCCCCGCGCCGCCCGCCGTCGTCCACGAGGTGCTGGAGCACGCCGAGGACTACCCGCGCTGGTGGCCGCAGGTCCGCGAGGTGCGCCGCATCGACGCCACCACCGGCGTGATCACCGTACGGTCGCTGCTGCCCTACGACCTGACGTTCACCGCCCGCGAGGTGCGGCGCGACCGCGCCGCCGGCGTCCTGGAGATCGCCCTCTCCGGGGACCTCGACGGCTGGGCGCGCTGGACCGTCACCCCGCACGGCGCCGGGTGCCTGGCCCGCTACGACCAGGTCGTCGACGTGAACAAGCCGCTGCTGCGCCGGTTCGCCGTGCCGGGCCGGCCGCTGTTCCGCGCCAACCACCGGCTGATGATGCGCGCGGGCCGCCGCGGCCTGCTGGCGTTCCTGGCCGAACGTCGCGAAGCGGTTTGAAGGAACCGCGCGGGGACCTGTATGGTTCAGTGCGTTCCCGGGCGATTAGCTCAGTGGGAGAGCGCTTCGTTCACACCGAAGAGGTCACTGGTTCGAACCCAGTATCGCCCACCAGTGAGAAGTTCATTGGCACCTGGTACCCGGAAGGGGCCGTCCACACGGACGGCCCCTTCTGCTGTGTGGCCGGTACTCCGGGGTATCTAGGCCCGCACCCGTGCGCCGCGGTGGATGTCCGCGAGCGCGGCCCGGGGCGCGTCACTGCCGACCGCGGTCCGTGTGACCGCTTCTTGCATCGCCCTGATCGCGCGGTGCCCAGCACCGGCATCCGGGGCCCTATGCGTCAGCACGTCGCGTCGGCCGCACGCTCGACGGGGATCCGGTCCAGGAGAGTGGCCCGCTCGATGGGACTGTCCAGGGTCGGCTTCTGGCTTCCCTCACGGGGCACGACATTACTCAGCACCGAACTGGCGTCCTCGTGCACCAGGTACACGTAGATCCAGTAGTGCTTGTTCTTGGGCTTCGGCACGCCGACGGAGAAATGCTTGGTCGCCCATGAATCGCCGGTGGACGCGACAGCCTTTTCCAGACCGAACAGCCGTGACGTGTCGGGGGTTCCGTTCGCGTCGTTGAGGATGGCGGTCCAGATGTCGAAGTGATCCGGGATCCAGCCGGTGCCCGAGACGGCGATCTTGCATTCGATCGATGCATGGTGGCCCGGCTCGATGCTCTTCTTGAGGCGGGCGACCGTCTTTTCCCACGACGACTTAGTGGACGCCGCCGAAGGGCTGTTGCCCGGGACGCTGTTGGGTCTGTCGGGCCACGTGAACCCCACGAGCACAGCCGCGATCAGGGCGGTGAGCCCGAGCGTCAGGTTGCGGGCGACTGCCGACCCGTTGAACGGAACGTACGTGCACAGAGCCCACACGACGCCGACTCCCAAAGCGGTGATCCCCGCTGGGAGCACCCATTCAGGCGTGTCGACGATGACGCTGAGTGCAGTGGAGCCGATGCCGACAATGTTCAGGGTGATGTTCGAAATAAGGAGTGTGCGCTCCAAGTTGGTTGCCATGCAGCATGATTAGCGCACTCTGGGATAGTGCATGCGGTCGCCCGCAATCGGTGACAATTCTGAGACATATGCGAATCGATCACCCTATGGGGCATCGGTATTGTTTTCGAATGAGAGCTCCCTCCCTTCATCGGGGAGAAAGCCGGTCCGCGTCGAGCGGGCCGGCTTTTCCGCTGTTCAGGCCGCCGCCGGCAGGTCCGGGCGCAGGGGCCAGGACGGGTCCACCGACTCCTCCGTGCCGCTGCGCGCGAACCACGCCTGCAGGCCGCGCGCCTGTGCCGCGTGCCACACCGCCTGCAGGGTGTGCAGCTCCGCCGGGGAGAGCCGTTCCAGGCGGGCCGCGAAGCGGCGGGCCACCGCGCGGACGACCTCCAGCGACGCCAGCGCGTCGGCCGCCGCGTCGTGCGCGTCCTCCAGCTCGACCTCGTAGTGCGCGCACAGGTCGGTCAGGGTGCGGCGCCCCTTGCGGTAGCGGTCGAGGTGCTTGTCGAGGACGCGCGGGTCGAGCACCGTCAGCGACGCGCTCTCGAACCAGCGGGACAGCGACGAGGCACGGTGCCGCCGCAACTCGCGGTCCAGCAGCGTCAGATCGAACGGCGCGTTCATCACCACCAGCGGCCGGCCCGCCGTGGCCTGCACCGCCAGCTCCTCGGCTATCTCCTGCATCACCGGCGCCGGCCAGCGGCCGTTGCGCTGGAGGTGATCCTCCGTCAGGCCGTGCACCGCGGTCGCCGCCTCCGGCACCGGGACACCCGGGTTCACCAGCCATCGCGTCACCCGGGGCCGGGTCCCCGGGGCGTCCTGCACCACGACGGCCGCCGAGACGATCCGGTCGGTCTCGACGTCCACGCCTGTCGTCTCCGTGTCGAATGCCGCCAGCGGGCCTTCGTACCAGCACCCCATACCGCTCAACCCCTTGTCCATCCATGGCAGCTGACGTCCCGTCTTCTGCCCGTTTGGTGATACCCGGGCCGTTTGCGGCGTACGCCGGAAGGACACAACAGGAGTGCGGGTCTTTGCAGTTCAGCGGCCCGCCACGGGGATTCACTCTGCCTGGAAGGCTGTTCGTCATGGCGATTGCGCAGCCCGAGCGGGGCGGGCTGCTGCCCGAACGGACGGGCCCCCCTCGCGGTTCACTCGCCACCACCGCGTGCATGGAGACACTGCAGGTGGGCTATCTGCACGCGGTCGCCGCGGCGGCGGGATGCTCGCTGTCCCAGCCGTTCCCGGACAACGGCATCGACTGGCACGTCAGCCACAGCGCGCCCGGCCACACCGTCGACGACGAGGTCACCATCAAGGTGCAGCTGAAGGCGACGTACCAGGTGGCGCCCGATCCGCCCGGCCGCCACTTCTCCTTCACGCTCGACAACGCCCATCTGGCGAAGCTCGCCCGCACCCCGGTCTCGGTGCACAAGATCCTCGTCGTGATGATCGTGCCCCGCTCCCAGGAGCAGTGGCTGCGCGCCGGACACGACCGGCTCGACCTGCGGCACTGCTGCTACTGGGTCAACCTCGCCGGCCACGCGATCACCGGCCGGCGCCGCACCACCGTGCGGATACCGACCTCCCGCATCTTCGACGACCGGGCGCTCTGCGAGATCATGACGCGGGTCGGGACCGGAGGCAGACCATGACGCACCGCCCGCTCCAGGAGCCCGCCCGCCCGGTCCGGCCCCACCCCGTCGACGCCGCCTGGGACCGGGCCCCCGTGCCCGGCGACGTCGACCCCGCCGTCCTCGGCGTCCTGCTGCGCCGGCACGGCTGGCAGCGGCGCGGGGGAGCGGCCGGCCGCTACGGGCGCTGGACCCCGCCCGGACCGGCCGGCGGCGGCACCAGCCTGCTCGTCCCGGAGTCCCGGGCCTTCCCCGACAGCGACGACCTGCTCGCCGAGGCGCTGACCGCGCTGTCCCGCAGCGGCACCCCCGCCGCCCGCGAGGTGCTGGTCTGCCTCGCCGTACCCAGCGACGAGATCCGCTGGTGGCGGGACGCGCCGGCGGGCCCGGCCGGGGCGGCGCCCTGGACCGCCGAGGAGGAACTGCGCACCGCCGCCCGCCGCACCCTGCTCGCCGCCGCCCTCGCCACCCGCGCCCGGGCCGGATACCACGGCGCCCGGCACCGCCGCGCGGCCGCCGGCCTGCTGGACGACGTTCTCGTCGGCTCCGCGCCCGACGGCCGCGGCCTCACCGCCTTCGTGCCCGTCGCCACCGGCCGCCCCCTCGCCGTACGCCTCCACCACGCGCTGTACGCGGCCCGCGAGGCCGTCGACTACCAGCGGGCCACCGGCGGCATGGACGCCTTCGACGGAGCCGTCGAGGCGGGCGTCAGCCGGGAACTGGTCGAAGGACTGATCGCCCTGGTGCGCGGCACCGAGGGCGCGCGCGTCGCCGTGGCGTGGGCGCCCGCCGCGGGCGTACCCGAGGACTGCGCGGCCGACGGCGAGCCCGTCGAGTTCTCGCCCGGCGACCTGCCCGTCCTGAGGGCGGCCGCGGCCCGCTATCTGCGCGAGGAGCCGTCCGTGCCGGCGCTGATCACCGGCGCCGTCGTGCGGATGCGCCGGACCGGCACCCGCGGCGAGGGCACCGTCCGGCTGCGCGTCCTCGCGGGCGCCGAGGTCGCCCACGTCCGGCTGACCCTGGACGAGGAGGCGTACCGCATCGCCGGGCGCGCGCACCTCGTCGGGCTGCCGGTGCGGGTGCGCGGCCGGCTGGAGAGCCGGGGCGGCTTCCGCAGGCTGGCCGGGGCCTCCGAGGTGGTCCCGGTGCAGGTCGACGACGCCGAGCGGGACCGGCTGATGAAGGCGCTCCAGGAGGATCTGGACTTCTTCGAAGAGGTGTGCGCGGGGGAGGACGGCGGCGACTGACGGCGGCCGGAGACGGCGGGGGCCGCGATATCCGTTTCGCGATCGGCGGTCGCGGGTCGGTACGATCGCAGTCATGCGCGCGCTCCTGGTATGGCGCCGCACCCCACCTTCAGTCAGGAGAGACCGGTGTCAGACGTCCGTGTGATCATCCAACGCGATTCCGAGCGGGAAGAGCGCGTGGTGACGACGGGCACTACGGCCGCCGACCTCTTCGCCGGCGAGCGCTCCGTCATCGCCGCGCGCGTGGGCGGCGAGCTCAGGGACCTGTCGTACGTGCTCTCCGACGGCGACGAGGTCGAGGGCGTCGAGATCTCCTCCGAGGACGGCCTGAACATCCTGCGCCACTCCACCGCGCACGTGATGGCCCAGGCGGTGCAGGAGCTCTTCCCCGAGGCCAAGCTGGGCATCGGCCCGCCCGTGAAGGACGGCTTCTACTACGACTTCGACGTCGAGAAGCCGTTCACCCCCGAGGATCTCAAGGCCATCGAGAAGAAGATGCAGGAGATCCAGAAGCGGGGCCAGAGGTTCGCGCGCCGCGTCGTCACCGACGAGGACGCCCGCGAGGAGCTGGCCGACGAGCCGTACAAGCTGGAGCTGATCGGCCTCAAGGGCTCCGCGTCGCACGACGACGGCGCGGACGTCGAGGTCGGCGCCGGCGAGCTGACGATCTACGACAACCTCGACGCCAAGACCGGCGAACTGTGCTGGAAGGACCTCTGCCGCGGTCCCCACCTGCCCACCACCCGGAACATCCCGGCGTTCAAGCTCATGCGCAACGCGGCCGCCTACTGGCGCGGCAGCGAGAAGAACCCGATGCTCCAGCGCATCTACGGCACCGCCTGGCCCTCCAAGGACGAGCTGAAGGCGCACCTGGAGTTCCTCGCCGAGGCCGAGAAGCGCGACCACCGCAAGCTCGGCAGCGAGCTCGACCTGTTCTCGATCCCCGAGCAGATCGGCTCCGGCCTCGCCGTCTTCCACCCCAAGGGCGGCATCATCCGCCGGGTCATGGAGGACTACTCGCGCCGCCGGCACGAGGAGGAGGGCTACGAGTTCGTCTACACCCCGCACGCGACGAAGGGGAAGCTCTTCGAGACCTCGGGCCACCTGGACTGGTACGCCGACGGCATGTACCCGCCCATGCAGCTCGACGAGGGCGTGGACTACTACCTCAAGCCCATGAACTGCCCGATGCACAACCTGATCTTCGACGCGCGCGGGCGTTCCTACCGTGAGCTGCCGCTGCGCCTCTTCGAGTTCGGGACCGTGTACCGGTACGAGAAGTCGGGCGTCGTGCACGGCCTCACCCGTGCCCGCGGCTTCACCCAGGACGACGCGCACATCTACTGCACCCGCGAGCAGATGTCCGAGGAGCTCGACAAGACCCTCACCTTCGTCCTGAACCTGCTGCGCGACTACGGCCTGACCGACTTCTACCTGGAGCTGTCCACCAAGGACCCGGAGAAGTTCGTCGGCACCGACGAGGCGTGGGAGGAGGCCACCGAGACGCTGCGCCAGGTCGCCGAGAAGCAGAACCTGGAACTGGTCGCGGACCCGGGCGGCGCCGCCTTCTACGGCCCGAAGATCTCCGTCCAGGCCAAGGACGCCATCGGCCGAACCTGGCAGATGTCGACGATCCAGCTCGACTTCAACCTGCCGGAGCGCTTCGACCTGGAGTACACCTCCGCCGACGGCTCCAAGCAGCGTCCCGTCATGATCCACCGTGCGCTGTTCGGCTCGATCGAGCGGTTCTTCGCGGTGCTCCTGGAGCACTACGCGGGCGCCTTCCCGGCGTGGCTGGCCCCGGTGCAGGCGCTCGGCATCCCGATCGGCGACGCGCACATCGAGTACCTGGAGAAGTTCGCCGCCGCCGCGAAGAAGCAGGGGCTGCGCGTCGAGGTCGACTCCTCCTCGGACCGGATGCAGAAGAAGATCCGCAACGCCCAGAAGCAGAAGGTGCCCTTCATGGTCATCGCGGGCGACGAGGACATGGCGAACAACGCCGTCTCCTTCCGCTACCGCGACGGCTCCCAGGAGAACGGCATCCCGTTCGACGAGGCCATCGCCAAGATCGCGAAGGTCGTCGAGGAGCGGGCGCAGGTCTGATCCACCGGCTCCAGGAGGCCCCCGGAAGCTCAGCTCTCCGGGGGCCTCTTGTCGCTCTCGCGGGTGAAGACCTGCAGCAGCCACGAGGAGAACGACCCGGTCACCGCGCCCAACAGGGCCAGCCCGCCCGCCATCATGCCGATCGCGATCGTCCGGCCTCCGAAGGTCACCGGTGTGATGTCGCCGTAGCCGACGGTGCTGAGGGTCGCCGCCGTCCACCACACGGCGTCGCCGAAGGTCCGCATGGTGGCGCCGGGCGCCCCGCGTTCCAGATGGAAGACGGCCAGGGCGCCGGCGAAGCCGAGGAGCAGCGTGGACAGGCTCGCGTAGGCGATCACACGGGCGTGCAGGGACAGCCGGGGCTCCCCCTGCCGGCGCTGGATGACGTCGTAGAGCGGCACGATCCGCAGGGGGCGCAGCAACGGCAGCAGGACCACGACCGTGTGCAGGAAGTGGGTCCTCACGAAGTGCGGGAAGCGCTCCCCGCTGAGCTTCCGGCGCACCACGAAGTCGGCGGCGAACAGCAGCCACAGCGCGACCATCGTGTACACGCACAGGTCCTTCCAGAACTGCGGCATGCTCACCGCGAGGACGCGGGCCGCGTAGGCGGCCAGGAAGAGCAGCGACGCCAGGAACAGCGGGATCTCGGTGCGCTGCTCCCAGCGGGCGGAGGGGCTGTCGTCGTCCACGCGCCCAGCTTGGCCGGTGCCCGCCGCCCCCGCGCCCCGGCGACACGCCGGGAACGGTCGAAGCCATATGCTGCACGCATGACGAGTGAGCCGGAGCAGCAGTGGGGAGTGGGCATCCAGGACGCGTTCCAGCGCCTGTGGACGCCCCATCGGATGGCCTACATCCAGGGTGAGAACAAGCCGACCGGTCCCGGAGCGGACGACGGCTGCCCCTTCTGCTCGATCCCGGCCAAATCCGACGAGGACGGGCTGGTCGTCCGGCGCGGCGAGCAGGTGTACGCGGTCCTCAACCTGTACCCGTACAACGGCGGGCACCTCATGGTCGTGCCCTACCGCCATGTTGCCGACTACACCGACCTCACCGAGCCGGAGACCGCCGAGCTGGGGGCGCTGACCAAGCAGGCGATGACGGCCCTGCGCACCGCGTCGGGTGCCCACGGCTTCAACATCGGCATGAACCAGGGCACGGTCGCCGGTGCCGGGATCGCCGCCCACCTCCACCAGCACATCGTGCCGCGCTGGGGCGGGGACACGAACTTCATGCCGGTCGTCGGGCACACGCGCGTGCTGCCGCAGCTCCTCGCCGACACCCGCAAGATGCTGGCGGAGGCCTGGCCGACCGCCTGACCGCGGGGGAGGGGCCGGCCCGGCCCCTCCGTCGGCTCGTCGCCGCAGCGCCTACGCGTCGTAGACGTCCGCCTTGCGCGGTGAGGGGTCCTGCACGGCCGTGCTGAGGAACGCCGAGCGGGCACCGAACTTCTCGGTGTCCACGCCGTTCTCCGCGAGGACCCTGATCGCCGAGGCGTGCACGGCCCGCAGCACCGGGGTGGCGGCGCGCAGGGCGTCGTCGGCCATGAAGCGGTGCCGCCACGGCTGATCGGCCCAGGCGTGCCGCAGCCCGAACGGCTCGGGCAGGGCGATCGTCCCGCCCAGCCAGTTCAGCGCCGGGGGATACCAGGAGAGCGGCGCCCGCACCGCCAGCCGCACCACCTCGTCGGTGCCGACCAGCGGCAGCTTCACCGAGCGGGTCTCCCACGGCTTCAGCGACTTGGCGACCTCCTTCTTCGGCGCCTCCGGCTTCTCCTGGAAGAGCCCGTTGACCGGGCCGAGGGCGTGGCCCGTCACCTCGATGCGCAGCGTCTCGTGCAGCACGGTCACCGTGATCAGCATGGTGATGATCAGCTGGCCGTCCCACAGCGTCCACTGGACGCCCAGATAGTGCCGGTCACCGCTGCCGAACTGCTGCTTGTTGCAGATCTCCTGTATCGCGTGCGGCTTCACCTGGTACGCCTCGACGTCCGTGCCCTCCGGCCGGGACACCGCCGAGGCGCCCTCGGCGATCGGCGTGACGATCCAGTGGCGTATCGAGGGCTTGGGGAAACCGCCCGAGTTCAGCGGGCCGCGCTCGAGCATGCTCAGCTGGTCGTGGATCGCGCGGATCACGTCCCAGCTGCGGAACGGGTGGATCTCACGGTCGGCGTCGGCGGGCACCAGCTCCTCGGCCAGCTGCCAGCTGCCCCAGCGGGTGCCCATGCCGAGTATGCCCTTGGGGCCGGCGTAGAAGACCGAGTTGGACTGCTGCTCGGCGCTGAGCTTGGCCAGCGCCTGGCGCAGATGCTCGGCCTGCGTCTCGTTGGGACTGGCCGGCACCGCCTCCGGCACCTTCGCGCCGACGCTGCTGCCCGCGAGCAGGCTGTCCCAGCGCTCCCGCAGGTCCCGCGCGGTGCGCTCGCACACCTGCTTCGCCCAGAACCAGCCCAGGACCGGCATCACCACGGAGGCGCGCGCGTACCACGCCCAGAGGCCGGTGAACGGCATCTTCAGCAGGAACAGCACGGCCAGCGCGCCCATCGCGACGAGGAGCACGGAGCCGAGCGCCCCGCCCCGCTTGGCGTCCCGCTTCACGATGGTGGTGCGCAGCGTGAAGACGAGCAGCCACACCAGGAGGCCGGGCAGGAACAGCAGACCGCAGACGACCATGATCGTGCTGAGGGTGCGGTCCCGGGCCTTGCGGATGTTGTTCGCGGCCAGGCAGTGCTCGACCACGACCTGCGGCTCGGTGCCGAAGGACTGGATCAGCGGCTTGCGGCCGTCGCCGAGCATGCGGTCGACCACGGCCCGCGAGAACGCCTCACCGAGATTGGGCCGGAAGATCTTCGCCCAGCCGCGGCCCGCCTTGACGTCCGTCTTGTGCCACTCGTTGTCGGCCTTCTTGATGTCCTCGTACGGGTTGTCGCGATAGGCCGCCGAGGCCAGCGCGAAGGTCGCCGTCTGCCCCTCACCGGCCGTGCGCGGCACCTGCGGACCGAAGATGTCCGCGTAACCGCCTTCAACGGTCATTCCCGCCCCCACTCGCCGCACTGTCGCTCCTGCGGCCTTCCCGACTTCCGTACGGCGCACACCTGTTGATCGGACGCCGATCGATGATCAGCGTATCCCCAGCCACCGACATCCGTCGGCGGACGGCCGAAGCCGCCCGCCGACGGGGAGGGGAGCGCTCCACGTGGCGTCCGGAAGGCTCCGGCGCGTTTTCGTGGCGCTCCGGCGCGCGTGGAGCGACCGGGCGGCGCCCGGCGCGCGCTAGGACGCCACCCGCGCCTCCTCCCTGACCCGCTCCGCGATCTGCTGCGGCATCGGCTCGTGCCGCGCGTACCGCCGGCTGAACCGGGCCGTGCCGTGCGACAGCGACCGCAGATCGATGGCGTACCGGCCGATCTCGATCTCGGGTACCTCGGCCTTGATCAGCGTGCGCCCGCCGCTGGTCTGCTCGGTGCCGAGGACACGGCCCCGCCGTCCGGACAGGTCGCTCATCACGGCCCCGACGTAGTCGTCGCCGACCAGCACGGACACCTCCGCCACCGGCTCCAGCAGATGGATCTTCGTCTCGCCCGCGGCCTCGCGCAGCGCGAGCGCGCCGGCCGTCTGGAAGGCCGCGTCGGAGGAGTCGACCGAGTGCGCCTTGCCGTCGAGCAGGGTGACCCGGACGTCGACCAGCGGATGACCGGCCGCGACCCCCTTCGCCGCCTGGGCGCGCACGCCCTTCTCCACGGACGGGATGAACTGGCGCGGCACCGCGCCGCCGACGACCTTGTCCACGAACTCGATGCCCGAACCGCCGGGCAGCGGCTCGACCTCGATCTCGCAGACGGCGTACTGCCCGTGCCCGCCGGACTGCTTCACATGCCGGCCGCGGCCCGCCGCCTTGCCCGCGAACGTCTCCCGCAGCGACACCTTGTACGGCACGACGTCGACCTGCACCCCGTACCGGCTGCGCAGCCGTTCCAGTGCGACGTCGGCGTGGGCCTCGCCCAGCGCCCACAGCACCACCTGGTGGGTGGCCTGGTTCTGCTCCAGGCGCATCGTCGGGTCCTCGGCGACCAGGCGGGCCAGGCCCTGCGACAGCTTGTCCTCGTCGGCCTTGCTGTGCGCCTGGATGGCCAGCGGCAGCAGCGGGTCCGGCATCTGCCAGGGCTCCATCAGCAGCGGGTCGTCCTTCGACGACAGGGTGTCCCCGGTCTCCGCGCGGCTCAGCTTGGCCACGCACGCGAGGTCGCCCGCGATGCAGTGGCTGAGGGTGCGCTGCTGCTTGCCGAAGGGCGCCGACAGCGCGCCGACGCGCTCGTCGACGTCGTGGTCCTCGTGACCGCGGTCCTCCATGCCGTGCCCGGACACGTGCACCGTCTCGTCGGGCCGCAGCGTGCCGGAGAAGACGCGCACCAGCGAGATCCGGCCGACGTAGGGGTCCGACGCGGTCTTCACGACCTCGGCGACCAGCGGACTGTCCGGGTCGCACGGCTTCAGCTCGCGCGGCCGGCCGTCGAGCGTGGTCACCGCGGGCGCCGGCCGCTCCAGCGGGGTCGGGAAGCCGCGGGTGATCAGCTCCAGCACCTCGACGGTGCCGAGACCCTGCCGGGCGCCCTCGGCGGCCGGGGCGGCGGCCAGGACGGGGAAGAACGTGCCCCGCGCGATGGCCCGCTCCAGATCCCCGATGAGCGTCTTCACGTCGATCTGCTCACCGCCGAGATAGCGGTCCATGAGGGTCTCGTCCTCGCTCTCCGCGATGACCCCCTCGATCAGCCGGTTGCGCGCCTCCTCGATCAGCGGCAGCTCGTCGCCGCCCGGTTCGGACTCCTTGCGCTCCCCGGTGGAGTAGTCGAAGAGCTTCTGCGTCAGCAGGCCGATCAGACCGGTCACGGGCGCGTGCCCGTCCGGGCCGGGCTCCCCGTGCAGCGGCAGATACAGCGGGAGCACGGCGTCGGGGTCGTCGCCGCCGAACGCCTCCGCGCAGATCCGCGTCATCTCCTCGTAGTTCGCCCGCGCCGCCTCCAGATGCGTCACGACGATCGCGCGCGGCATGCCGACGGCCGCGCACTCGTCCCACACCATGCGGGTGGAGCCGTCGACGCCGTCCGAGGCCGAGACGACGAAGAGGGCCGCGTCCGCCGCGCGCAGACCGGCCCTGAGTTCCCCGACGAAGTCGGCGTAGCCGGGGGTGTCCAGCAGATTGATCTTGATGCCGTCCCATTCGACGGGCACCAGGGAGAGCTGTACCGAGCGGTGCTGCCGGTGCTCGATCTCGTCGTAGTCGGAGACGGTGCCGCCGTCCTCGACGCGGCCCGCCCGGTTCACCGCCCCCGCCGTCAGCGCGAGGGCCTCGACCAGAGTCGTCTTGCCCGAACCGCTGTGGCCGACCAGCACCACATTCCGTACGGACGTGGGGTGGTCGGCCGCCGTAGCCCTGCCGGCGGCTCCGGGGTGTGCGTTCGCCTTGTCGCCCATGCTCCTGCCTCCCGTGCACGGTGAGGTCACTGTGGGCGCGGACGTACGGTCCCTCTCCCGGGCCCGGGCCCGGAAGGCGCCCCCAGCGACGGCGGCTGCGACGACGCCCGCGGTCCTTCGAGCTTTCCACTCACCGCACGGCCCGTCCATACGACGGACGGGACCGCGCCCGCCGCCCCGTCCCGGCGGGCCACGGGCACCGACGACGAGTGCCCGGCGGCCGCCCGCACGCGCGCGTGGCTACGATGGGCCAGCCGGTGGCCAGCAAGGGCCGCGCGGCGCCACACCGACCCTCGGGAAGGCCATGCTGAACAAGTACGCGCGTGCTTTCTTCACGCGTGTTCTCACGCCGTTCGCCTCATTTCTGATCAGAAGGGGCGTCAGCCCCGACACCGTCACCCTGATCGGGACCGCCGGCGTGGTCGCGGGCGCGCTGGTCTTCTACCCCATGGGCGAGTTCTTCTGGGGCACGGTCGTGATCACGCTGTTCGTGTTCTCCGACCTCGTCGACGGCAACATGGCGCGCCAGCTCGGCCGCTCCAGCCGCTGGGGCGCCTTCCTCGACTCCACCCTGGACCGGGTCGCCGACGGCGCGATCTTCGGCGGCTTCGCCCTCTGGTACGCCGGGGGCGGCGACGACATCGTGCTGTGCGCGGTGTCGATCTTCTGCCTGGCCAGCGGCCAGGTCGTGTCGTACACCAAGGCCCGCGGCGAGTCGATCGGCCTGCCGGTCGCCGTCAACGGTCTGGTCGAGCGGGCCGAGCGCCTGGTGATCTCGCTGGTCGCGGCCGGTTTCGCCGGACTGCACAAGTTCGGCGTGCCCGGCATCCAGTACCTGCTGCCGGTGGCGCTGTGGGTCGTCGCGGTGGGCAGCCTCGTCACGCTGGTCCAGCGGGTCGTCACCGTCCGCCGGGAGTCCGCCGAGGCCGAGGCCGCCGAGGCGCCGGACAAGCCGGAGAGCGCCTCGCACGGGAGCGAGGCCGCCACGTGAGCGCCCAGGACCGGCTCACCGACGCGCTGTACGGGCTCGGCTGGGGCACCGTGAAGAAGCTCCCCGAGCCGGCCGCCGTGCGCCTCGGCCGCACCATCGCCGACCTGGCGTGGAAGAAGCGGGGCAAGGGCGTCCAGCGGCTGGAGAGCAACTACGCGCGCGTGGTGCCCGACGCGAGCCCGGAACGCCTGGCGGAGCTCTCGCGCGCGGGCATGCGCTCGTACCTGCGCTACTGGATGGAGTCCTTCCGGCTGCCCGCCTGGAGCGAGGACCGGGTGCGCGAGGGGTTCGCGCCCAAGGACGTCCACCATCTCACCGACGGGCTGGCCGCCGGGAAGGGCGTGATACTGGCCCTGCCCCACCTGGCCAACTGGGACCTGGCCGGTGCGTGGGTCACCACCGAACTGAAGACACCGTTCACGACGGTCGCCGAGCGCCTCAAGCCCGAGACGCTCTACGACCGCTTCGTCGCGTACCGCGAGGGCCTCGGCATGGAGGTCCTGCCGCACAGCGGCGGCAGCGCCTTCGGCACCCTGGCGCGCCGGCTACGCGACGGCGGCCTGGTCTGCCTGGTCGCCGACCGCGACCTGTCCTCCTCCGGCGTCGAGGTCGACTTCTTCGGCGCGACCGCCCGGATGCCCGCCGGACCGGCGCTGCTCGCCCAGCAGACCGGGGCGCTGCTGCTGCCCGTGACGCTCTGGTACGACGACTCGTCCGTGATGCAGGGCCGCGTCCACCCGCCGGTCGAGGTGCCCGAGTCAGGCAATCGCGCCGAGAAGACGTCTGTCATGACACAGGCGCTGGCCGACGCCTTCGCCACGGGTATCGCGGAACATCCGGAGGACTGGCACATGCTCCAGCGCTTGTGGCTCGCCGACCTGGATCCCACGAAGGGGACCTCGTGAGAATCGGCATCGTCTGCCCCTACTCCTGGGACGTGCCCGGAGGCGTCCAGTTCCACATCCGGGACCTCGCCGAGTACTTCATCCGGCAGGGGCACGAGGTGTCCGTGCTGGCGCCGGCCGACGACGACACCCCGCTGCCTCCGTACGTCGTCTCGGCGGGCCGGGCCGTCCCGGTGCCGTACAACGGCTCGGTCGCCCGGCTGAACTTCGGCTTCCTCTCCGCCGCGCGGGTGCGCCGCTGGCTGCACGACGGACGCTTCGACGTCGTCCACATCCACGAGCCGACGTCGCCGTCCCTCGGCCTGCTCACCTGCTGGGCGGCCTCGGGGCCGATCGTCGCCACCTTCCACACGTCCAACCCGCGCTCGCGCGCGATGATCGCGGCGTACGCGATCCTCCAGGCCGCCCTGGAGAAGATCAGCGCCCGGATCGCGGTGAGCGAGTACGCCCGCCGGACGCTGGTGGAGCACCTGGGCGGTGACGCGGTCGTCATCCCCAACGGCGTCGACGTCGACTTCTTCGCCCGGGCCGAGCCCAACCCCGACTGGCAGGGCGACACCATCGGCTTCATCGGCCGCATCGACGAGCCCCGCAAGGGCCTCCCGGTGCTGATGCGGGCCCTGCCGAAGATCCTCGCCGCCCGCCCGGAGGCCCGGCTCCTCGTGGCCGGCCGGGGCGACGAGGAGGAGGCGGTCGAAGACCTGCCCGCCGAACTGCGCTCCCGTGTCGAGTTCCTCGGCATGGTCAGCGACGAGGACAAGGCCAGGCTGCTGCGCAGCGTCGACCTGTACGTGGCGCCCAACACCGGCGGTGAGAGCTTCGGCATCATCCTGGTCGAGGCCCTGTCGGCGGGCGCGCCCGTCCTCGCCTCCGACCTCGACGCCTTCGCCCAGGTCCTGGACCAGGGCGCGGCCGGCGAACTCTTCGCCAACGAGGACGCGGACGCCCTCGCCGACGCCGCCGTACGCCTCCTGGCCGACCCCGCCCGCCGCGCCGAACTCCGCGAACGGGGAAGCGCCCACGTCCGCCGCTTCGACTGGTCGACGGTCGGCGCGGACATCATGTCGGTCTACGAAACGGTCACAGCGGGCGCGGCAGCGGTGGCCACCGACGACACCTCGGGCACGGGGCCGGTGGGCGGCCTCAGGGCACGGTTGGGGCTGGCGCGGGACTGAGGGTGCGGTTGGGGCTGGCGCCCTGCTGAGGGTTTCCGGGAAGCCGGGCCCGCCTGCGGGCAGAGCCCCACCCTGTGTGTGGGCCGCCGCCGGCCGCGGGAGCCCCGCGCGTAGGCGGCGTCGATGTGCCGCCGACGCGGAAGCCGCAGGCGCCGTCCCCCACACACATGGTGGGGCTGCGAGGGAGTGGCCGGGGTTCCTGGCACCGCCGGAGGCGCCCCGCGCGGGACAGCGGCGATGCCTGCGCGGACTGGTGGCAGGGCTCCCGAAGTCGCCGGGGCAGCCTCCCACCGTCGGCGGGGGCGGCTGGCGCGGGTCTCCCCTGCGCCGCCTGAGTCGCGGGGGAGCCTCCGCGCGGGTGGATCCTCGTGCGCCGGCCGGCTCGGGGCGGCCCCGACGGCCTCCCGGGAGTCGCAGGCCATGCCGCACGCGCGGGGCAGACCCACAGGCGCCGTCCCCCGGGGTTGCCCCAGGGCCTGGGCCAGGGGCTCCTGGCGCCCGCGCAGGGGGCACCGGCCCTCGCCCCGCAGGGACCGCACAAGATGGCCGACCCCCGGAAGTCGCCGAGGGAGCCCGCGCAGGGGCCCTCGGTGCCGCCGGCGCCGCGTGGAACCGTCCGCCCCCGAGCCCCGAACCGCCGGAGGCACCCCGCTAGTCTGCGGCCGTGACCGCGACACTCATCTGGATCCTCGTCGTCCTCGTGGCGATCGGCCTCTACCTCAGCTGGACCGCCGGCCGGCTGGACCGGCTGCACGCCCGGATCGACGCGGCCCGGGCCGCGCTCGACGCCCAGTTGCTGCGCCGCGCCTCCGTCGCCCAGGAGCTGGCCACCTCCGGCGTCCTGGACCCGGCCGCCTCGATCGTGCTGTACGAGGCCGCGCACGCGGCCCGGCAGGCCGAGGAGGAGCAGCGCGAGGTCGCCGAGAGCGAGCTGAGCCAGGCCCTGCGCGCCGTGTTCGCCGAGAGCCAGCAGGTGGAGGCGGTCCGCGAGGCGCCCGGCGGCGAGGCGGCGGCCCGCGAGCTGACCGAGGCGGTCCGCCGGGTGCCGATGGCCCGCCGCTTCCACAACGACGCCGTCCGCGCCGCCCGCGCCCTGCGCCGGCACCGCAAGGTCCGCTGGTTCCGCCTGGCCGGCCACGCCCCCTTCCCGCTGGCCTTCGAGATGGACGACGAGCCGCCCGCCGCCCTGGTCGAACGGGCCTCCTGACCGGAGCGCGCCACCGGCGGGCACGGAAAACGAGCCACCGGCTCCTCATTGGCCCTTGCTGTGGACTGGTCCGCTGCCGTTTCCTCGATGCTCGCAGCAACCCTTCTCCACCCGTTGTGAGGTCACCCGTGTCCATCTCCGAAAACCAGGCTCCCGAGACCGGCACCGCCCGTGTGAAGCGCGGCATGGCCGAGCAGCTCAAGGGCGGCGTGATCATGGACGTCGTCACCCCGGAGCAGGCGAAGATCGCCGAGGACGCGGGCGCGGTCGCCGTCATGGCCCTGGAGCGGGTGCCCGCCGACATCCGCAAGGACGGCGGCGTGGCCCGGATGTCCGACCCGGACATGATCGAGGGCATCATCGACGCCGTCTCGATCCCCGTCATGGCCAAGTCCCGCATCGGCCACTTCGTCGAGGCCCAGGTCCTGCAGTCCCTCGGCGTCGACTACATCGACGAGTCCGAGGTGCTCACCCCGGCCGACGAGGTCAACCACTCCGACAAGTGGGCCTTCACCACCCCGTTCGTCTGCGGTGCCACCAACCTCGGTGAGGCCCTGCGCCGGATCGCCGAGGGCGCGGCCATGATCCGCTCCAAG
Organism: Streptomyces sp. SS1-1; assembly: GCF_008973465.1. Classification (NCBI taxonomy): domain Bacteria; kingdom Bacillati; phylum Actinomycetota; class Actinomycetes; order Kitasatosporales; family Streptomycetaceae; genus Streptomyces; species Streptomyces sp. SS1-1. The sequence goes on along the minus strand of NZ_WBXN01000004.1, from coordinate 1,204,780 downwards.
GGCGAGGCCGGCACCGGCAACGTCGTCGAGGCCGTCCGTCACCTGCGCCAGATCAAGAACGAGATCGCCCGGCTGCGCGGCTACGACAACAACGAGCTGTACGCCGCCGCCAAGGAGCTGCGCGCCCCGTACGAGCTGGTCAAGGAGGTCGCCGAGCTCGGCAAGCTCCCGGTCGTGCTGTTCTCCGCCGGTGGCGTCGCCACCCCCGCCGACGCCGCCCTGATGCGCCAGCTCGGCGCCGAGGGCGTCTTCGTCGGCTCCGGCATCTTCAAGTCCGGCGACCCGGCCAAGCGCGCCGCCGCCATCGTGAAGGCCACCACCTTCTACGACGACCCCAAGATCATCGCGGACGCGTCCCGCAACCTCGGCGAGGCCATGGTCGGCATCAACTGCGACACCCTGCCCGAGACCGAGCGCTACGCGAACCGGGGCTGGTGATGACCTCACCCGTCATCGGAGTGCTCGCGCTCCAGGGCGACGTGCGCGAGCACCTCGTCGCCCTGGCCGCGGCCGACGCCGTGGCCAGGCCGGTGCGCCGCCCCGAGGAACTGGCCGAGGTCGACGGCCTGGTCATCCCCGGCGGGGAGTCCACCACGATCTCCAAGCTGGCCGTGCTCTTCGGGCTGATGGAACCGCTCCGCGCGCGCGTGCGCGCCGGCATGCCCGTCTACGGCACCTGCGCCGGCATGATCATGCTCGCCGACAAGATCCTCGACCCGCGCTCGGGCCAGGAGACCGTCGGCGGCATCGACATGATCGTCCGCCGCAACGCCTTCGGGCGCCAGAACGAGTCGTTCGAGGCGGCCGTCGACGTCAAGGAGATCCCGGGCGATCCGGTGGAGGGCGTCTTCATCCGGGCCCCCTGGGTGGAGTCCGTCGGCGCCGGCGCCGAGGTGCTCGCCGAGCACGACGGCCACATCGTGGCCGTCCGCCAGGGCAACGCGCTGGCCACGTCGTTCCACCCGGAGCTGACCGGCGACCACCGCGTCCACGGGCTGTTCGTCGAGATGGTGCGCGCGTACCGGACGTCCGAGTCCTTGTAGGATTCCTGCGTTCGTTGCAGAGATGGGTTACGCGAAGGAGACAGGCAGATGTCCGGCCACTCTAAATGGGCCACGACGAAGCACAAGAAGGCCGTCATCGATGCCAAGCGCGGCAAGCTCTTCGCGAAGCTGATCAAGAACATCGAGGTCGCGGCCCGCATGGGCGGCGCCGACATCGACGGCAACCCGACGCTGTACGACGCCATCCAGAAGGCGAAGAAGCAGTCGGTCCCGAACAAGAACATCGACTCCGCGGTCAAGCGCGGCGCGGGCCTGGAGGCCGGCGGCGCCGACTACGAGACGATCATGTACGAGGGCTACGGACCGAACGGCGTCGCGGTGCTCATCGAGTGCCTCACCGACAACCGCAACCGCGCCGCCTCCGACGTCCGGGTCGCGATGACCCGCAACGGCGGGTCCATGGCCGACCCGGGCTCGGTGTCCTACCTGTTCAACCGCAAGGGCGTGGTGATCGTCCCCAAGGGCGAGCTGACCGAGGACGACGTCCTCGCCGCCGTCCTCGACGCGGGCGCCGAGGAGGTCAACGACCTCGGCGAGTCCTTCGAGGTGATCAGCGAGGCCACCGACCTGGTCGCGGTCCGCACCGCCCTCCAGGACGCCGGCATCGACTACGAGTCCGCCGACGCCAACTTCGTTCCGACCATGCAGGTCGAGCTGGACGAGGAGGGCGCCAAGAAGATCTTCAAGCTGATCGACGCGCTCGAGGACAGCGACGACGTGCAGAACGTCTTCGCCAACTTCGACGTCAGCGACGAGATCATGGAGAAGGTCGACGCCTGACGCGGACGCGAGCCGCACGCGCACGTGCTCAACGGGCCGACGGGACACACCCGTCGGCCCGTCGCATTGTCAGCGGCACCCGATAGCCTGCACAAACAGGTGAGCGAAGGGAGGGGCGGTGCGCGTACTCGGGGTGGACCCCGGACTGACCCGCTGCGGTGTGGGCGTCGTCGAGGGGGTCGCGGGCCGGCCGCTGACCATGCTGGGCGTCGGAGTCGTCCGTACCCCCGCGGACGCCGAGCTGGGCCACCGCCTGGTCGCCGTCGAGCAGGGCATCGAGCAGTGGCTGGACGAGCACCGGCCCGAATTCGTCGCCGTGGAGCGCGTGTTCAGCCAGCACAACGTCCGGACCGTCATGGGCACCGCCCAGGCCAGCGCCGTCGCCATGCTCTGCGCCGCCCGCCGCGGCATCCCCGTCGCCCTGCACACGCCCAGCGAGGTCAAGGCCGCCGTCACCGGCTCGGGTCGCGCCGACAAGGCACAGGTCGGCGCCATGGTCACCCGGCTCCTGCGGCTCAGCGCCCCGCCCAAGCCGGCCGACGCCGCCGACGCCCTGGCCCTCGCCATCTGCCACATCTGGCGCGCCCCCGCGCAGAACAGGCTCCAGCAGGCCGTCGCCCTGCACACCGCCACCGCATCGAAAGGCCGTACGGCATGATCGCCTTCGTCAGCGGCACCGTCGCCGCCCTCGCCCCGGACACCGCGGTCGTCGAGGTCGGCGGCGTCGGCATGGCCGTCCAGTGCACCCCGAACACGCTCTCCACGCTGCGCGTCGGGCAGCCCGCCAAGCTGCACACGTCCCTCGTGGTGCGCGAGGACTCCCTGACGCTCTACGGCTTCGCCGACGACGACGAGCGGGGGACCTTCGAGCTGCTGCAGACCGCGAGCGGCGTCGGCCCCCGCCTCGCCCAGGCCATGCTCGCCGTGCACACGCCCGACGCGCTGCGCCGGGCCGTGGCCACCGCCGACGAGAAGGCCCTCACCGCCGTCCCCGGCATCGGCAAGAAGGGCGCCCAGAAGCTCCTCCTGGAGCTCAAGGACCGCCTCGGCGAACCGATCGGCGCGCCCGCCGTCGGCGCCCCCGTCACCCAGGGCTGGCGCGACCAACTGCACGCCGCCCTGATCGGCCTCGGCTACGCGACCCGCGAGGCCGACGAGGCCGTGAGCGCCGTCGCCCCGCAGGCCGAGGCCGCCGAGGGCGCCCCGGAGGTCGGCCGCCTGCTCAAGGCGGCGCTGCAGACGCTGAACAGAGCGCGCTGACCGCCCCACCCGACGACACCGGCGTACGGCAGACCCGCGTACGCCCTCCACCGCGACCCGCGAGGCACACGCAATGAACTGGGACGACGACACCACCGGCACCCCCGCCCCCGAGCGGCTGGTGGGCTCGGTCGCCGACCGCGAGGACCAGGCCGTCGAGGCCGCGCTGCGCCCGAAGGACCTGGACGAGTTCATCGGCCAGGAGAAGGTCCGCGAACAGCTCGACCTGGTGCTGCGCGCCGCCCGCGCGCGCGGCGCCACCGCCGACCACGTGCTGCTCTCCGGTGCCCCCGGCCTCGGCAAGACCACCCTCTCCATGATCATCGCGGCCGAGATGGGCGCCCCCATCCGCATCACCTCCGGCCCCGCCATCCAGCATGCCGGCGACCTCGCCGCGATCCTCTCCTCCCTCCAGGAGGGGGAGGTCCTCTTCCTCGACGAGATCCACCGCATGTCCCGGCCCGCCGAGGAGATGCTGTACATGGCCATGGAGGACTTCCGCGTCGACGTGATCGTCGGCAAGGGTCCCGGCGCCACCGCGATCCCGCTGGAGCTGCCGCCGTTCACCCTGGTCGGCGCCACCACCCGGGCCGGCCTGCTGCCGCCCCCGCTGCGCGACCGCTTCGGCTTCACCGCGCACATGGAGTTCTACGAGCCCGCCGAGCTGGAGCGCGTCATCCACCGCTCGGCCAGCCTGCTCGACGTCGAGATCGGCGCCGACGGCGCCGCCGAGATCGCGGGACGCTCCCGCGGCACGCCCCGGATCGCCAACCGCCTGCTGCGCCGCGTCCGGGACTACGCGCAGGTCAAGGCGGACGGCATCATCACCCAGGACATCGCGGCGGCCGCCCTCGCCGTCTACGAGGTGGACACCCGCGGCCTGGACCGGCTCGACCGCGCCGTGCTGGAGGCGCTGCTGAAGCTCTTCGCCGGGGGACCGGTGGGCCTGTCCACGCTGGCCGTCGCCGTGGGGGAGGAACGTGAGACCGTGGAGGAGGTGGCCGAACCCTTCCTCGTCCGGGAGGGGCTGCTCGCCCGCACACCGCGCGGCCGGGTGGCCACACCCGCGGCATGGTCGCATCTCGGCCTCACCCCGCCCCGCACGTCGCCCGCCGGAAACGGACAAGGGGACCTGTTCGGGGCGTGACGCCCCGGTCACGGCGAGCTTGGTGGCCGGAGCAGGAACCCCGGTGCCATGCTGAGCGTTGTTCCCTGCGCGGAGACTCGCTTAGACTCCGCCGATGCCGCCCTTGTCGGCGGCAGACAATCCCCCAACCATCAGGCCGCTCACCATCGCGGTCGTGTGAAGGAAGTTCCGACCCGTGAGTCTCGTGACCCTCCTCCCGTTCATCGTGCTCATCGGGGCCATGTTCCTGATGACCCGGTCGGCCAAGAAGAAGCAGCAGCAGGCCGCCGACATGCGGAACCAGATGCAGCCCGGATCCGGTGTCCGCACCATCGGTGGCATGTACGGCACCGTCAAGGAGGTCAACGACGACACCGTCCTCCTCGACGCGGGCCCGGGCGTGGAGCTTCTCTTCGCCAAGAACGCCATCGGTGCCGTCCTCTCCGACGACGAGTACAACCGCATCGTCCACGGCATCGAGCACGACCTGAAGTCCGACGTCGTCCCCGACGACGCCTCCTCCCTCACCGACGAGCCCGCTGCCGCCGCCTCCGACGAGAAGTCCGTCGACCTCGGCAAGAAGGACGAGACCGACGAGACCGAGGAGCCGTCCGAGATCGTGGCCGCCGAGGCCAAGACGGAGGACGCGCCGAAGAAGTCCGAGGGCGACGCCGACGCGAAGTAGCCGCGTTCCGGGGCGCGCGGGCGAGGCCTGCGCGCCCTCGGGCGTGCGGAGCTCGCACGGTATCCCGACACCATGTCATGGCTGCCCGCCCGTAGACCGGTGCGAGGCGGCCCGAGAGGGAGTACGAGAAGGTGGCAGCACCTAAGAAGGGCCGTAAGGCGAGCGCCCAGAGCAAGCCAGGGCGCTCGCTGGCCCTCATCCTGATCGCCATCGCGGCGCTCACCGGAGGGATGTTCGCCTCGGGGCACACCACTCCGCGACTCGGCATCGACCTGGCCGGCGGCACGAGCATCACGCTGCGTGCGGAAGCCGAACCCGGCCAGGAATCCGCGATCAACAAGACCAACATGGACACCGCGGTCCAGATCATGGAGCGCCGCGTCAACGGTCTTGGTGTCTCGGAGGCCGAGGTACAGACCCAGGGCGACAAGAACATCATCGTCAACATCCCCAAGGGCACGAACTCCAAGCAGGCCCGGGATCAGGTCGGTACCACCGCCAAGCTCTACTTCCGCCCCGTCCTCCAGCGCGAGGCCTCCGGCGGCGCGGCGCAGCCGGAGCCCAGCGCGTCCCCCAGCGGCTCCCCGAGCGCGTCCCCCAGCGGCTCCTCGAAGGCGACGGACCCGGAGAAGTCCACCGGCTCCGCCACCCCCTCCGCGACGGCCACCACCCAGGGCCGTGCCGTCACCGACGGCCTGAAGGCGGACGACTCGCCCTCCCCGAAGGCCGGCGACGACGGTGACGCCGCCAAGCTCCAGGCCGCGTACACCGCGCTCGACTGCTCCAAGCCCGCCCAGCGCGCCAAGGCCGGCAAGGACGCCAAGCCCGCCGACACCACGGTCGCCTGCGGCAAGGACGGCGACGTCTGGACGAAGTTCCTGCTCGGCCCGGTCGCGGTCGACGGCACCGAGGTCAAGGACGCCAAGGCCTCCTTCGACACCACGCGCGCCGCCGGCTGGCAGGTCGACATGACCTTCACCGGCAGCGGCTCCAAGAAGTTCTCGAACATCACCGGCGAGCTGTCCAAGCAGAGCTCCCCGCAGAACGAGTTCGCGATCGTCCTCGACGACGAGGTGGTCTCCCACCCGTACGTCCAGCAGGCCATCACCGGCGGCAACGCGCAGATCTCCGGCAGCTTCACGCAGGAGGAGGCCAAGAGCCTCGCCAACATGCTGTCCTACGGTGCCCTGCCGCTCACGTTCAGCGAGGACAGCGTCACCACGGTGACCGCCGCCCTCGGTGGCGAGCAGCTCCACGCCGGCCTCATCGCCGGCGCCATCGGCCTCGCGCTCGTCGTGATCTACCTGCTGGTCTACTACCGCGGCCTGTCGGTCATCGCGATCCTCTCGCTGCTGGTCTCCGCGGCCCTGACCTACACGATCATGGCGCTGCTCGGCCCCACCATCGGCTTCGCGCTGAACCTGCCGGCCGTCTGCGGCGCCATCGTCGCCATCGGCATCACGGCGGACTCGTTCATCGTGTACTTCGAACGCGTCCGTGACGAGATCCGGGAAGGCCGCACCCTGCGCCCCGCCGTCGAGCGTGCCTGGCCGCGCGCCCGGCGCACCATCCTGGTCTCCGACTTCGTGTCGTTCCTCGCCGCCGCGGTGCTCTTCATCGTCACCGTCGGCAAGGTGCAGGGCTTCGCGTTCACGCTGGGCCTGACCACCCTGCTCGACGTGGTCGTGGTGTTCCTCTTCACCAAGCCGCTGCTGACGCTCCTGGCCCGCACGAAGTTCTACGGAGGCGGCCACCCGTGGTCCGGCCTCGATCCCAAGCGACTGGGCGCCCGGCCTCCGCTGCGCCGCACCCGCCGCCCCTCCGCCCCCATCGAGACGAAGGAGGCGTGAGATGTCGAAGCTCGGCAACCTCGGCGCCCGACTGCACCGTGGCGAGGTCGGCTACGACTTCGTCCGCAACCGCAAGATCTGGTACGGCATCTCGATCCTGATCACCATCACGGCCATCGTCGGCCTGGCGGTGCGCGGCCTGAACATGGGCATCGAGTTCCAGGGCGGCGCGGTCTTCAACACCCCGAAGACCAGCGTCTCGGTGGCCCAGGCCCAGGAGTACGCGGAAGAGGCCTCCGGCCACGACGCGATCGTCCAGAAGCTCGGCGGCGGCGACAAGGCCACGCTGCGCATCCAGGTCGCGGGCATCGACACCAAGCAGGCCGACAAGGTCTCGGCGGAGCTCGCGGACAAGCTCGGCGTCTCCGAGAACGACGTCACCGGTGAGCTGGTCGGCCCGAGCTGGGGCGAGCAGATCGCCAACAAGGCCTGGCAGGGCCTCGGCATCTTCCTGTTCCTGGTCGTGATCTACCTGGCGATCGCGTTCGAGTGGCGGATGGCCGTCGCCGCGTTCGTCGCCCTGATCCACGACATCACCATCACCGTCGGCATCTACGCCCTCGTCGGCTTCGAGGTCACGCCCGGCACGGTGATCGGTCTGCTGACCATCCTCGGTTACTCGCTCTACGACACGGTCGTCGTCTTCGACAGCCTCAAGGAGCAGACGAAGGACATCACCAAGCAGACCCGCTGGACGTACAGCGAGATCGCCAACCGGTCGATCAACGGCACCCTGGTCCGCTCCATCAACACCACGGTGGTCGCGCTGCTGCCGGTGGCGGGCCTGCTGTTCATCGGCGGCGGCTTCCTCGGCGCCGGCATGCTCAACGACATCTCCCTGTCGCTGTTCGTCGGCCTCGCGGCCGGCGCGTACTCGTCGATCTTCATCGCCACGCCGCTCGTCGCCGACCTCAAGGAGCGCGAGCCGCAGATGAAGGCCCTCAAGAAGCGGGTGCTCGCCAAGCGCGCCCAGACCGCCGCCCAGGGCCCGGCCACGGACGTCGAGACCGACGACGAGGTGTACGACGACGGACCGGAGGACGCCGCCGCGGCGGTCGTCGGCCCGCGCAACCAGCCCGCGTCCCGCAACCGCGGCCGCAACCGCCCCTCGGGGAAGCGCCGATGACCGACATCAGCGAGCTGCTGCTGAGCCGTATCCGGGACGTGGCGGACTACCCGGAGCCGGGCGTGATGTTCAAGGACATCACCCCGCTCCTGGCGGACCCGGCGGCCTTCACGGCCCTCACCGACGCGCTCGCCGAGGTGGCCACCCGGACCGGGGCCACCAAGGTCGTCGGTCTGGAGGCCCGCGGCTTCATCCTCGGAGCGCCGGTCGCCGTCCGGGCCGGCGTCGGCTTCGTCCCCGTGCGCAAGGCCGGCAAGCTCCCTGGGGCGACGCTCAGCCAGGCGTACGACCTGGAGTACGGCTCGGCCGAGATCGAGATCCACGCCGAGGACCTGAGCGCGAGCGACCGCGTCCTCGTCGTCGACGACGTCCTGGCGACCGGCGGCACCGCCGAGGCCTCGATCCAGCTGATCCGCCGGGCCGGCGCCGAGGTGTCCGGCCTCGCCGTCCTGATGGAGCTGGGCTTTCTCCCCGGCCGGTCCCGTGTGGAGCCGGCGCTGGCGGGAGCCCCGCTGACCTCGCTCCTCACGGTCTGACCCCCGCGCGGCCCCCGATGCCCCGTGTCCGCCCCGGCGGGCCCGGGGCATCGCCGTGCGACGACCGAGGTCATGAGCAGGGCCTGTGACCGGCGTCCCGGAATCCACCGGAGACCTCTCGCGTTTCCGGGGTAGACGGCCCTCACATCGGCCTGAAGGCGATCCTGCGGCGCAGGCTCGCTACCATGGGGTCTCCGGAGCCTGACCGGGGGACCCGGATCGCGCACGAGGAGTCCTCTTGCCAGACGAGGCCCAGCACCTGACCGCCGCCAAGCCCGAGTCCGCCTCGGCCGCGGCGGCGAAGCCCGCGCCGAGCGCACCGCACGCCAAGAACGACTCGCGCGGGACGGTCGAGCACGCCCAGTCCGCCCCGGTCGACAAGCCGGCCGAGCAGGCGCGCCCCAAGCCGGCCCCGCCCGAGCGCTCCACCCCGCCGGTCCGCCCGAACACCGGCCAGCCCGCGCGCTCCGGCTCCTCCAACCGCGTCCGGGCCCGCCTCGCCCGCCTCGGCGTCCAGCGCTCCAACCCGTACAACCCGGTCCTGGAGCCCCTGCTGCGCATAGTCCGCGGCAACGACCCAAAGATCGAGACCTCCACCCTCCGCCAGATCGAGAAGGCGTACCAGGTCGCCGAGCGCTGGCATCGCGGCCAGAAGCGCAAGAGCGGCGACCCGTACATCACGCACCCGCTGGCGGTCACCACCATCCTCGCCGAGCTCGGCATGGACCCGGCCACCCTCATGGCGGGCCTGCTGCACGACACCGTCGAGGACACCGAGTACGGCCTGGACCAGCTGCGCCGTGACTTCGGCGACTCCGTCGCCCTCCTCGTCGACGGCGTCACCAAGCTGGACAAGGTCAAGTTCGGCGAGGCCGCGCAGGCCGAGACCGTCCGCAAGATGGTCGTCGCCATGGCCAAGGACCCGCGCGTCCTGGTCATCAAGCTCGCCGACCGCCTGCACAACATGCGCACCATGCGCTACCTCAAGCGCGAGAAGCAGGAGAAGAAGGCGCGCGAGACCCTCGAGATCTACGCGCCGCTCGCCCACCGCCTGGGCATGAACACCATCAAGTGGGAGCTGGAGGACCTCGCCTTCGCGATCCTCTACCCCAAGATGTACGACGAGATCGTACGGCTGGTGGCCGAGCGTGCCCCGAAGCGCGACGAGTACCTGGCCATAGTGACCGACGAGGTGCAGCAGGACCTGCGCGCCGCCCGCATCAAGGCGACCGTCACCGGCCGCCCGAAGCACTACTACAGCGTCTACCAGAAGATGATCGTCCGCGGCCGTGACTTCGCGGAGATCTACGACCTGGTGGGCATCCGTGTCCTCGTCGACACGGTCCGCGACTGCTACGCCGCCCTCGGCACCGTGCACGCGCGATGGAACCCGGTCCCCGGCCGGTTCAAGGACTACATCGCGATGCCCAAGTTCAACATGTACCAGTCGCTGCACACGACGGTCATCGGCCCCAACGGCAAGCCGGTCGAACTCCAGATCCGCACGTTCGACATGCACCGCCGCGCCGAGTACGGCATCGCCGCGCACTGGAAGTACAAGCAGGAGGCCGTCGCCGGCGCCTCCAAGATCCGTACCGACGCCCCGAAGACGTCCGGCAAGGGCAAGGACGACCACCTCAACGACATGGCGTGGCTGCGCCAGCTGCTGGACTGGCAGAAGGAGACCGAGGACCCGGGCGAGTTCCTGGAGTCCCTGCGCTTCGACCTGTCCCGCAACGAGGTCTTCGTCTTCACGCCGAAGGGCGACGTCATAGCGCTGCCGGCCGGGGCCACCCCCGTCGACTTCGCGTACGCCGTCCACACCGAGGTGGGCCACCGCACCATAGGGGCACGGGTCAACGGCAGGCTCGTACCGCTCGAGTCCACCCTGGACAACGGCGACCTGGTCGAGGTCTTCACCTCCAAGGCGGCCGGCGCGGGCCCCTCCCGCGACTGGCTCGGCTTCGTGAAGTCGCCGCGCGCCCGGAACAAGATCCGGGCCTGGTTCTCCAAGGAGCGCCGCGACGAGGCGATCGAGCAGGGCAAGGACGCCATCGTGCGGGCCATGCGCAAGCAGAACCTGCCGATCCAGCGCATCCTCACCGGCGACTCGCTCGTCACGCTCGCGCACGAGATGCGCTACGCGGACATCTCCGCGCTGTACGCGGCGATCGGCGAGGGCCATGTCTCGGCGCAGAACATCGTGCAGAAGCTGGTCCAGGCGCTCGGCGGCGAGGAGGCGGCCACCGAGGAGATCGACGAGTCGGTCCCGCCGACCCGCAGCCGTCGCAAGCGCCGCTCCAGCGCCGACCCGGGCGTCATCGTCAAGGGCGTCGAGGACGTGTGGGTCAAGCTGGCCCGCTGCTGCACACCGGTGCCCGGCGACCCGATCATCGGCTTCGTGACCCGTGGCAGCGGGGTGTCGGTGCACCGCAGCGACTGCGTGAACGTCGACTCGCTGTCCCGGGAGCCCGAGCGCATCCTCGACGTCGAGTGGGCGCCGACGCAGTCCTCGGTCTTCCTGGTCGCCATCCAGGTCGAGGCGCTGGACCGCTCCCGGCTGCTGTCGGACGTCACCCGCGTCCTGTCGGACCAGCACGTCAACATCCTGTCGGCGGCCGTCCAGACCTCCCGCGACCGCGTCGCCACCTCCCGCTTCACCTTCGAGATGGGCGACCCGAAGCACCTGGGCCACGTCCTGAAGGCCGTCAGGGGAGTGGAGGGCGTCTACGACGTCTACCGCGTGACGTCGGCGCGCAACCGGTCGTAGCAGCCGGCGGAAGACACGAGAGGGGCTCCCGTACATCGCGTACGGGAGCCCCTCTCGTGTCGGTCCGGGCGGCTGATCAGCCGCCGAACTCCTGCAGACCCTTCAGGGCCGTGTCCAGCAGCGCCTGACGGCCCTCCAGCTCACGCTCCAGCTTGTCGGCCTTCGCGTTGTTGCCCTGGGCGCGGGCCTGCTCGATCTGGCCCTTCAGCTTGTCCACGGCGGCCTGGAGCTGACCGGTCAGCCCCTCGGCGCGCACGCGCGCCTCCGGGTTGGTCCGGCGCCACTCGGCCTCCTCGGCCTCCTGGATGGCCCGCTCCACGGCGTGCATCCGGCCCTCGACCTTCGGGCGGGCGTCGCGCGGCACATGGCCGATGGCCTCCCAGCGCTCGTTGATCGAGCGGAAGGCGGCGCGCGTGCCCTTCAGGTCGCCGATGGGGAGCAGCTTCTCGGCCTCCTCGGCCAGCTCCTCCTTCAGCTTGAGGTTCTCCGCCTGCTCGGCGTCGCGCTCGGCGAACACCGAGCTGCGGGCGGCGAAGAAGACGTCCTGGGCGCCGCGGAAGCGGTTCCACAGGTCGTCCTCGTGCTCCCGCTGGGCCCGTCCGGCGGCCTTCCACTCGGCCATCAGGTCGCGGTAGCGCGCGGCTGTCGGACCCCAGTCCGTCGAACCGGACAGCGACTCCGCCTCGGCGACCAGCCGCTCCTTGATCCGGCGGGCCTCCTCGCGCTGCGCGTCCAGCTGCGCGAAGTGCGCCTTGCGCCGCTTGGAGAAGGCCGACCGGGCGTGCGAGAAGCGGTGCCACAGCTCGTCGTCCGACTTGCGGTCCAGGCGCGGCAGGCTCTTCCATGTGTCGACCAGGGCCCGCAGCCGCTCACCGGCGGCCCGCCACTGGTCGGACTGCGCCAGCTCCTCCGCCTCGACGACCAGCGCCTCCTTGCGGTGGCGCGCCTCGTCGGACTGCTTCGCCCGCTGCTGCTTGCGCTCCTCGCGGCGCTTGTCGACCAGCTCCACGAGCTTGTCGAGCCGCACCCGCAGGGCGTCCAGGTCGCCCACCGCGTGGTGCGCGTCGACCTGCTCGCGGATGTGGTCGATCGCCGCCTGGGCGTCCTTCGCCGACAGGTCGGTGGTCTTCACTCGCTTCTCGAGGAGGCCGATCTCGACAACCAGGCCCTCGTACTTGCGCTCGAAATAGGCCAGCGCCTCTTCAGGAGAGCCTGCCTGCCAGGAACCGACGACCTGCTCGCCGTCGGCCGTACGCACGTACACGGTCCCCGTCTCGTCGACGCGGCCCCACGGGTCGCTGCTCACAGCGCCTCCTCCACATGATGCCTGCGAGGGGCTGGTGTCCCCCCGGGCATCGTCCACAGTTTCGTCACGGCCAACATAGGCGACCGGCGGGTTGCCTGTCCGCATCCCGCGCGACCGAAATTACGCAGTTGGGGCTCAGGATTTCGTGACCGTCGCCTTGTCGATCACGACCGTCGCGTTCGGTGCGCCGTCCCCGGCCCCGGTGCTCTCACCGGCCTTCGCGATCTTCTCCAGCACCTTCATGCCCGATTCGGAAACGGTACCGAACGGTGTGTAGCTGGGCGGAAGCTGACTGTCCTGGTAGACGAGGAAGAACTGGCTGCCGCCGGTGTGCTTCTGGCCGGTGTTGGCCATCGCCACGGTGCCCGCGGGATACACGTTGTCCTTGAGGCTCTTGTCCTTCAGATTCTCGTCCGGAATCGTGTAGCCGGGGCCGCCGGTGCCGGTGCCCGTCGGGTCGCCGCACTGCAGCACGTAGATGCCGTTGGTGGTGAGCCGGTGGCACTTGGAGTGGTCGAAGTAGCCCTTGCCGGCGAGGAAGTCGAACGAGTTGACGGTGTGCGGCGCGGCCGACGCCTTCAGATCGATGTCTATGTCACCGCACGTCGTCGCCAGCTTCATCGTGTACTTCGCCGACTTGTCGACGGTGAGCTCCGGCTCCTTCTTCCAGGTCGCCGTCTTCACCTTGCCCCCGGCGGGCTTCTCGCACGGGTCCGGCGCCTTGCTCGGCGCGCTCTCGGTCGGGGTGACCTCCGCGCCCGCGTTCTGCTTGGTGTCGTCGTCGCCCTTGAGGACACCCGTCGTGTACAGCGCGACGCTGCCGATGACGACCACCGCGAGCACCGACGCGATCACCGAGTTGCGCATGCGCGCCTTGCGACGGGCGTCCGTGCGCCGCTGCTGCTGCCGCAAGAACTTCTCCCGGGCGAGCTGACGCCGCCGCTGTTCCTGGCTGACCACCGGGTTCTCTCCTCATGCGTCGTATGTGTCGACCGGTACACATGTGCTCAGTGAGTCGACCGTCTGCGTGTGACCCGTACCGTATATGGGTTCGCTGAGTGTTCGGCAGCGCCGGTAGGCTCTGACCACAGGCGGAGTCCGCCGACAAACCACTCGTGTCGACACAAACGAAGGACGAACGTGCTCATTGCCGGGTTCCCCGCCGGGGCCTGGGGGACGAACTGTTATCTCGTCGCCCCCGCCCCCGGTGAGGAGTGCGTGATCATCGACCCGGGCCACGAAGCGGCCCCCGGAGTCGAGGAAGCACTGAAGAAGCATCGGCTCAAGCCCGTCGCCGTCGTCCTCACCCACGGCCACCTCGACCATGTGGCCTCGGTCGTCCCGGTGTGCGGTGCGCACGACGTACCGGCCTGGATCCACCCCGAGGACCGGTACATGATGAGCGACCCCGAGAAGGCGCTCGGCCGGTCCATCGGCGCGCAGCTGATGGGCGAGCTGACCGTCGGGGAACCGGACGACGTCAAGGAGCTGACCGACGGTGCCACGCTGGAGCTGGCGGGGATGGAGCTCACCGTCGCCCACGCGCCGGGCCATACCAAGGGGTCGGTGACCTTCGGCCTGCCCGAGGCGGCGGACATCCCGCCGATCCTCTTCTCGGGCGACCTGCTGTTCGCCGGCTCCATCGGACGCACCGACCTGCCCGGCGGTGACATGGCCGAGATCCTCGACTCGCTGGCCCGCGTGTGCCTGCCGCTCGACGACTCGACCGTGGTCCTGTCCGGCCACGGCCCCCAGACGACCATCGGCCAGGAGCGCGCCACCAACCCGTATCTGCGGCAGGTGGCCGCCGGCCCGGGAGCGGACGCCGAGCGCGCTCCCCGACGAGGAATGTGACGAGACCTTCCGTGAGCACCTTCAAGGCCCCCAAGGGCACGTACGACCTGCTGCCGCCCGACTCCGCGAAGTTCCTCGCCGTGCGCGAGGCGATCGCCACGCCCCTGCGCAACTCCGGCTACGGCTACATCGAGACGCCCGGCTTCGAGAGCGTCGAGCTGTTCGCGCGCGGTGTCGGCGAGTCCACCGACATCGTGACCAAGGAGATGTACGCCTTCGAGACCAAGGGCGGCGACCGGCTCGCCCTGCGCCCCGAGGGCACGGCCTCCGTGCTGCGCGCCGCCCTGGAGGCCAACCTGCACAAGGCGGGCAACCTCCCGGTCAAGCTCTGGTACTCCGGCTCCTACTACCGCTACGAGCGCCCCCAGAAGGGCCGCTACCGCCACTTCTCCCAGGTGGGCGCCGAGGCGATCGGCGCCGAGGACCCCGCGCTGGACGCCGAGCTGATCATCCTGGCCGACCAGGCGTACCGGTCCCTGGGCCTGCGGAACTTCCGCATCCTGCTGAACTCCCTGGGCGACAAGGAGTGCCGCCCGGTGTACCGCGCCGCGCTCCAGGACTTCCTGCGCGGCCTGGACCTCGACGAGGACACCCTCGCGCGCGCCGAGATCAACCCGCTGCGCGTGCTCGACGACAAGCGCGAGTCGGTCCAGAAGCAGCTCGGCGACGCCCCGCTGCTGCGCGACTACCTGTGCGACGCCTGCAAGGCGTACCACGAGGAGGTCCGCGAGCTGATCACGGCCGCGGGCGTCGTCTTCGAGGACGACCCCAAGCTGGTGCGCGGCCTGGACTACTACACCCGCACCACCTTCGAGTTCGTGCACGACGGTCTGGGCTCCCAGTCCGCGGTGGGCGGCGGCGGCCGCTACGACGGCCTGTCCGAGATGATCGGCGGCCCCGCGCTGCCGTCCGTCGGCTGGGCCCTCGGCGTCGACCGCACGGTCCTCGCCCTGGAGGCGGAGGGTGTCGAGCTCGAACTGCCCTCCACGACCAGCGTGTTCGCGGTGCCGCTCGGCGAGGAGGCCCGCCGGGTGCTGTTCACCAAGGTCACCGAGCTGCGCAAGCTCGGCATCGCGGCGGACTTCTCCTACGGCGGCAAGGGCCTCAAGGGCGCCATGAAGAACGCCAACCGCAGCGGCGCCCGCTACACGATCGTCGCCGGTGAGCGCGACCTCGCCGAGGGCGTCGTCCAGCTCAAGGACATGGAGTCCGGCGAGCAGATCGCCGTCGGCGTCAACGAGATCGTCGCCGAACTGGAATCCCGTCTGGGCTGATTCCACGGGCCGTCGCGGAAGAGGGGGACCGGCCCGGTCCCCCTCTTCCGCGCTGTTCCGGGGGTGTCCGGAACCGAACGCATGGCTCCGTTCCCCCGTACTTCCTTATGCGCAGCGAACGGTGGGGACGCGTACGTGTGCGGCACAATGTGCCCTGTCCGGGGAAACTCCAAGTCTCAAGTGACGGAATCGGCGTGATGAGCAAGACGACAGTCAAAGACGTCTCCACCGAGCCCGAGTCGGAGCCCGCACCGTCCGCCGCGCGGTCGGTCGGCGGCAGCCGGGCCCTCGCCCTGCTGCTGGTGATCACCGGCGCCGCGGGCCTGCTCGCCGCCTGGGTCATCACGATCGACAAGTTCAAGCTGCTCGAGGCCAAGGTCGAGGGGAAGACGTTCACCCCCGGATGCAGCCTGAACCCGGTCGTCTCCTGCGGCAGCGTCATGGAGTCCAAGCAGGCCGCGGTCTTCGGCTTCCCCAACCCCATGCTCGGCCTCGTCGCCTACGGCATCGTGATCTGCGTCGGCATGAGCCTGCTCGGCCGCGCCCGCTTCCCGCGCTGGTACTGGCTGACCTTCAACGCCGGCACGTTGTTCGGCGTCGTCTTCTGCGCCTGGCTGATGTTCCAGTCGCTGTACCGGATCAACGCGCTGTGCCTGTGGTGCAGCCTCGCGTGGGTCGCCACGATCGTCATGTTCTGGTACGTGACCTCGTTCAACGTGCGCAACGGCCTGCTCCCCGCGCCGAACTGGCTGAAGAGTTTCTTCGGCGAGTTCACCTGGGTCATGCCCGTCCTGCACATCGGGATCATCGGCATGCTGATCCTGACCCGCTGGTGGGACTTCTGGACGAGCTGACAGCCCTGAAGGGATTGTCAGTGCGGTGATTTAGGGTTTCCTCGTGGAGCCCGATCTGTTCACCGCCGCAGCCGAAGAACGCCAGGAGAAGGACCCGACGAGCAGTCCCCTGGCGGTCCGCATGCGCCCGCGCACCCTCGACGAGGTCGTGGGCCAGCAGCACCTGCTCAAGCCGGGCTCCCCCCTGCGCAGACTCGTCGGCGAGGGCGCCGGGGGCCCGGCCGGGCCCTCCTCGGTGATCCTCTGGGGCCCGCCTGGCACCGGCAAGACCACCCTCGCCTACGTCGTCTCCAAGGCCACCAACAAGCGCTTCGTCGAGCTGTCCGCCATCACCGCCGGGGTGAAGGAGGTCCGCGCGGTCATCGACGGCGCCCGCCGCGCCACCGGAGGCTACGGCCAGGAGACCGTCCTCTTCCTCGACGAGATCCACCGCTTCAGCAAGGCTCAGCAGGACTCCCTCCTGCCCGCCGTGGAGAACCGCTGGGTGACTCTGATCGCGGCCACCACCGAGAACCCCTACTTCTCGGTCATCTCCCCCCTGCTCTCCCGCTCCCTGCTGCTCACGCTCGAACCCCTCACCGACGACGACATCCGCGGCCTGCTCCGCCGCGCGCTCGGCGACGAGCGCGGCCTGAAGGACGCCGTCGCCCTCCCCGAGGACACCGAGGACCACCTGCTGCGCATCGCCGGCGGCGACGCCCGCCGCGCCCTGACCGCGCTGGAGGCCGCGGCCGGGGCCGCCCTCGACCAGGGCGAGAGCGAGATCAGCCTCCAGACCCTGGAGCAGACCGTCGACCGGGCCGCCGTGAAGTACGACCGCGACGGCGACCAGCACTACGACGTGGCCAGCGCCCTGATCAAGTCGATCCGAGGCTCCGACGTGGACGCCGCCCTGCACTACCTGGCCCGGATGATCGAGGCCGGCGAGGACCCCCGTTTCATCGCCCGGCGCCTGATGATCTCCGCCAGCGAGGACATCGGGCTCGCCGACCCCAACGCCCTGCCGATCGCCGTGGCCGCCGCCCAGGCCGTCGCCATGATCGGCTTCCCGGAGGCCGCCCTCACGCTCAGCCACGCCACCATCGCCCTCGCGCTCGCCCCGAAGTCCAACGCGGCGACGACCGCCATCGGCGCCGCCCTGGACGACGTGCGCAAGGGCCTGGCCGGCGCCGTGCCGCCCCACCTGCGCGACGGGCACTACAAGGGCGCCGCCAAGCTCGGGCACGCCCAGGGGTACGTGTACCCGCACGACCTGGCCGAGGGCATCGCCGAGCAGCAGTACGCGCCCGACGCCCTCAAGGACCGCGAGTACTACACCCCGACCCGGCACGGCGCCGAGGCGCGGTACGCGGACGCCGTGGAGTGGACCAGGAAGCACCTCGGTCGCAAGCGGTCCTGAGCACCCTGTAAACTGCCTCGAAGCGCTGTGTCCCGTGCAGTCAGAACGGGACGGTCAGCCGGAACCCCCAGCGGGTTCCAGGAGCGTCGCGCACCGATCGAATGGTGTCGCGGGCAGCCCACCACCCTCCGTCGCAGACGGGACCGGTCGGTGGGCCACTCGCGTGCTGCACGTTGTGCCCAGACCAGGGAGCGGCTGCCCACCCCGTCCGCGAGGGCGAGGAGGGTTTCCCCGGCTGCGGATGCGACCTCCCACAACCCTGACGAGCCGAACACCAGAAATGAGAGATCGTGGCGAACCAGTCCCGCCCCAAGGTCAAGAAGTCGCGTGCCCTCGGCATCGCGCTGACCCCGAAGGCCGTCAAGTACTTCGAGGCCCGTCCCTACCCGCCGGGTGAGCACGGCCGCGGCCGCAAGCAGAACTCGGACTACAAGGTCCGTCTGCTGGAGAAGCAGCGTCTGCGCGCGCAGTACGACGTGTCCGAGCGCCAGCTCGTCCGCGCCTACGAGCGTGCCTCCAAGGTTCAGGGCAAGACCGGTGAGGCCCTGATCATCGAGCTCGAGCGCCGTCTCGACGCCCTGGTCCTGCGTTCGGGCATCGCCCGCACGATCTACCAGGCCCGTCAGATGGTCGTCCACGGCCACATCGAGGTCAACGGCCAGAAGGTCGACAAGCCCTCCTTCCGCGTCAAGCCCGACGACGTCGTGATGGTCCGTGAGCGCAGCCGCGAGAAGACCCTCTTCTCCATCGCCCGCGAGGGTGGCTTCGCCCCCGAGGGTGAGACCCCGCGCTACCTCCAGGTGAACCTCAAGGCCCTGGCGTTCCGCCTGGACCGCGAGCCGAACCGCAAGGAGATCCCGGTGATCTGCGACGAGCAGCTCGTCGTCGAGTACTACGCCCGCTGATCACTCGGCGGCCGTAGAACCCAGCGCACCGGAGCCCGTCGTCTCCCCACCTTCCCGGTGGGGCGGCGGCGGGCTTTCGCGTCCGCGGCGACGCGGCCGTGCGCGGAGGGTAATCCGGTACGGCGGCACATCACCGGCGCGATAGGCTCGGTGCACGACTTTTTCGATGCAGACCGATGCAGAGGCACGTATCAGGGAGCGGGTGCACACAGTGTCCGGTGGAGAGGTTGCCGGGATTCTGGTGGCGGTCTTCTGGGCGATCCTGGTCTCCTTCCTCGCCGTGGCGCTGGCGAGGCTGGCCCAGACGCTCAAGGCGACCACCAAGCTGGTCGCGGACGTGACCGACCAGGCCGTGCCGCTCCTCGCAGACGCCTCCTCGGCGGTGCGCTCCGCGCAGACCCAGATCGACCGGGTCGACGCGATCGCCTCCGACGTGCAGGAGGTCACGTCGAACGCCTCCGCGCTGTCGACCACCGTCGCCTCCACCTTCGGCGGCCCCCTCGTCAAGGTCGCGGCCTTCGGCTACGGCGTGCGCCGGGCCCTCGGCCGCAAGGACGGCGAGCCCGCCCCCAAGGCCCCCAGGCGCACCGTGATCGTCGGCCGTACCGTGCCGACCGCGCGGCGCGAGAAGCGAAACCGCGGGAAGAGGGACTGAGACCCAGCATGTTCCGCCGTACGTTCTGGTTCGGCACGGGCGTCGCCGCCGGTGTCTGGGCCACCACCAAGGTCAACCGGAAGCTGAAGCAGCTGACCCCCGAGAGCCTCGCCGCGACCGCGGCGAACAAGGCGCTCGAGGCCGGTCACCGCATCAAGGACCGTGCCGTGGGCTTCGCCCTCGACGTCCGGGACAACATGGCCCAGCGGGAGGCCGAGCTCCAGGAGGCCCTGGGCATCGACGAGCGCCCCGAACTCCCCGCATCCCGGCGGTACACCGCCATCGAGAACCACAAGCAGCCGAAGTCGTACGTCATCGACAGCACGACGTACACGAACAACCGGAATGAGGACCACTGATGGAGTCGGCCGAGATTCGCCGCCGCTGGCTGAGCTTCTTCGAGGAGCGCGGGCACACCGTCGTCCCTTCGGCGTCGCTCATCGCGGACGACCCGACTCTGCTCCTCGTCCCGGCCGGCATGGTGCCCTTCAAGCCCTACTTCCTGGGTGAGGTCAAGCCGCCCTTCTCGCGCGCCACCAGCGTGCAGAAGTGCGTGCGCACGCCCGACATCGAAGAGGTCGGCAAGACCACCCGCCACGGCACGTTCTTCCAGATGTGCGGCAACTTCTCCTTCGGTGACTACTTCAAGGAAGGCGCCATCACCTACGCCTGGGAGCTGCTCACCACGCCCCAGGACAAGGGTGGTTACGGCCTGGATCCGGAGAAGCTCTGGATCACCGTCTACAAGGACGACGACGAGGCCGAGCGCATCTGGCACGAGGTCGTCGGCGTGCCGAAGGAGCGCATCCAGCGCCTCGGCATGAAGGACAACTACTGGTCGATGGGCGTCCCCGGACCCTGCGGCCCCTGCTCCGAGATCAACTACGACCGTGGCCCCGAGTTCGGCGTCGAGGGCGGCCCCGCCGTCAACGACGAGCGGTACGTGGAGATCTGGAACCTCGTCTTCATGCAGTACGAGCGCGGCGAGGGCATCGGCAAGGACAACTTCGAGATCCTCGGCGAGCTGCCGAGCAAGAACATCGACACCGGCCTCGGCCTGGAGCGCCTCGCCATGATTCTGCAGGGCGTGCAGAACATGTACGAGATCGACACCTCCATGGCCGTCATCAAGAAGGCCACCGAGCTGACCGGCGTGGCCTACGGCGACGCCCACGACTCGGACGTCTCCCTGCGCGTGGTCACCGACCACATGCGCACCTCCGTCATGCTCATCGGCGACGGCGTCACCCCCGGCAACGAGGGCCGCGGCTACGTGCTGCGCCGCATCATGCGCCGCGCCATCCGGAACATGCGCCTGCTCGGCGCCACCGGCCCGGTCGTCCTGGACCTCATCGACACCGTCATCGCGATGATGGGCCAGCAGTACCCCGAGCTGGTCACCGACCGCGAGCGGATCGAGAAGGTCGCAGTCGCCGAGGAGAACGCCTTCCTCAAGACGCTGAAGGCCGGCACCAACATCCTCGACACCGCCGTCAGCGAGACCAAGGCCTCCGGCGGCAAGGTCCTCGCCGGCGACAAGGCGTTCCTGCTCCACGACACCTGGGGCTTCCCGATCGACCTCACCCTGGAGATGGCCGCCGAGCAGGGCCTCTCCGTGGACGAGGAGGGCTTCCGCCGCCTGATGAAGGAGCAGCGGGAGCGCGCCAAGGCCGACGCCCAGGCCAAGAAGACCGGCCACGCCGGCGCGGGCGCCTACCGCGAGATCGCCGACAGGACCGGTGCGACCGACTTCATCGGCTACACCGACACCGAGGGCGAGTCCACCGTCGTCGGCATCCTCGTCGAGGGCGTCTCCTCGCCGGCCGCCTCCGAGGGCGACGAGGTCGAGATCGTCCTCGACCGCACCCCGTTCTACGCCGAGGGCGGCGGCCAGATCGGCGACACCGGCCGCATCAGGACCGACACCGGTGCCGTCATCGAGATCCGCGACTGCCAGAAGCCCGTCCCGGGCGTCTACGTCCACAAGGGCGTCGTCCAGGTCGGCGAGGTCACCGTCGGTGCCCGCGCCCACGCCGCCATCGACGCCCGCCGCCGTACGGCCATCGCCCGCGCCCACTCGGCCACGCACCTCACCCACCAGGCGCTGCGCGACGCCCTCGGCCCGACGGCCGCCCAGGCCGGTTCCGAGAACCAGCCCGGCCGCTTCCGCTTCGACTTCGGCTCGCCGTCCGCCGTCCCGACGGCCGTGATGACCGACGTCGAGCAGAAGATCAACGAGGTGCTGGCCCGCGACCTCGACGTGCGCGCCGACGTCATGGGCATCGACGAGGCGAAGAAGCAGGGCGCCATCGCCGAGTTCGGCGAGAAGTACGGCGAGCGGGTCCGCGTGGTCACGATCGGCGACTTCTCCAAGGAGCTGTGCGGCGGCACGCACGTCCACAACACCGCCCAGCTCGGCCTGGTCAAGCTGCTCGGCGAGTCGTCCATCGGCTCCGGCGTCCGCCGGATCGAGGCCCTCGTCGGCGTCGACGCCTACAACTTCCTGGCCCGTGAGCACACGGTCGTCGCCCAGCTCCAGGAGCTGATCAAGGGACGTCCCGAGGAGCTCCCGGAGAAGGTCTCCGCCATGCTCGGCAAGCTGAAGGACGCCGAGAAGGAGATCGAGAAGTTCCGCGCCGAGAAGGTGCTCCAGGCCGCCGCCGGGCTCGCCGAGTCCGCCAAGGACATCCGCGGCGTCGCGGTCGTCACCGGCCAGGTCCCCGACGGCACCACCGCCGACGACCTGCGCAAGCTCGTCCTCGACGTCCGCGGCCGCATCCAGGGCGGACGCGCCGCCGTGGTCGCGCTGTTCACCGTGACCAACGGCAAGCCGCTGACGGTCATCGCCACCAACGAGGCCGCCCGCGAGCGCGGCCTCAAGGCCGGTGAGCTCGTCCGTACGGCCGCCAAGACCCTCGGTGGCGGCGGTGGCGGCAAGCCGGACGTGGCCCAGGGCGGCGGTCAGAACCCGGCCGCGATCGGCGAGGCCGTCGACGCGGTCGAGCGCCTCGTGGCGGACACCGCCAAGTGAGCTCCGACACACAGGCGAGCGGCGACGGCCGGGGCATGCGCCGCGGCCGCCGTCTCGCCGTCGACGTGGGCGACGCCCGGATCGGTGTCGCCTCGTGCGACCCGGACGGCATCCTCGCCACCCCCGTGGAGACGGTGCCGGGCCGGGACGTCCCGGCCGCCCAGCGCCGGCTGCGGCAGCTCGTCGAGGAGTACGAGCCGATCGAGGTCGTCGTCGGGCTGCCCCGTTCCCTCAAGGGCGGCGAGGGCCCGGCCGCGGTGAAGGTCCGGGGCTTCGCCCAGGAACTCGCCCGCATGATCGCGCCCGTTCCGGTCAGACTCGTCGATGAGAGGATGACGACGGTGACGGCCAGTCAGGGACTGCGCGCCTCGGGCGTGAAGTCCAAGAAGGGCCGTTCGGTCATCGACCAGGCGGCCGCGGTGATCATCCTGCAACAGGCGCTCGAATCCGAACGGGTGTCAGGCAAAGCACCCGGCGAGGGCGTCGAAGTGGTTATCTGATCGCGATACGGTAACGTTCCGCGCGATACGGCGGCGGTCGAACAGCCGCTGTACTTACGGAGACCGGACGGCATCTGAGCCCGATCGCTCAGGGACCGACCGTCTCGCGGTACCAGGGACCGGTCACCCGCCCCGGCCGGCTGGCCGGACCCGCCGATCACGGCGGTGCGAGGTGACCGGCCCCGGTCACCGCGTGGAGGAGGTGCGATCGGTGACCACGCTTCAGGTGCGTGGACGGACCCACACGGGCCGGGCCGGGCAGGCCGGCCCGTGGCCCGTGCGTGGCCCGGTGCCGGTCGGACCACGAGTTCTAGGGGCGCACATCCACCAGGCAATGCTGCGGCGAGCCGTGTCCGGACGCGCGGGGCGCACGGACACGTCTGTCATGAACGGTGCTACGGCACCAGGCCCCGACTCCGTCGGGCGACACCACGGGGCCCACCTGCCGCGACGGGCCGACGGCCACGGCCACCTCACCCGAGAGGAGGAAGGCACGCACGGCCTCGCCCCCCACGGCGCATTCCGGCGTGCCGACCGCTCCGATGACTGAATACGGGCGGGGCGACGGCTCCGATCGCTGGCAGGACGATCCGCTGAACGGGGACGGCGGATGGAACGCCCAGCAGGGTGATCAGCAGGGCTACGGGCAGCAGCAGTACGCCGATCCGCAGCACCAGCAGTACGGGCAGCAGCAGTACCCGCAGCAGCAGTACGACCCGCAGCAGTACGCCGACCAGCAGTACTACGCCCAGCAGGCGCAGCAGCAGTACGGCGAGTGGAACGACGGGCAGCAGCACACCGGGTACGGCCAGCAGCAGTACCCGCAGCAACAGCAGTACACCGACCAGGGACAGCAGCAGGGTCACGGGCAGCACCAGGGCCACGGGCAGCAGTCGTACGACGGGGGCTGGTCCACCGGCGGGCACCAGCAGCCCTCGTACGGCGACGCGGCGGACCCGTACGGACAGCAGCAGGCCGCCTACGGGGGAGGCCAGTCCGACTACTACGGCACCCAGGACTCCTATCCGCCCCCGCAGCCGCCCACCCGGCGCGCCGCCACGCCCGCGCCCGAGCCCGAGCCGGACACCGGCTGGGACCCGGGCCCCGACCAGGGCGAACACGCCTTCTTCGCGGGCGGCGACCAGGACGATGACGACGACACCGACGAGCGTGACGGCCGCTCGGGGCGCGGCGGCAAGAAACCGAAGAAACGTCGCAGCGGACCGGCCTGCCTGGTCCTCACCCTGATCTTCGCGGGCGCGGTCGGCGGCGTCGGCTACTTCGGCTACCAGTTCTACCAGGACCGTTTCGGCCCGGCGCCGGACTACGCCGGCGACGGCAACGGCCAGCAGGTCACCGTCGTCATTCCCAAGGGCGCGGGCGGCTGGGTCATCGGCCAGAAGCTCAAGGCGGCCGGGGTCGTCGAGAGCGTCGACGCCTTCGTCTCCGCGCAGAACGACAATCCGGAGGGCCGCTCCATCCAGGACGGCGTCTACACGATGCAGAAGCAGATGTCGGCGGCCAGCGCCGTCGAGCTGATGCTGAGCCCCAAGAGCCGGTCCAACCTGATCATCGCCGAGGGCTCCCGGAACGTCGCCGTGTACGCGCTGATCGACAAGCGGCTCGGGGTCCCGGACGGCACCACGGCCGAGGTCGCGAAGAAGCAGTACAAGAAGCTCGGCCTGCCCGACTGGGCGCTGGACCACCCCAATGTGAAGGACCCGCTGGAAGGGTTCCTCTACCCGTCCAGCTACGCGGCGAGCAAGGGCCAGAAGCCGGCGACCGTGCTGAAGGAGATGGTCACCCGGGCCACGGAGAAGTACGAGCAGATGGGGCTGGAGAAGAAGGCCGCCGGCCTCGGGCTCGACAACCCGTGGGAGGTGCTCACCGTGGCGAGCCTGGCCCAGGCCGAGGGCACCAGCCACGACGACTACCGCAAGATGGCCGAGGTCGTCTACAACCGCCTGAAGCGGGGGAACCCCGAGACCTACGGGTCCCTGGAGTTCGACTCCACGTACAACTACATCAAGAACCAGAGCAAGATCGACCTGAGCATCGCCGAGCTGCGGCGGTACAACAACCCGTACAACACGTACTTCGTCAAGGGTCTGCCGCCCGGCCCCATCGACAACCCGGGTGAGGAGGCGCTCAAGGGCGCGCTGAACCCGACGAAGGACGGCTGGTACTACTTCATCTCGCTGGACGGCAAGACCAGCAAGTTCACCAAGACGCTGAAGGACCACGAGAAGCTGGTCGACGAGTTCAACGCGTCGAGGAAGAAGAGCTAGGGATCACGCAGAAGTGAACGACTCCGCGATGGCCGCGACGGACAGGCGGTGCCGGGCGGCGGTGCTCGGTTCCCCCATCGGGCACTCCCTGTCCCCGGTCCTGCACCGGGCCGCCTACGCCGAACTGGGGCTCACCGGCTGGTCGTACGACCGCTTCGAGGTCGACGAGGCCGCCCTGCCCGGCTTCCTCGCCGAGCTCGGTCCCGAGTGGGCCGGGCTGTCGCTGACCATGCCGCTGAAGCGGGCCGTCATCCCGCTGCTCGACGAGATCAGCGAGACGGCCGCCTCGGTCGAGGCCGTCAACACCGTCGTCGTCACCGAGGACGGCCGCCGCGTCGGTGACAACACCGACATCCCCGGCATGGTCGCCGCCCTGCGCGAACGCGGCATCGAGGAGGTCGGCTCGGCCGCCGTGCTCGGCGCCGGCGCCACCGCGTCCTCGGCGCTCGCCGCGCTGGCCCGCGTCTGCACCGGCGAGGTCGTGGCGTACGTCCGCAGCGAGGCCCGCGCCTCCGAGATGCGGCAGTGGGGCGAGCGGCTCGGCATCGAGGTCCATACGGCCGACTGGGCCGACGCCGCCGAGGCGCTGCGCGCCCCGCTGGTGATCGCGACGACCCCGGCCGGCACCACCGACGCCCTCGCCCACGCCGTGCCCGAG
Source organism: Streptomyces sp. SS1-1 (assembly GCF_008973465.1). Lineage (NCBI taxonomy): Bacteria > Bacillati > Actinomycetota > Actinomycetes > Kitasatosporales > Streptomycetaceae > Streptomyces > Streptomyces sp. SS1-1. The sequence continues at coordinate 1,178,859 of NZ_WBXN01000004.1, read as the reverse complement.
CGTCCCGCCACCCTGTTCGACGTGCTCTACGACCCCTGGCCCACCGCGCTCGCGGCCCGCTGGTCGATGTTCGGCGGGGCCGTCGTCAGCGGCCTCGACCTGCTGGTGCACCAGGCGGTGCTCCAGGTGGAGCAGATGACCGGCCGCGCCCCGGCGCCGCTGGAGGCGGTGCGCACAGCGGGCGAGCGGGCTCTCGCGGCCGGCTAGGTCGTATCCGCGAAGTCCCGTCGTCCGCCCGCCACGGTGGCGGCCGCGCGGACGAAGGCGGCCAGGGCCGGGGAGGTGGCGTGCTCGGGCCAGGCGAGGGCGAGCGTGGTGGGCTCGGCGTCATCGACCGGGACGGCCACTAGGTCGTCGCGGAGCTGCCCGCGGATGGAGCACGGGAGGACGGCGACCATGCGGCCCAGGGCGATCAGGTGCAGAAGCTGCCCCAGGTCGTGGATCTCGGGTCCGTGACCCTCGGATGCGCCCGGCCAGCGCGGCAGAGGCTCCCCTGCGATGTCGTCCAGGCGGACCCGGGTACGGCCCGCGAGGCGATGCGACCTCGGCACCACGAGGAGTTGCGTCTCGGTGAGGAGGTCCTGGGTGTCCAGGCCGGTGAGGTCGTGGTGGGGGAGGTGGAGCAGGGCGGCGTCGGCACGGCCCTCCCGCAGGAGGTTCTCCCGCTCGCCGAGGCTGCACACCAGCTCGACCGGCAGCGCGTCCGGCTCGGCCTGATAGGCGTCGAGGATCGCGGGCAGCAGGCCACCGTCGCCGCCCGGCTTGATGACCAGGACCAGACACGGGTCGGCGCGGCCCGCCCGCCGGGTGCGGTGCGCCGCGGCCGACACGGCGTCGAGCACCGTACGGCTCTCGCGGAGCAGGACGGCACCCGCCTCGGTCAGTGCGACCCGGCGACCGCCGCGTTCCAGCAGGGCCACGCCCAGTCGCCGTTCGAGCTGCTGGATGGCGCGGGAGAGCGGCGAGCTCGCGGACCTCCAGTCGTTCCATACCCGCACGGTATCGCCGCGCACCTGATCGGTGTTGGAACTCCCGGCCGCCCCCGTGGTGGGCTGGACGCATGACAGAAACCACGATTGCCCTGGTCACCGGGGCCAACAAGGGCATCGGACGCGAGGTCGCGGCCCGGCTCGCCTCGCTCGGCACGCAGGTCCTGCTGGCCTCGCGCGACCCGCGGCGCGGTGCGGCCGCCGCTGCCGAGCTGGGTGACCGGGTGCACCCGGTCACCCTGGACGTCACGGACCGGGCGAGCGTCCTGTCCGCCGCCCGCTGGATCGAGGAGCGCTTCGGCCGGCTGGACATCCTGGTCAACAACGCCGGCATCTCCGGCGACCTCGCCGCCCAGAGCCCCGGCGGTGCCGAACTGCCCGCCGTACGCGAGGTGTTCGAGACCAACGTGTTCGGCGTGATCAGCGTGACCACCGCGATGCTGCCGCTGCTCGCCCGCTCCCGCGCCGCCCGGATCGTCAATGTCAGCAGTGGACTGGGCTCCCTCACCCGGATGACCGACCCCGAGGACTACTTCACGACCCGGCCCGCGATGGCCGCGTACGTCCCGTCGAAGACCGCGCTCAACTCGCTCACCGTGCAGTACGCCAAGGAACTGCGCGGCCGCGGCATCCTGGTCAACGCCGCCGATCCCGGGCCGTGCGCGACCGACTTCACCACCGCGTTCCCCGGCCTCACCCGCACCGCGGCCGACGGCGCGGCCGTGATCGTCCGGCTCGCCACGCTGCCCGACGACGGGCCGACCGGCGGCTTCTTCGACGAGCACGGCCCGGTCCCCTGGTGAGTGCCTGTCCGGAACCGGGTACGAGCTAGGATCCGCTGAGTTCCGCAGGGGCGGAGCGGATTTCACAGGGAAGCACGACACCGTGTCCGCAGGCGTGCCGCTCGCGTCCGTCAAGAGCGAGATGAGCGGCGCCGTCTTCTTCGGCTCCTATGCTCCGCCGCGGGGCCAGGGCGAGCCCTCCGCCTGACCCGCCCCGGCCGCCAGGCGTCCACCGGACGTCCGCCAGATGGACCGGCGGCCGGTGGCCGGTCCCGGACGTGGGAGGATCGGAGGTGGCGGGCCCGGGCCGCGCACCTGGCCGCCGTCGCGGTACGCGCTGACACGCGTACCCAGTGCAGTACCAGGGCGCGAGCATCGAGGAGCACCGTTGAGCAGGTTGCGCTGGCTGACCGCGGGGGAGTCCCACGGCCCCGCACTCGTCGCGACGCTGGAGGGCCTTCCCGCCGGCGTGCCGATCACCACGGAGATGGTGGCGGACCACCTGGCCCGGCGCCGCCTCGGCTATGGACGCGGCGCGCGCATGAAGTTCGAGCGTGACGAGGTCACCTTCCTCGGCGGCGTCCGGCACGGCCTCACGCTCGGCTCCCCGGTCGCGATCATGGTCGGCAACACCGAGTGGCCCAAGTGGGAGCAGGTCATGGCGGCCGACCCCGTCGACCCCGAGATCCTGGCCGGGCTCGCCCGGAACGCCCCGCTGACCCGGCCCCGCCCCGGCCACGCCGACCTCGCCGGTATGCAGAAGTACGGCTTCGACGAGGCCCGGCCGATCCTGGAGCGGGCCTCGGCCCGGGAGACGGCCGCCCGGGTGGCGCTGGGCGCGGTGGCTCGGTCGTACCTCAAGGAGACGACCGGCATCGAGATCGTCAGCCATGTCGTCGAGCTCTGCTCCGTCAAGGCCCCGCAGGGCGTCTACCCGACCCCGGCCGACGTCGAGCGGCTGGACGCCGACCCGCTGCGCTGCCTGGACGCCGACACCTCCAAGGCGATGGTCGCGGAGGTCGACCAGGCCCACAAGGACGGCGACACCCTCGGCGGCGTCGTCGAGGTGCTCGCCTACGACGTGCCGGTGGGCCTCGGCTCGCACGTGCACTGGGACCGCAAGCTGGACGCCCGGCTCGCCGGTGCCCTCATGGGCATCCAGGCCATCAAGGGCGTCGAGCTCGGCGACGGCTTCGAGCTGGCCCGTGTGCCGGGCTCCAAGGCGCACGACGAGATCGTCAGGACCGAGGACGGCATCCGGCGCACCTCCGGCCGCTCCGGCGGCACCGAGGGCGGTCTCACCACCGGTGAGCTGCTGCGGGTCCGCGCCGCGATGAAGCCGATCGCCACGGTGCCGCGCGCCCTGAAGACCGTCGACGTCACCACCGGCGAGGCCGCCCAGGCCCACCACCAGCGCTCCGACGTCTCCGCGGTCCCGGCCGCCGGCATCGTCGCCGAGGCCATGGTGGCGCTCGTCCTCGCGGACGCGGTCGCGGAGAAGTTCGGCGGCGACTCGGTCGCCGAGACGCGCCGCAACGTCCGCTCGTACCTCGACCACCTGGCGATCCGATGAGCGGGGCGCCCGTGGTGGTGCTGGTCGGGCCGATGGGAGTGGGCAAGTCCACCGTCGGCGGGCTGATGGCCGGGAGGCTCGGCGTCGGCTACCGCGACACCGACGACGACATCGTGGCCGAGCAGGGCCGGAGCATCTCCGAGATCTTCGTCGACGACGGCGAGGCCGTCTTCCGGGAGATCGAGAAGCAGGCCGTGCGCCGGGCGCTCGAGGAGCACGACGGCGTCCTGGCGCTCGGCGGCGGGGCGATCCTCGACGCCGGCACCCGGGCCCTGCTCGCCGGGCAGTGGGTCGTCTACCTCTCGATGGACGTCGAGGAGGCCGTGAAGCGCACCGGCCTCAACGCCGCCCGCCCGCTGCTCGCGGTCAACCCGCGCAAGCAGTGGCGCGAGCTCATGGAGGCCCGCCGCCATCTGTACGAGGAGGTCGCGACGGCCGTCGTGGCCACCGACGGCCGTACCCCCGAAGAAGTGACCCGAGCCGCGCTGGACGCACTGGAGTTGAAGGACGCATGACCGAGGCAGTGACGCGGATCCAGGTCGGCGGGAGCGCGGGCAGCGACCCGTACGAGGTCCTGGTGGGCCGTCAGCTCCTCGGTGAGCTGGGCGGGTTGATCGGCGACCGGGTCAAGCGGGTCGCGGTGATCCACCCGGAGGCGCTGGCCCAGACCGGTGAGGCGCTGCGGGCCGACCTGGCCGACCAGGGCTTCGAGACGGTCGCCATCCAGGTCCCGAACGCGGAGGAGGCCAAGACCGCCGAGGTGGCCGCCTACTGCTGGAAGGCCCTCGGCCAGTCCGGCTTCACCCGCTCCGACGTCGTCGTCGGCGTCGGCGGCGGCGCCACGACGGACCTCGCCGGCTTCGTCGCAGCCACCTGGCTGCGCGGGGTGCGCTGGATCGCCGTCCCGACGACCGTGCTGGCCATGGTGGACGCGGCGGTCGGCGGCAAGACCGGCATCAACACCGCCGAGGGCAAGAACCTCGTCGGCGCCTTCCATCCGCCCGCCGGGGTCCTGTGCGACCTTGCGGCGCTGGACTCCCTGCCCGTGAACGACTACGTCTCCGGGCTCGCCGAGATCATCAAAGCGGGCTTCATCGCCGACCCGGCGATCCTGGACCTCATCGAGGCGGACCCGCAGGCCGCGCGCACCCCGGCCGGCCCGCACACCGCCGAGCTGATCGAGCGCTCGATCCGGGTCAAGGCGGAGGTCGTCTCCTCGGACCTGAAGGAGTCGGGCCTGCGGGAGATCCTCAACTACGGCCACACGCTCGGCCACGCCATCGAGAAGAACGAGCGTTACAAGTGGCGGCACGGTGCCGCGGTCGCCGTCGGCATGCACTTCGCCGCCGAACTCGGGCGCCTCGCGGGCCGGTTGGACGACGCGACCGCCGACCGGCACCGCGCGATCCTCGAATCGGTCGGACTGCCGCTGCACTACCGCTACGACCAGTGGCCCAAGCTGCTGGAGACCATGAAGGTCGACAAGAAGTCCCGCGGCGACCTGCTGCGCTTCATCGTCCTGGACGGCCTCGCCAAGCCGACCGTCCTGGAGGGACCCGACCCGGCCGTCCTGCTCGCCGCGTACGGCGAAGTCGGCCAGTAAGTCCACGCACGCACGATTGTGTCCGATTCGCCTGTGGCGACGGGCACTTCGGACCGCCCCCGGCCGTTCACCAAACGACGGCCGGGGGCGGTACCGTTCGGTAGGGAGCGGGGCAGGCCCCGCTGCCAGCGCCAATGGCCATGGACGACGAGACGGAGTGGCACCGGATGCAGCACGCAGTGGGTTCTCCGCTGCCGCCGCCCCACCAGCCGGGGCACGGCTGGTCGCCGGCCGCGCACCACCCCGGAGCGCAGGGAGCACCGCAGGGGCCCGCCCCCGTGCCCCCGCCGCCCTCCGCGCCGGGCTTCGCACCCCCGGGACCCGCGGCGCCCGCCCCGCAGCACGGCGGCTACGGCCCCCCGGCGCCCGAGAGCACCGGCCATGTCCCGCTGCCGCCCGGCGGCCCCGTCGCCATGCCGAGCGCCCCGCCCGCCGCGACGGCCCCCGACCCGACGTCCACGACCCTCGCGGTCCTGCTCATCGGCCCGGCCGGAGCGGGCAAGACGAGCGTCGCCAAGTACTGGGCGGACCACCGCAGGGTGCCCACCGCGCACATCAGCCTCGACGACGTCCGCGAATGGGTCCGCTCGGGCTTCGCCGACCCCCAGTCCGGCTGGAACGACCACTCCGAGGCCCAGTACCGCCTCGCCCGCCGCACCTGCGGCTTCGCCGCGCGCAACTTCCTGGCCAACGGGATCTCCTGCATCCTCGACGACGCGGTCTTCCCCGACCGGCCGGTCGTCGGCCTCGGCGGCTGGAAGCGGCATGTGGGCCCCGGCCTTCTGCCGGTCGTCCTCCTCCCGGGCCTGGAGATCGTCCTGGAGCGCAACGCCGAACGCTCGGGCAACCGCCGCCTCACCGACGAGGAGGTCGCCCGCATCCACGGTCGCATGGCCGGCTGGTACGGCTCGGGCCTCCCCATCATCGACAACTCCCAACTGGACGTCCCCCAGACAGCCCACCTCCTCGACGAGGTCCTCTCCCGCTCCCTGGCCAGCCCTCCGCCCTGGTAGCCCTCGCGCAAGGGCCACAACGCCTCGCACCCCCGGGCCCGAGGCCACCCACAGAGGACCACCACCCACCCCCTCAGGGGCGCGGGGAACTGCGCGCCCAACCCCCACGGGCCTGAGGCCGACGAACGAGACCGGCCACCCACCTCCCTCCAGGGGCGCGGGGAACTGCGCGAGAAGTCCCCACCGGCGGAAAGCCGACAGTCGACGCCCGCCACCTTGCAGGGGCGCGGGGAACTGCGCGCTCTACCCCCACCGGCCCGAGGCCGACGAACAAGGCCGACCACCCACCCCCCCAGAGGCGCGGGGAACTGCGCGACCACCCCCCACCGGCGGGAAGCCGACAAACAACGCCCGCCACCCACCCAGGGGCGCGGGAAACTGCGCAAAAACCCCAAATCAACCCGCACCCGGCACAGCCCCCCACCCCCACTCAGCCGCCCCCAACCGGCGCCAACCGAGCGGAGCTCATACGCTCGGGTCATGTCAGAGGTGTACGCCACCCGCCGCTCCCGCCTGAGGGACCGCTGCCAAGCCAGCGGCAGCGCCACCGCGCTGATCTCCCGCCCCGCCAACGTCCGCTACCTCGCGGGCGCCGCCCCGCGGGCGCCGTGCTGCTCCTCGGCAGGACCGACGACCTGCTCGTGTGCGCCGAGCCACCCGACGAGCGCCCCCACGAGGGCCGCCCGACGAGACGCTGCTGATCCACACCCTTCCCCGCCCCGGCGGGGACGCCGCCGTCGCCGCCGCGGACCTCGCCGCGGCCCAGGGCGCCGACTCCCTCGCCGTGGAGGAGCACCACCTCACCGTCGCCCGGCACCAGGCCCTCCACGCGGCCGCGCCGCGGCTCCGTCTCGCCGGCCTCGGCACCGCCGTCGAACAGCTCCGCGTCGTCAAGGACGAGGAGGAGATCTCCTGTCTCCGGATCGGCGCCGAGATCGCCGACCAGGCCCTCGGCGAACTCCTCGAGTCCATCCTCGTCGGCCGTACCGAACGCCACCTCGCCCTGGAGCTCGAGCGCCGCCTCGTCGACCACGGCGCCGACGGCCCCGCCTTCCCCACGGCCGTCGCCACCGGCCCCCACTCCGGCCGCCGGGCGCACCGGCCCACCGACCGCCGGGTCGAGGAGGGCGATTTCCTCTCCGTCTGCCTGGGCGCGACGTACCGCGGCTACCGCTGCGAGATCGGCCGTACCTTCGTGATCGGCACGTCCCCCGCGGACTGGCAGATCGAGCTGTACGACCTCGTCTTCGCCGCTCAGCGGGCCGGACGGGAAAGTCTGACGCCGGGCGCCGCCTACCGTGACGTGGACCGGGCCGCCCGCCAGGTGCTGGACTCCGCCGGGCACCACGAGGGCCTGCCGTCGCTCATGGGCCACGGTGTCGGACTCGAAATCGACGAGGACCCGCAGTTGGCCCCCGCGGCCATGGGTAAACTGGACGCTTGCGTGCCGGTCACCGTCGAACCGGGGGTCCACCTCCCGGGCCGGGGCGGCGTCCGGATCGATGACACGCTCGTCGTCCGCCCCGAGGCGGACGGCGGACCCGAGCTACTCACCATCACGACCAAGGAGCTGCTCGCCCTGTAGGCAGGTGCGTGCGCCGGGGTCGTCCACGTCAGTCCAGGAGATTCCGCAACCGTGGCTTCCACGAACGACCTCAAGAACGGCATGGTGCTCAAGCTCGAAGGCGGCCAGCTCTGGTCCGTCGTCGAGTTCCAGCACGTCAAGCCCGGCAAGGGCCCGGCCTTCGTGCGCACCAAGCTCAAGAACGTGCTGTCCGGGAAGGTCGTCGACAAGACCTTCAACGCCGGCGTGAAGGTCGAGACGGCCACCGTCGACAAGCGCGACATGCAGTTCTCCTACATGGACGGCGACTACTTCGTCTTCATGGACATGGAGACCTACGACCAGCTCATGGTCGACCGCAAGGCCGTCGGCGACGCCGCCAACTTCCTGATCGAGGGCTTCACCGCCACCGTCGCGCAGCACGAGGGCGAGGTGCTCTTCGTCGAGCTGCCGGCCGCCGTCGAGCTCGTCATCCAGGAGACCGAGCCGGGTGTCCAGGGCGACCGCTCCACCGGTGGCACCAAGCCCGCCACCCTGGAGACCGGCCACCAGATCCAGGTCCCGCTCTTCATCACCACCGGTGAGAAGATCAAGGTCGACACCCGCACGAGCGACTACCTCGGCCGGGTGAACAGCTAACCGTGGCTGCCCGCAACACGGCCCGTAAGCGCGCCTTCCAGATCCTCTTCGAGGGCGACCAGCGCGGCGTCGGCGTCCTCACCGTCCTCGCGGACTGGGTCCGGCTCTCCCGGGAGGACACCCGGCAGCCGCCGGTCAGCGAGTACACGATGCAGCTGGTCGAGGGGTACGCGGAGCGCGCCCGGCGGATCGACGAGCTGATCGCGCAGTACTCGGTCGGCTGGACGCTCGACCGTATGCCGGTGGTGGACCGGAACATCCTGCGCCTCGGCGCGTACGAACTGATCTGGGTCGACGAGACGCCGGACGCGGTCGTGCTGGATGAGATGGTCCAGCTGGCGAAGGAGTTCTCCACGGACGAGTCGCCGTCGTTCGTGAACGGCCTGCTCGGCCGGTTCAAGGATCTGAAGCCCTCGCTGCGCCGCGAGGACGCGTAGGCTCCCGCATCAGGCGAACACGCCGAAGGGCCCGCAGCACGCACGCTGCGGGCCCTTCGGCATGTCCCGGACACTCGGGGGCTCCTAGGGGTCCCCGGGCTGCTCGGACGGCCCTCCAGGGCCGCAGAAAGCCGCCGGGGCGCCCGGAACCGTTCGGTTCCGGCCACCCCGGCGGCACGTTTCTGCTGAGAGGACCCAACCCGGGGACGTGCTCAGCTCTCCTCGGCGTGGGAGACCGCGCGGCGCGCGTCCGCGTCGAGGACACCCCAGCTGATCAGCTGCTCGGTGAGCACCGAGGGGGACTGGTCGTAGATGACGGCGAGTGTGCGCAGGTCGTCCTGGCGGATCGACAGCACCTTGCCGTTGTAGTCACCGCGCTGCGACTGGATCGTCGCCGCGTACCGCTGGAGCGGACCCGCCTTCTCGGCCGGCACGTGGGCCAGCCGCTCCAGGTCCAGGACCAGCTTCGGCGGCGGCTCGGCGGCCCCGCCCGGGGTCGTCCCCGGCAGCAGTTCCTGCACCGGCACGCCGTAGAAATCCGCCAGCTCTGCGAGCCGCTGCACGGTCACGGCGCGGTCGCCGCGCTCGTACGAACCGACCACGACGGCCTTCCAGCGTCCCTGGGACTTCTCCTCGACACCGTGGAGGGAAAGGCCCTGCTGGGTGCGGATGGCCCGGAGCTTGGCCCCGAGCTGTTTGGCGTATTCGCTGGACATATGGCTCCCCGGCACTGGGTCGACGCGACTGGCTTGGCTTCCATGCCGCGCGGTTGGTAACTCACTGTGAGGTTACGCAGCGTTACTCTCGTGCGTCAAGCCGAATGGTCCACACCGACGCTTCCGCTTCCGCCGTGGCCGATTGGGCCAGGGGGGTGACAGGGGGTGTACTCGCGGCCTGCTACGGTGGATGGCGCAAACCAGACGTCCTTTAAGGTCCGTCCCGTGAGGCGGAGAAGGAGGTCCCTTTCGTATGGACAGGCAGCAGGACACCTCGACGTCCGACGCCCGGCCCGTGCTTGAAGGCCCTGACATCGCGCGGGTGTTGACCCGCATCGCCCACGAGATCGTCGAACGCGCCAAGGGCGCCGACGATGTGGTGCTCCTCGGCATCCCCACCCGGGGCGTCTTCCTCGCCCGGCGGCTCGCCGCCAAGCTGGAGGAGATCACCGAGCGCAAGATCCCGGTCGGTTCGCTCGACATCACCATGTACCGGGACGATCTGCGCATGCACCCGCCGCGTGCGCTGGCCCGCACCGAGATCCCCGGTGACGGCCTCGACGGCCGCCTCGTCGTCCTCGTCGACGACGTGCTCTTCTCCGGCCGCACCATCCGCGCCGCCCTCGACGCCCTGAACGACATCGGCCGCCCGCGCGCGGTCCAGCTCGCCGTTCTCGTCGACCGCGGTCACCGCGAGCTTCCCATCAGGGCCGACTACGTCGGCAAGAACCTCCCCACGTCGTTGCGGGAGACGGTCAAGGTCCAGCTCGCCGAGGAGGACGGTCGCGACACCGTGCTGCTCGGTGCCAAGCAGACCCCCCAGTAGCGCCGGACGGCGTGCGGCGCCGCCGTACGCCCGCTCAGTGCGCCCAGGCGCACCCGTCTGCCCGAAATCCTTCATGAACTGCCTTACGGAGCCTGACAGATGCAGCGTCATCTCATCTCGGCCGCCGACCTCACCCGCGACGACGCCGTCCTGATCCTCGACACCGCCGAGGAGATGGCCCGGGTCGCCGACCGGCCGATCAAGAAGCTGCCGACCCTGCGCGGCCGCACCGTCGTCAACCTCTTCTTCGAGGACTCCACGCGCACGCGTATCTCCTTCGAGGCCGCGGAGAAGCGCCTGTCCGCGGACGTCATCAACTTCAGCGCCAAGGGCTCCAGCGTGTCCAAGGGCGAGTCCCTCAAGGACACCGCCCAGACCCTGGAGGCCATGGGCGTGGACGCCGTCGTCATCCGGCACGGGGCCTCCGGCGCGCCGTACCGCCTGGCCACCTCCGGCTGGATCGACGCCCACGTCATCAACGCCGGCGACGGAACCCACCAGCACCCCACCCAGGCCCTGCTGGACGCCTTCACGATGCGGCGCCGGCTCGTCGGCCGGGACGCCGGGCTCGGCCGCGACCTCGACGGGCGGCGCATCACCATCGTCGGCGACGTCCTGCACAGCCGGGTCGCCCGCTCCAACGTCGACCTGCTGCACACGCTCGGCGCCGAGGTCACCCTGGTCGCCCCGCCCACCCTGGTGCCGGTCGGCGTCGAGACCTGGCCCTGCGAGGTGTCGTACGACCTCGACGCCGTGCTCCCGAAGTCCGACGCCGTGATGATGCTGCGCGTCCAGCGTGAGCGCATGAACGCCGCCTTCTTCCCGACCGAGCGCGAGTACTCGCGGCGCTACGGCCTCGACGGCGACCGCATGGCCCGGATGCCGGAGCACGCCATCGTGATGCACCCCGGCCCGATGGTCCGCGGCATGGAGATCACCGCCGAGGTCGCCGACTCCGACCGCTGCACCGTCGTCGAGCAGGTCGCAAACGGAGTCTCCATCCGCATGGCCGTCCTCTACCTGCTGCTCGGCGGCAACGAGCCCGCCGTCACCCACACGCGTACCGAGGAGAAGTGAAGACGATGAGCAAGACCCTGATCCGTGGTGCGAAGGTGCTCGGCGGCGAACCGCAGGACGTGCTGATCGACGGCGGGATCATCGCCGAGGTCGGCACCGGGCTGAGCGCCGAGGGCGCCGAGGTCGTCGAGGCCGCCGGCAAGGTCCTCCTGCCGGGACTGGTCGACCTGCACACCCACCTGCGCGAGCCCGGCCGCGAGGACTCCGAGACCGTCCTCACCGGTACCCGCGCGGCGGCCTCCGGCGGCTACACGGCCGTCTTCGCCATGGCCAACACCTTCCCCGTCGCCGACACCGCCGGCGTGGTCGAGCAGGTCTACCGGCTCGGCCAGGAGCACGGCTACTGCGACGTACAGCCCATCGGCGCCGTCACCGTCGGCCTGGAGGGCCGCAAGCTCGCCGAGCTCGGCGCCATGCACGAGTCCGCCGCCGGCGTCACCGTCTTCTCCGACGACGGCAAGTGCGTCGACGACGCCGTGATCATGCGCCGCGCCCTGGAGTACGTGAAGGCCTTCGGCGGCGTCGTCGCCCAGCACGCGCAGGAGCCCCGGCTCACCGAGGGCGCCCAGATGAACGAGGGCGTCGTCTCCGCCGAGCTCGGCCTCGGCGGCTGGCCGGCGGTGGCCGAGGAGTCGATCATCGCCCGGGACGTCCTGCTCGCCGAGCACGTCGGCTCCCGCGTCCACATCTGCCACCTGTCGACCGCCGGGTCCGTCGAGATCGTCCGCTGGGCCAAGTCCCGCGGTATCGACGTCACCGCCGAGGTCACCCCGCACCACCTGCTCCTCACCGACGAGCTGGTGCGCACCTACAACCCGGTCTACAAGGTGAACCCGCCGCTGCGCACCGAGCGCGACGTGCTCGCCCTGCGCGAGGCGCTCGCCGACGGCACGATCGACATCGTCGCCACCGACCACGCCCCGCACCCGCACGAGGACAAGGACTGCGAGTGGGCCGCCGCCGCCATGGGGATGGTCGGCCTGGAGACCGCGTTGTCAGTGGTGCAGGAGACCATGGTGGACACCGGGCTCCTCACCTGGGCCGGGGTCGCCGAGCGCATGTCCGTCAAGCCCGCCGAGATCGGGCGGGCCAAGGGCCACGGCCGGCCCGTCTCGGCTGGTGAGCCCGCCAACCTCACGCTCGTCGACACGGCATACCGTGGGTCCGTGGACCCCGCGGGCTTCGCCTCGCGCAGCCGGAACACCCCGTACGAGGGGCGTGAGCTGCCGGGCCGTGTCACCCACACCTGGCTCCGGGGCAAGGCCACGCTCGTCGACGGGAAGCTCACGTGACACCTGCAACACTCCTCGCGGCCGGACTCGCGGCGGACCAGAAGTCGGCCGAGGTCACCGACTGGGCCGCCCGCGTCGGCTGGGTCGTCGGACTCGCCCTCTTCGTGGCGCTCGTCTACTGGCTGATGCGCGAGGGCTGGAAATGGCGCGGCACGCTCCAGAGCGACCTGCCCGCGCTGCCCAGCGCGCCGGACGACCCGGGCCCGGCGAGACTGAGCATGAGCGGCCGCTACCACGGCTCCACCACCGCCGGTCAGTGGCTCGACCGCATCGTGGCGCACGGCCTGGGCACCCGCAGCCGGGCCGAGCTCACGCTGACGGACGCGGGACTCGACGTCGTACGCCCCGGCGCGGCCGACTTCTTCGTCCCCGCGGACCGGCTGCGCGGCGCCCGGCTCGACAAGGGCATCGCCGGCAAGGTCCTCACCGAGGGCGGCCTGCTCGTGGTGACCTGGGCGCACGGCGACCGGCTGATCGACTCCGGGTTCCGCTCGGACCACGCGGCGGAACACACCGCGTGGGTCGAGGCCCTCAACTCCATGACCAACGACACCAGCACGGAAGGCGCCGAACGATGACCACCTCCACAAGGGGAGCCGACAAGGTTCCCGCGGTACTCGTCCTGGAGGACGGCCGGACCTTCCGCGGCCGTGCCTACGGGGCCGTGGGGGTGACCTTCGGCGAGGCCGTGTTCTCCACCGGCATGACCGGCTACCAGGAGACCCTGACCGACCCGTCGTACCACCGCCAGGTGGTCGTGATGACCGCCCCGCACGTCGGCAACACCGGCGTGAACGACGAGGACCCCGAGAGCAGGCGGATCTGGGTCGCCGGATACGTCGTCCGCGACCCCGCCCGCACCCCGTCCAACTGGCGCTCCCGCCGCTCCCTGGACGACGAGCTGCGCGCCCAGGGCGTCGTCGGCATCTCCGGCATCGACACGCGCGCCCTCACCCGCCATCTGCGCGAGCGCGGCGCCATGCGCGTCGGCATCTTCTCCGGCAACGCCCTGCCCGACGAGGGCACCATGCTCGCCGAGGTCCGCCAGGCCCCCGAGATGGAGGGCGCCGACCTCGCCGCCGAGGTCGCCACCAAGGAGGCGTACGTCGTCCCCGCGATCGGTGAGAAGAAGTTCACCGTCGCCGCCGTCGACCTCGGCATCAAGGGCATGACCCCGCACCGGATGGCCGAGCGCGGCATCGAGGTGCACGTCCTGCCCGCCACCGCCACCGTCGACGACGTGTACGCGGTGAACCCCGACGGAGTCTTCTTCTCCAACGGACCCGGCGACCCGGCCACCGCCGACCACGCCGTCTCCGTGATGCGGGGCGTCCTGGAGCGCTCCACCCCGCTGTTCGGGATCTGCTTCGGCAACCAGATCCTCGGCCGCGCCCTCGGCTTCGGCACCTACAAGCTGAAGTACGGCCACCGCGGCATCAACCAGCCCGTGCAGGACCGCACCACCGGCAAGGTCGAGGTCACCGCGCACAACCACGGCTTCGCCGTCGACGCCCCGCTCGACCAGGCGTCCGACACCCCCTACGGCCGTGCCGAGGTCTCCCACGTCTGCCTGAACGACAACGTGGTGGAGGGCCTGCAGCTCCTGGACCGCCCGGCCTTCAGCGTCCAGTACCACCCCGAAGCGGCCGCCGGCCCGCACGACGCCGCCTATCTGTTCGACCGCTTCGTTTCCCTGATGGAGGGCCAGCGTGCCTAAGCGCACCGATATCCAGTCCGTCCTGGTCATCGGCTCCGGCCCGATCGTCATCGGTCAGGCCGCCGAGTTCGACTACTCCGGCACGCAGGCGTGCCGCGTGCTCAAGGCCGAGGGCCTGCGCGTCGTCCTGGTGAACTCCAACCCGGCGACGATCATGACCGACCCGGAGATCGCCGACGCCACGTACGTCGAGCCGATCACCCCGGAGTTCGTCGAGAAGATCATCGCCAAGGAGCGCCCGGACGCGCTGCTGCCGACCCTGGGCGGCCAGACCGCCCTCAACACGGCCATCTCGCTGCACGAGGCCGGCACGCTCGAGAAGTACGGCGTCGAACTGATCGGCGCCAACGTCGAGGCCATCAACAAGGGCGAGGACCGCGACCTGTTCAAGGAGGTCGTCGAGGAGGTCCGCAAGAAGATCGGCCACGGCGAGTCCGCCCGCTCGGTGATCTGCCACTCCATGGACGACGTGCTGGCCGGCGTCGACACCCTCGGCGGCTACCCGGTCGTCGTCCGCCCCTCCTTCACCATGGGCGGCGCCGGCTCCGGCTTCGCGCACGACGAGGAGGAGCTGCGCCGCATCGCCGGACAGGGCCTGACGCTCTCCCCGACCACCGAGGTGCTCCTGGAGGAGTCCATCCTCGGCTGGAAGGAGTACGAGCTGGAGCTGATGCGCGACAAGCACGACAACGTCGTGGTCGTCTGCTCCATCGAGAACTTCGACCCGATGGGCGTGCACACCGGCGACTCCATCACCGTCGCCCCCGCGATGACGCTCACCGACCGCGAGTACCAGATCCTGCGGGACGTCGGCATCGCCGTGATCCGCGAGGTCGGCGTCGACACCGGCGGCTGCAACATCCAGTTCGCGGTGAACCCCGAGGACGGCCGGGTCATCGTCATCGAGATGAACCCGCGCGTGTCCCGCTCCTCGGCGCTCGCCTCCAAGGCGACCGGCTTCCCCATCGCCAAGATCGCCGCCAAGCTGGCCGTCGGCTACACGCTGGACGAGATCCCGAACGACATCACGCAGGAGACCCCGGCCTCCTTCGAGCCGACGCTCGACTACGTGGTCGTGAAGGCCCCCCGGTTCGCCTTCGAGAAGTTCCCGAGCGCCGACTCCACCCTCACCACCACCATGAAGTCGGTCGGCGAGGCCATGGCCATCGGCCGCAACTTCACCGAGGCCTTCCAGAAGGCGCTGCGCTCGCTGGAGAAGAAGGGCAGCCAGTTCACCTTCGTCGGCGAGCCCGGCGACAAGGACGAGCTGCTGCGCGAGGCGGTCCGGCCCACCGACGGCCGTATCAACGCGGTCATGGGAGCCATCCGCGCGGGCGCCACCCCCGAGGAGGTCTTCGACGCCACGAAGATCGACCCGTGGTTCGTCGACCAGCTCTTCCTCATCAAGGAGATCGCCGACGAGCTGGGCGCGGCCCCCGAGCTCACCCCGGACCTGCTGTCCGAGGCCAAGCGGCACGGCTTCTCCGACGTGCAGATCGCCGAGATCCGCGGCCTGCGCGAGGACGTCGTCCGCGAGGTGCGGCACGCGCTGGGCATCCGCCCGGTCTACAAGACGGTCGACACCTGCGCCGCCGAGTTCGCCGCGAAGACCCCGTACTTCTACTCGTCCTACGACGAGGAGACCGAGGTCGCGCCGCGCGAGAAGCCGGCCGTCATCATCCTGGGCTCCGGCCCCAACCGCATCGGCCAGGGCATCGAGTTCGACTACTCCTGCGTCCACGCCTCCTTCGCGCTGAGCGACGCCGGCTACGAGACCGTGATGGTCAACTGCAACCCGGAGACCGTCTCCACGGACTACGACACCTCCGACCGGCTGTACTTCGAGCCGCTGACGCTGGAGGACGTGCTGGAGATCGTCCACGCGGAGCGGCAGGCCGGCCCGGTCGCCGGTGTCGTGGTCCAGCTCGGCGGCCAGACCCCGCTGGGTCTGTCGCAGGCCCTGAAGGACAACGGCGTGCCGATCGTCGGCACGTCCCCCGAGGCCATCCACGCCGCCGAGGACCGCGGGGCGTTCGGCCGCGTCCTCGCCGAGGCGGGCCTGCCCGCCCCGAAGCACGGCACCGCCACCACCTTCGCCGGGGCCAAGGCCATCGCCGACGAGATCGGCTACCCGGTCCTGGTGCGCCCGTCGTACGTCCTCGGCGGACGCGGCATGGAGATCGTCTACGACGAGACCCGGCTGGAGTCCTACATCGCCGAGTCCACCGAGATCAGCCCCTCCCGGCCGGTCCTGGTCGACCGGTTCCTCGACGACGCCATCGAGATCGACGTCGACGCCCTGTACGACGGCGAGGAGCTGTACCTCGGCGGCGTCATGGAGCACATCGAGGAGGCCGGCATCCACTCCGGCGACTCGGCGTGCGCGCTGCCGCCGATCACGCTGGGCGGCTTCGACATCAAGCGGCTGCGCGCCTCCACCGAGGCCATCGCCAAGGGCGTCGGGGTGCGCGGCCTGATCAACATCCAGTTCGCGATGGCCGGGGACATCCTGTACGTCCTGGAGGCCAACCCGCGCGCGTCCCGTACGGTCCCCTTCACCTCGAAGGCGACCGCGGTGCCGCTGGCCAAGGCCGCCGCCCGGATCTCGCTGGGCGCGACCATCGCCGAGCTGCGCGCCGAGGGCCTGCTGCCGAGGAGCGGCGACGGCGGCGAGCTGCCGCTCGACGCGCCGATCTCCGTCAAGGAGGCCGTCATGCCGTGGTCGCGCTTCCGCGACATCCACGGCCGCGGCGTCGACACCGTCCTCGGCCCGGAGATGCGCTCCACCGGCGAGGTCATGGGCATCGACAGCGTCTTCGGCACGGCGTACGCCAAGTCGCAGGCCGGCGCGTACGGCCCGCTGCCCACGAAGGGCCGCGCGTTCATCTCGGTCGCCAACCGCGACAAGCGCTCGATGATCTTCCCGGCGCGCGAGCTGGTCGCCCACGGCTTCGAGCTGATGGCCACCTCCGGCACCGCCGAGGTCCTCAAGCGCAACGGCATCAACGCCACCGTCGTGCGCAAGCAGTCCGAGGGCACCGGCCCGAACGGCGAGAAGACCATCGTCCAGCTCATCCACGACGGCGAGGTCGACCTCATCGTCAACACCCCGTACGGCACGGGCGGCCGCCTCGACGGCTACGAGATCCGTACGGCGGCCGTGGCGCGCTCGGTGCCGTGCCTGACGACGGTCCAGGCGCTCGCCGCCGCCGTCCAGGGCATCGACGCCCTCAACCACGGGGACGTGGGCGTCCGATCGCTCCAGGAACACGCCGAACACCTGACCGCGGCCCGCGACTAGCAGCCGACGAGGGGGACACCGGAAACGGTGTCCCCCTCTTCATGAGGGAATCATGTACAAGATCTTCTTCACCTGCTTCTTCCAGCGGATGGACCCGGAGCAGGCCCACCACCTGGCCTTCCGCTGGATCCGTCTCGTTGCCCGGATCCCCGTGCTGCGCACCTTCGTCGCCGCCGCGCTCGCCCCCCGCTACAAGGAGCTGCGCACGGAGGCCCTCGGGCTGCGCATGCACGGCCCCTTCGGGCTCGCCGCGGGCTTCGACAAGAACGCCGTCGCGATCGACGGCATGACGATGCTCGGCTTCGACCACGTCGAGATCGGCACCGTCACGGGGGAGCCCCAGCCGGGCAACCCGAAGAAGCGCCTGTTCCGGCTGGTGCCGGACCGCGCGCTGATCAACCGCATGGGGTTCAACAACGACGGCTCGCTGGCCGTGGCGGCCCGTCTGGCGTCCCGTACGCCGGTCTTCCGGACCGTCGTGGGCGTCAACATCGGCAAGACCAAGGTCGTGCCCGAGGCCGAGGCCGCCGCCGACTACGTGAAGTCGGCCGAGCGGCTGGCGCCGTACGCCGACTACCTGGTCGTCAACGTCTCGTCGCCCAACACCCCCGGGCTGCGCAATCTGCAGGCCACCGAGTCGCTGCGGCCCCTGCTGACGGCCGTCCGCGAGGCCGCCGACCGGGTGGTGACCACCCGCCGGGTGCCGCTGCTCGTCAAGATCGCGCCGGACCTCGCCGACGAGGACGTCGACGCCGTGGCCGACCTCGCCGTCGAGCTGGGCCTGGACGGCATCATCGCCACGAACACCACCATCGCGCGCGAGGGACTCGGCCTGACGTCCGACCCCGCGCTGGTCGGGGAGACGGGCGGGCTCTCCGGAGCGCCGCTGAAGGCACGCTCCCTGGAGGTGCTCAGGCGCCTCTACGCGCGCGTGGGGGACCGGATCACCCTGGTGGGCGTCGGCGGCATCGAGAACGCCGAGGACGCCTGGCAGCGCATCCTCGCGGGCGCCACCCTGATCCAGGGCTACAGCGCCTTCGTCTACGAGGGCCCCTTCTGGGCCCGCGCCCTCCACAAGGGGCTCGCCGCACGCCTGCGCACCAGCCCCTACGCCACCCTCGCCGACGCGGTCGGCGCCGACGTGAGGAAGACGGTATGACCGAGCCCTTCGGCAGTCGACTGCGCCGTGCGATGGACGAGCGCGGCCCCCTGTGTGTGGGCATCGACCCGCACGCCTCCCTGCTCGCCGAGTGGGGCCTGAACGACGACGTGGCCGGCCTGGAGCGGTTCAGCCGTACGGTCGTCGAGGCGACGGCCGACCGGGTCGCCGTGCTCAAGCCGCAGAGCGCGTTCTTCGAGCGCTTCGGCTCCCGCGGGGTCGCCGTGCTGGAGAAGTCGGTGGAGGAGGCGCGCGCGGCCGGCGCGCTCGTCGTCATGGACGCCAAGCGCGGCGACATCGGCTCCACGATGGCCGCGTACGCGGAGACCTTCCTGCGCAAGGACTCGCCGCTGTTCTCCGACGCGCTGACGGTCTCGCCGTACCTCGGCTACGGGTCGCTGTCCCCGGCGGTGGCGCTGGCGCGGGAGAGCGGCACCGGTCTGTTCGTGCTCGCCCTCACCTCCAACCCGGAGGGCGGCGAGGTCCAGCACGCGGTCCGCGCGGACGGCCGGGACGTCGCCGCGACGATGCTCGCCCACCTCGCCGCCGAGAACGCGGGGGAGGAGCCGCTGGGCTCCTTCGGGGCGGTCGTCGGCGCCACGCTCGGTGACCTGTCGTCCTACGACCTCGCCATCAACGGCCCGCTGCTCGCCCCCGGCATCGGCGCCCAGGGGGCCACGCCCGCGGATCTCCCCAGGGTGTTCGGCGCGGCGGTGCGCGACGTCGTCCCGAACGTCAGCCGGGGGGTGCTGCGGCACGGCCCCGACGTCGTGACCCTGCGTGACGCCGCGTCACGCTTCGCCGACGAGGTCCGCGAGGCGGTCGCGGGCGCCTGAGGGCAGGTGACGGTGTCCAGGTCGGCCGCGGGGTCCTCCCGTGAGGGGCCCGCGGCCGACTTGAGTCTGGATACATCCTCAAATCCAGGGCAGTATGTCTTAAATGTCCGGCCTGACGGAGGCTGACCAGGACTTTTCCGCTGTTCTCGCTGACTCTTGCGGACTTGCCCGCTAGTCTCCGACGAGAGTCAGTGGGCAAGCGTGTTGCTCGTGGCTCCCCAGGTGTGGGGCGACTAGGTTCCTCACCGGTCCGTATCCGACAGTTCGACATCCGAGGTGACGTAGGCGTGGCTCTTCCGCCCCTTACCCCTGAACAGCGCGCAGCCGCGCTCGAAAAGGCCGCCGCGGCTCGCCGGGAGCGGGCCGAGGTCAAGAATCGACTCAAGCACTCCGGCGCCTCCCTTCACGAGGTCATCAAGCAGGGCCAGGAGAACGACGTCATCGGCAAGATGAAGGTCTCCGCACTGCTCGAGTCCCTGCCGGGCGTGGGCAAGGTCCGCGCCAAGCAGATCATGGAGCGACTCGGCATCTCCGAGAGCCGCCGCGTGCGGGGCCTCGGCTCCAACCAGATCGCCTCCCTTGAGCGTGAGTTCGGCAGCACCGGCTCCTGAGTCCCGGCTCCCCGGGACCTCGGGTCCCGGGCGGTCCGCGATTGCTGGAATAATCGCCGCATGGCTGTAACACCCCGGGGGACGACCCCCGAGCCCCCGGACGCACGTCCGCGGCTGACCGTGCTCTCCGGCCCCTCCGGGGTCGGCAAGAGCACGGTCGTCGCTCATATGCGCAAAGAACACCCCGAGGTCTGGCTCTCCGTGTCGGCGACGACGCGCAAGCCCCGCCCCGGCGAGCAGCACGGAGTCCACTACTTCTTCGTCACCGACGAGGAGATGGACAAGCTGATCGCCAACGGCGAGCTGCTGGAGTGGGCCGAGTTCGCGGGCAACCGCTACGGCACACCGCGCGCGGCCGTGCTGGAGCGGCTCGACGCGGGCGAGCCGGTGCTCCTGGAGATCGACCTCCAGGGCGCGCGGCAGGTCCGCGAGTCCATGCCCGACGCCCAGCTGGTGTTCCTGGCCCCTCCCTCCTGGGAGGAGCTGGTGCGCCGGCTCACCGGGCGGGGCACCGAGCCGCCCGAGGTGATCGAGCGCCGGCTGGAAGCGGCGAAGATCGAGCTGGCGGCCGAGCCCGAGTTCGATGTGACCTTGGTCAACACCTCCGTCGAGGACGTGGCGCGCGAGCTGCTAGCCTTGATGGACGTTGTGTGATCGTGTCCGATCGCATGACTGAATCTTTCCCATCCATCGGAAGGTAGAGCGTGTCCTCTTCCATCTCCGCGCCCGAGGGCATCATCAACCCGCCGATCGACGAGCTCCTCGAGGCCACCGACTCGAAGTACAGCCTCGTGATCTACGCGGCCAAGCGGGCCCGCCAGATCAACGCGTACTACTCGCAGCTCGGCGAGGGCCTCCTCGAGTACGTCGGTCCGCTCGTCGACACGCACGTCCACGAGAAGCCGCTCTCGATCGCCCTCCGGGAGATCAACGCGGGTCTGCTGACGTCCGAGGCCGTCGAGGGCCCGGCGCAGTAAGTACGATCTTCAGCTTGACGCTGACTTTTCCACAGGCCCGGCGGCAGGTCCGCCGGGCCTGTGGTGTGTAGTGGAGTCGTACGCAGCCGAGTGCGGGGAGAGACGGTGGACAAGCCGAAGGTCGTTCTGGGGGTCAGCGGCGGCATCGCCGCCTACAAGGCCTGTGAGCTGCTGCGCAGACTCACCGAGTCCGGCCACGACGTACGCGTCGTGCCGACCGCCTCCGCCCTGCACTTCGTCGGCGCCGCCACCTGGTCCGCTCTCTCCGGCAACCCGGTCTCCACGGAGGTCTGGGACGACGTCCACGAGGTGCCGCACGTCCGCATCGGCCAGCACGCCGACCTCGTCGTCGTCGCCCCCGCCACGGCCGACATGCTGGCCAAGGCCGCCCACGGCCTCGCCGACGACCTGCTGACCAACACCCTGCTCACCGCCCGGTGTCCGGTCGTCTTCGCCCCCGCCATGCACACCGAGATGTGGGAACACCCGGCCACCCAGGAGAACGTGGCGACCCTGCGCCGGCGCGGAGCCGTCGTCATCGAGCCCGCCGTCGGCCGTCTCACCGGCGTCGACACCGGCAAGGGCCGGCTGCCCGACCCCGGGGAGATCTTCGAGGTCTGCCGCCGGGTGCTGACCCGGGGCGTCACCGAGCCCGACCTCGCCGGCCGGCATGTCGTGGTGAGCGCGGGCGGCACCCGCGAGCCCCTCGACCCCGTCCGCTTCCTCGGCAACCGCTCCTCCGGCAAGCAGGGCTACGCCCTCGCCCGCACCGCCGCCGCGCGCGGCGCCCGGGTCACCCTGGTCGCCGCCAACACCCAGATGCCCGACCCGGCCGGTGTCGACGTGGTGCGGGTCGGCACCGCCGTGCAACTGCGGGAGGCGGTCGTGAAGGCCGCGGCGGACGCGGACGCGGTGGTCATGGCCGCGGCCGTCGCCGACTTCCGCCCGGCCACGTACGCCACCGGGAAGATCAAGAAGAAGGACGGCCAGGAGCCCGAACCGATCGTGCTGGTGCGCAACCCGGACATCCTGGCCGAGATCGCGGGCGACCGGCCCCGGGAGGGCCAGGTCGTCGTCGGCTTCGCCGCCGAGACGGACGACGTCCTCGCCAACGGCCGCCGCAAGCTGGAGCGCAAGGGCTGCGACCTCCTCGTGGTCAACGAGGTGGGCGAGCGCAAGACGTTCGGCTCCGAGGAGAACGAGGCGGTCGTCCTGGGCGCCGACGGCACCGAGACGCCCGTGCCGCACGGTCCGAAGGAAGCCCTCGCCGACATCGTCTGGGATCTCGTGGCGCGTCGTCTGGACGGTGCCGTCTGACCCACCCGGAAGGGTGTCCGGCACCCGCCCGATTCGGGCGTGGCGCCTCTGGCCACCGCCGTGTGCGATTGGCAGAATGCCCGTGCCGCAGGTCACAGCCCTCCCGAGAGGCGAGACAGGGGGGTCCGTGACCGGGCACGACAGATAAACTGTCCACGGACGACGCCGGGCGCAGCCCCCGTCCCGTCCACCAATGATCAGCCAGCAGCCGCTGCAACCCCAGGGAGCGTTGTGTCCCGTCGCCTGTTCACCTCGGAGTCCGTGACCGAGGGTCACCCCGACAAGATCGCTGACCAGATCAGCGACACCATTCTCGACGCGCTGCTGCGCGAGGACCCCTCGTCCCGCGTCGCCGTCGAGACGCTGATCACGACCGGCCTGGTGCACGTGGCCGGAGAGGTCACGACCAAGACGTACGCGGACATCGCGACGCTGGTCCGCAGCAAGATCCTCGAGATCGGCTACGACTCCTCGAAGAAGGGCTTCGACGGCGCCTCCTGCGGTGTCTCCGTCTCCATCGGCTCGCAGTCGCCCGACATCGCGCAGGGCGTCGACGCGGCCTACGAGGCCCGCGTCGAGGGCGACGAGGACGAACTGGACCGCCAGGGCGCCGGTGACCAGGGCCTGATGTTCGGCTACGCCACCGACGAGACGCCGACCCTGATGCCGCTGCCGATCTTCCTGGCGCACCGGCTGTCCAAGCGCCTCTCCGAGGTCCGCAAGAACGGCACCATCCCCTACCTGCGCCCCGACGGCAAGACGCAGGTCACCATCGAGTACGACGGCGACAAGGCCGTCCGCCTCGACACCGTGGTCGTCTCCTCGCAGCACGCGTCGGACATCGACCTGGACTCGCTGCTGGCTCCCGACATCCAGGAGTTCGTGGTCGAGCCCGAGCTGAAGGCCCTCCTCGACGACGGCATCAAGCTCGACACCGAGAACTACCGCCTGCTGGTCAACCCCACCGGCCGCTTCGAGATCGGCGGCCCGATGGGTGACGCCGGCCTCACCGGCCGCAAGATCATCATCGACACCTACGGCGGCATGGCCCGCCACGGCGGCGGCGCCTTCTCCGGCAAGGACCCGTCCAAGGTGGACCGCTCGGCCGCCTACGCGATGCGCTGGGTCGCCAAGAACGTCGTGGCGGCCGGTCTGGCCTCCCGCTGCGAGGTGCAGGTCGCGTACGCGATCGGCAAGGCCGAGCCCGTCGGCCTGTTCGTCGAGACCTTCGGCACCGCCAAGATCGACGCCGAGCGGATCGAGAAGGCCATCGACGACGTCTTCGACCTCCGTCCGGCCGCGATCATCCGCGACCTGGACCTGCTCCGCCCGATCTACGCCAAGACGGCGGCGTACGGCCACTTCGGCCGTGAGCTTCCCGAGTTCACCTGGGAGCGCACGGACCGCGTGGACGCGCTCCGCGAGGCCGCCGGGCTGTAGTCAGGCCCGTAGGTACGTCACACCGAGGCCCGGTGCCCTTCTCTGGGGGCCGGGCCTCGGCGTGTGCGCGGGGCGGCCCCCAGAGGGCGGGGGCGGCGCCGGATGTCAGTGGCGTTTGGTAGGAATGCAGGCGTGAGCAGCGAGGACGAGCAGCCGGGAGGCGGCACCGACGGGGCGCCGCCCGAGCAGCTTGCCCTCATCCGCGAGAGCGTGCGCAAGGCCAAGGTGCCCCGCGCCAAGCCGCGGACCTGGCGCGGCGCCAAGCTCGCCGAGGAACTGCCCGTGGCGCGGGTGCTGGTCGACAAGGGCGTGCTGCACCTCGACCGCTACTTCGACTACGCCGTGCCCGAGGAGCTGGACGAACAGGCACAGCCCGGGGTCCGGGTCCGGGTGCGGTTCGGCGCCGGGGCCCACAACGTGCGCGAGGGGCGCCGCGAGGGCGGCGGGCTGCGGGACGGGTACATCGTCGAGCGCCTCGCCGAGAGCGACTACCAGGGGCCGCTGGCCGCGCTCGCCCAGGTGGTCTCGCCGGAGCGCGTCCTCGACCCCGAGCTGCTCGCCCTCGCCCGTGCCGTCGCCGACCGGTACGCCGGCAGCCTCGCCGACGTCCTGCAACTGGCCGTTCCGCCCCGGCACGCCCGCGCCGAGGCGCGCACCCTTCCGCCGCCCCCACCGCCGCCGTCGGCACCGGACCCGGGTCCCTGGCAGCGGTACGAGCACGGGCCGCGCTTCCTGGAGGCGCTGGCGTCCGGGCTGTCGCCGCGCGCGGTGTGGACCGCGCTGCCGGGGCCGCAGTGGGCCCAGGAGATCGCCCTGGCCGTCCGGGCGACCCTGGCGTCTGGGCGCGGCGCGCTGGTCGTCGTGCCGTCCGGCCGCTCGGCCGCACGGGTGGACGCCGCGCTCACCGAGACGCTGGGGGAGGGGCAGCACGCGCTGCTCACCGCCGACGCGGGCCAGGAGCGCCGCTATCTGGAGTGGCTGGCCGTGCGGCGCGGTTCCGTCCGGGCCGTGGTCGGTACCCGGGCCGCGATGTTCGCCCCCGTGCGGGACCTCGGGCTCGTGGTGATCTGGGACGACGGCGACTCCAGCCACAGCGACGACAACGCCCCGTTCCCGCATGTGCGGGAGGTGCTGGAGCTGCGTGCCGCGGGCGGCAAGTGCGGTTTCCTGCTGGGGAGTTGGGGCTGCACCGTGGAGGCGGCCCAGCTCGTCCGCAGCGAGTGGGCCGTCCCGCTCGTCGCGGACCGCGAGCGTGCCCGGCGGCTCACCCCGCTGGTGCGGACCGTCGGCGACGGGGACCTCGCCCGTGACGAGGCCGCCCGCGCCGCCCGGCTGCCGTCCCTGGCCTGGAAGGCCGCCCGGGAAGGGCTGCGGCACGGCCCCGTGCTCGTCCAGGTCCCCCGACGCGGGTACGTCCCCCGGCTCGCCTGCGACCGGTGCCGGGAGCCGGCCCGGTGCCGGCACTGCGCGGGACCCCTGGAGGCGAGCGGAGCCGGCGGGGCCCTGTCGTGCGCCTGGTGCGGGCAGGGCAGCCCCGACTGGCACTGCCCCGAGTGCGGCGGGTTCCGGCTGCGGGCCCAGGTCGTCGGTGCGCGCCGGACCGCCGAGGAGCTGGGGCGGGCGTTCCCGGCCGTCCCCGTGCGCACCTCGGGGCGGGAGCATGTGCTGGACACCGTGCCGGGGGCGCCCGCGCTGGTCGTGAGCACACCGGGCGCGGAGCCGGTCGCCGAGGGCGGGTACGCGGCGGCGCTGCTGCTCGACGGCTGGGCGATGCTCGGCCGGGCGGACCTGCGGTCCGGTGAGGAGGCGCTGCGGCGCTGGATCACCGCCTCGGCTCTGGTCCGGCCGCAGGAGGCGGGCGGCACCGTGGTGATCGTCGCCGAGGCCACGCTCCGCCCGGTGCAGGCGCTGGTGCGCTGGGACCCGGTGGGGTTCGCCGTCCGGGAACTCGCCGAGCGCGCCGAACTGGGCTTCCCGCCCGTGTCCCGGATGGCGGCGGTCTCCGGACCGCCGGACGCCCTCGCGGAGTTCCTCGCAGGCGTGCGGCTGCCGGGCGACGCGGAGGTGCTGGGACCGGTACCCGTACCGGTCACCCCGGCAGGCCGCCCCCGCCGCCCCGGCGGCCCCCCGCCGGGCGAACAGTGGGACCGCGCCCTGATCCGGGTGCCCCCCGGCAGCGGTGCGGCCCTGGCGACGGCCCTGAAGTCGGCCCGGGCGGCCCGGATGGCCCGGGGCGGCGGCGAGACGGTGCTGGTGCGGATCGATCCGTTGGACATCGGCTGAGGGACGACCGCGAGGTACGGGCGCCGGGGGTGGGCCGGCCGGGGCGATCGTGCCGGCGCGGGTCGATCCGTCGGACGTCATGGCGACGGGGGCGGGCTGCTGCGCGCGCCCGGTGAGACGGCGGAGGCGCCCGGCATGGGTGGGATCGTGCTCGTGAGGCTCGCCCCGTCAGGCATCGGCTCGGCGACGAGCTGTCGGGCCGGGGGCCGGTGACGGGGGCTGCCGGGCACAGCCATCGGCCCCCGCCGAAGCCCGCGGAGGGAGGCGCCGGGCGCAGGAGCCGGACAGCGCTCGCGCGGGGCGGGCCGCTGCCGTCGGATGAGCGAACCACCGGCGCCTACGGCCCCCCATGCCCCCGCCCAGGCACGGGTGGGATCGCGCTCGTGAGGCTCGCCCCGTCAGGCATCGGCTCGGCGACGAGCTGTCGGGCCGGGGGCCGGTGACGGGGGCTGCCGGGCGCAGGCGTCGGCCCCCGGCGAAACCCGCAGAGGGGGCGCTGGGCTCAGGAGGCCGGACAGCGCTCGCGCGGGGCGGGCCGCTGCCGTCGGATGAGCGAACCACCGGCGCCTACGGCCCCCCATGCCCCCGGCCAGGGAATGGTCTGCCCTCCCGGGTGCGCTCCGGGAGGGCAGAGTCGAGGGGGTGTCAGCCGTTGCGGGGGCCCGGGAAGGCCGTGGGGCGGGCCTCGTCGCGGAGGGCGGGGCTGCCGGCCGTCGGCTGGGTCGGCATCGAGCGGGCGGCGGGGACCGTCGGCACCGTCGGCAGGGCGGTGGAGACGTTGACCGTGCGGGTGCCGGCCGGCTCGGACGTGCGCTCCGCCTCGGCCGCGGCCTGGGCGGCGGCGCGGCGTGCGCCGTAGCGGCGGTGGACGGCCTGCTTGGTGACGCCGAGGGCGGAACCGACCGCGTCCCAGGAGAAGCCCAGCGAGCGGTCGAAGTCGACGGCCGCCGTGACCAGCGTCTCGACACTGTCCCGCAGCTCCTGGGCGAGGCGGACCGTCGGCGCGGGGGCGCGCCCGTAGACGACGAAGCCCGTGGACGGGCCGGAGCGGCGCGGGCGGTAGACGTTGCCCAGCTGGGCGGTGAGGGTACGCAGTGCGTCCACCTGCCGGCGGACCCGCTCGATGTCCCGCACCAGCAAGTGCAGGCTGGCCCGAGCCTGGGCGTCGTGGGTTGCGTGGTCGGCCATGAACAAGCCTCTCGAACCGGCGTGAAAGGGGCGGGCCGCCATGTCGGCGTCTGCGGCCCGATGGGGTCAACTCTTTCTTGACCAACGCGGCAGCGCGCCGCTGGTCACGCTGTGGGGGCGTGTGGGCATATGCCTACGCCCGGTGGAGGGGTGCGCGCCGCGGGCGACGGCAGGTGGGACGGGGTCCCGAACGGCCGGTGCTCCGGCGTGAGTCAGAGGCCCCCGCACCCATAGACTGGTGCGTCGCCCAGCCGCCCCCGCCCGAGAGGCCCCGCCCACCCATGAAGCTCGTCTTCGCCGGCACCCCCGAGGTCGCCGTTCCCGCTCTGGACGCTCTGATCGCCTCCGGGCGGCACGAGGTGGCCGCCGTCGTCACCCGGCCCGACGCGCAGGCCGGACGCGGACGGCGGATGGTCGCGAGCCCGGTGGCCGAGCGGGCCGCCGAGGCCGGGATCGAGGTGCTCAAGCCCGCCAAGCCGCGCGATCCGGAGTTCCTGGAGCGGCTGCGGGAGATCGCGCCCGACTGCTGCCCCGTCGTCGCGTACGGCGCCCTGCTGCCGCGCGTCGCCCTCGACATCCCCGCCCACGGCTGGGTCAACCTGCACTTCTCGCTGCTGCCCGCCTGGCGCGGC
Organism: Streptomyces sp. SS1-1; assembly: GCF_008973465.1. NCBI lineage: Bacteria > Bacillati > Actinomycetota > Actinomycetes > Kitasatosporales > Streptomycetaceae > Streptomyces > Streptomyces sp. SS1-1. Next base: position 1,150,887 of record NZ_WBXN01000004.1, on the reverse strand, counting down.
GCCGCCCCCGTGCAGCACGCCATCATGGCCGGCGACGAGATCACCGGCGCCTCCACCTTCCTCATCGAGGAGGGCCTGGACTCCGGGCCGGTCTACGGGACGGTCACCGAGGAGATCCGGCCCACCGACACCAGCGGCGACCTGCTCACCCGTCTCGCCTTCGCGGGCGCGGGGCTGCTCGCCGCCACCATGGACGGCATCGAGGACGGCACCCTGAAGGCCGTGCCGCAGCCCGCCGACGGCGTCAGCCTCGCCCCCAAGGTCAACGTCGAGGACGCCCACGTCGACTGGACCGCCCCCTCCCTGCGCGTCGACCGGGTCGTGCGCGGGTGCACGCCCGCGCCGGGCGCCTGGACCACGTTCCGCGGCGAGCGCCTGAAGCTTGTCCAGGTGCAGCCGGTGCCGGGCCGGGACGACCTCGCGCCGGGCGAGCTCGCCGCCGGGAAGAACAACGTGTACGTCGGAACCGGCTCGTACGCCGTCGAGCTGCTGTGGGTGCAGGCGCAGGGCAAGAAGCCCATGCGGGCGGCGGACTGGGCGCGCGGCGCGCGTATCGCCGCGGGCGAGCGGGTCGGGGCCTGACCGCGGCACACCGGGGCCCTGCCGGGACGTAGGCTGGGCGTATCTCTCGTCCAGCAATCCGGAGCACCTTTTTCGTGAGCGACACCTCTCGTCGGCCCCGCAGGCCCGGCAAGCCCTACCGTCGGCCCCAGAAGGACCCCGTCCGCATCCTCGCCTTCGAGGCGCTGCGCGCCGTGGACGAGCGGGACGCGTACGCCAACCTCGTGCTGCCGCCGCTGCTCCGCAAGGCGCGCGAGAAGGGCGACTTCGACGGCCGGGACGCCGCGCTCGCGACCGAGCTGGTCTACGGGACGCTGCGCCGGCAGGGCACGTACGACGCGGTCATCTCCGCCTGTGTGGACCGGCCGCTGCGTGAGGTGGACCCGCCGGTGCTCGACGTGCTGAGCCTCGGCACCCACCAGCTCCTCGGGACGCGCATCCCGACGCACGCGGCCGTGTCCGCCTCGGTGGAGCTGGCCCGGGTCGTGCTCGGTGACGGGCGTGCCAAGTTCGTCAACGCCGTGCTGCGCAAGGTCGCCCAGGACGACCTGGACGGATGGATCGAGCGGGTCGCCCCGCCCTACGACGACGACCCCGAGGACCACCTCTCCGTCGTGCACTCGCACCCGCGCTGGGTCGTCTCCGCGCTGTGGGACTCGCTCGGCGGCGGCCGGGCCGGGATCGAGCGACTGCTGGAGGCCGACAACGAGCGCCCCGAGGTGACGCTGGTCGCGCGGCCGGGCCGGGCCACGACCGAGGAGCTGCTGGCCGAGGAGGCCGCCGTGCCGGGCCGCTGGTCCCCGTACGCCGTGCGGCTCGCCGAGGGTGGGGAGCCCGGCGCGATCGAGGCAGTGCGCGAGGGGCGCGCGGGCGTGCAGGACGAGGGCAGTCAGCTCGTCGCGCTCGCGGTGGCCAACGCGCCGCTGGAGGGCCCCGACCGGCGCTGGCTCGACGGGTGCGCGGGACCCGGTGGCAAGGCGGCGCTGCTCGGCGCGGTGGCCGCCGAGCGCGGCGCGATGCTGGTGGCCTCCGAGAAGCAGCCGCACCGGGCCGGGCTCGTGGCCCGCGCGCTGGCCGGCAACCCGGGGCCCTACCAGGTGATCGCCGCCGACGGGACGCGGCCCGCGTGGCGGCCGGGCAGCTTCGACCGGGTGCTGGTGGACGTGCCGTGCACGGGTCTGGGCGCGCTGCGGCGCCGGCCCGAGGCGCGGTGGCGCCGGAGGCCCGAGGACCTCGACGGGTTCGGTCCGTTGCAGCGGGGTCTGCTGCGCAGCGCGCTGGACGCCGTACGGGTGGGCGGGATCGTCGGATACGCCACCTGCTCCCCGCACCTCGCGGAGACCCGGGCCGTCGTGGACGACGTCCTCAAGCAGCGCACCGGCGTCGAACTGATCGACGCGCGCGGTCTGCTGCCGGGCGTGCCCGAGCTGGGGGAGGGCCCCGACGTGCAGTTGTGGCCCCATGTGCACGGCACGGACGCGATGTATCTGGCGCTGATGCGGCGCGTGGCCTGACGCTCGCAGGCCTGACCGGGACTCGCGCGTCACTCGCGCGCGGGCGCCGCCGGTTCCAGGCGGTTCGGCCACCACACGGCCGGGCCCACGTCCAGGAACAGGGACGTCACCAGGACCGACCGCACGATGAACGTGTCCAGGAGCACGCCCAGGGCCACCGTGAAGCCGATCTCGGCGAAGGCGACCATCGGCAGCGTGCCGAGGGCGGCGAAGGTGCCCGCGAGGACCAGACCGGCCGAGGTGATGACCGCGCCCGTCGCGGCGAGGCCCGTGACCACGCCCGGGCGGGTGCCCTGGTGGGTGGCCTCCTCGCGGATGCGCGTGGTGAGGAAGATGTTGTAGTCGATGCCCAGGGCCACGAGGAAGACGAAGACGAACAGCGGGAAGTCCGTCGCCTCGCCCGCGTAGTCGAAGACGTGGCGGAACGCCAGCGCGCTGATGCCGAGGGCGGCGGTGAACGACAGGATCACCGTCCCGACCAGCAGCAGCGGCGCGATGAGCGCCCGCAGCAGGACGCTCAGGATCAGCAGGACCACGACCAGCACCAGCGGGATGATCAGGATGTTGTCGTGGGTGGTCGCCCGGTCCGCGTCCAGCAGCGCCGCCGTGCCGCCCCCCACCTTCGCGTCGGCGTCCGGCACCGCGTGCACGGCGTCCCGGACCCGCTCGACGGTCTGTTTGGCGGCCTCGCTGTCGGCCGGGGAGCTCATCGTCGCCTCGAAGAGCACCTTGCCGTCCCAGGACGGTTTCGTGCCCGGCGGCAGGCCCAGCGACGTGGGCACGACACCCTCGGTCTCCGCGACCGCGCGGCCCACCCGCACGGCCTGCGCCTTGTTGCTGACGATGACCAGCGGGTCGCCGCTGCCCGCCGGGAAGTACCGGGCCGAGACCTGCTGGCCGGCGATCGAGTCCGGCTTGTCCGTGAACGCGTCGGCGTTGCTCAGGCCCTCCGCGCGCAGCTGGATGAGGCCGAGCGAGCAGATCGCGAGCGCGACGGCCGTGGCCACCCAGGTCGCCCGCGGCCGGTGGGAGATACGGCGGCCGAGCCGCGCCCAGACGCCCCGGTCGTCGGGGTTCTCCGAGCCGAGCCGCGGGATCACGGGCCAGAAGATCCAGCGGCCGAAGACGACCAGCAGCGCCGGGAACAGGCTCATCATCGCGAGCAGAGCCACCGCGACACCGATCGCCGCCACCGGGCCGAGCCCGCTGGTGGAGTTCATCTCGGCCGCGAGCAGCACCAGCATGCTCACCACGACGGTCGCGCCGGACGCGATCACCGCCGGGCCGGCCCGGTGCAGGGCGCGCGCCATCGCCTCGTGGCGGTCGTCGTGGCGGCGCAGTTCCTCCCGGTAGCGGGCGACGAGCAGCAGGGCGTAGTCCGTCCCGGCCCCGAACACCAGCACCGTCAGGATGCCCGCGCTCTGCCCGTTCACGGTGAGGCCCCCGTGCCGCGCGAGCAGGTAGATGAGGGCCTGCGCGGTGAACAGGGCGACGATCACGGAGACCAGCGGGACCAGCAGCAGGGACGGACTGCGATACGTGATCAGCAGCATCACGATGACGACCGCCATCGCCGCGAACAGCAGCGTGGAGTCGATCCCCTCGAACGCCTCGGCGAAGTCCGCTGACGTGCCGCCGGGGCCCGTGATGTGCACGGCGAGCCCGGCGCCGCCGTCACCGACGACGTCCCGGATGGAGTCGACCGCCGACGAGATGCGCTGCCAGCCGTCCTCGTCCATGGTGATCGGCACCAGGACCTGGGCCGCGCGCGGGTCGGTCTCCCGGTCGAAAACCGGCCCGCGGGTCTCGGCGCCCCGGATGCCGTGGGCGGTCAGCCGCTTGAGCTCGGCCACGTCCTCGGCGATGTCCGCCCGGTCCCGGGCCGTCAGGCCGCCGTCACGGGCGTAGACCACGACCGCCGGGATCTGCTCCGGGCGGAAGTTCTCGGCCAGGTGCAGGACCTGCGTGGACTCGGCGGAGCCCGGCAGCCAGGACGCCGCGTCGTTGTCCTGCGCGTCCGTCAGCTTCTGGGCCAGCGGTGCCGTCACGAACAGCACCACCAGCCAGAGGACCAGCACGACCCACTTCGCCCGCCGCCCGCACACCAGGTGTGCCACGCCTCGCGTCCCCGTCATGGGCACCCCCGCAGCCGTCCGACGACCCGGTCGGCCGCCCAGCATGGCACGCGCGGCCCGCCGTCGGCATACGACGATCGTCTGAGGTCTGGACCGGGGGTAACAATCGCGCCGGGGCATGGCAGGCTTGGGTCATGGCCGCGCAGATCAACCCCAGCATCCTGTCCGCCGATTTCGCCCGCCTCGCGGACGAGGCGAAGGCGGTCGACGGAGCCGACTACCTCCACGTCGACGTCATGGACAACCATTTCGTCCCGAACCTCACGCTCGGCGTGCCGGTCGTGGAGTCACTGGCCCGTGCGACGGACACCCCGCTGGACTGCCATCTGATGATCGAGGCGCCCGATCGCTGGGCACCGCAGTACGTCGAGGCAGGCGCATCCTCCGTCACCTTCCATGTCGAGGCCGCCGCCGCCCCCGTGCGGCTGGCCCGGGAGATCAGGGCCAAGGGCGCCCGTGCCTCCATGGCGCTCAAGCCGGCCACGCCCATCGAGCCCTACGAGGACCTGCTCCCCGAGCTCGACATGCTGCTGGTCATGACCGTCGAACCCGGCTTCGGCGGGCAGGCGTTCCTGGACATCATGCTTCCGAAGATCCGCCGCACCCGCGAGTTGATCAGCAAGCACGGTCTGCAGCTGTGGCTCCAGGTCGACGGCGGCGTGTCGGAGTCCACGATCGAGCGATGCGCCGAGGCCGGCGCCGACGTGTTCGTCGCCGGGTCGGCGGTCTACGGGGCCGACGACCCGGCGGAAGCGGTCCGCGCGCTGCGGGCCCGGGCCGACGAGGCCACCAGGACGGCCGGCTGGGCGTGCGGCCACTGAACCAAGGGAACGTGAACGCCCGCCCATCGGGGCGGATCAAGTGCGCCGGATCTGCAAGGATGAACGGCGAATCCAGAGTGTGAACAGCAGTGAGGAGATCGCCGTGTCGGGTATGTCGGCGGGCCGGTCAGCCATGCGGATGGGACCCGCTGAGCTGGTGCAGGCGGCGGCCATGGCCCGCCGCTTCTACCTCGAGGGGAAGTCCAAGATCCAGATCGCGGAGGAGTTCGGCGTCAGCCGCTTCAAGGTGGCCCGGGTCCTGGAGACCGCTCTCGAACGGGATCTGGTGCGCATCGAGATCCGCGTGCCGGCCGAACTGGACGCCGAGCGCTCGGACGCGCTGCGCGCCCGGTACGGCCTGCGGCACGCCGTGGTCGTGGAGTCCCCGGCCGACGCCGAGGAGACGCCCGACCCGGAGAACCTGGGAGAGGTGGCCGCCGACCTGCTCGGCGAGCTGGTCGACGAGGGAGACGTGCTGGGCCTGGCCTGGGGCCGGTCCACCATCCACATGGCGGCCGCCCTCAGCCGGCTGCCCCCGTGCACGGTGGTCCAGCTGACGGGCGTGTACGACGCCGGGACCGCCGAGCGCGGCTCGGTGGAGGCCGTCCGGCGGGCCGCGCAGGTCTCCGGCGGCGACGCGCACCCCATCTACGCGCCGATGCTGCTGCCGGACGCGGCCACCGCGAAGGCGCTGCGGCACCAGACGGGGATCGCCCGGGCCTTCGAGTACTTCGACAAGGTCACGGTCGCCTGCGTCTCCATCGGCTCCTGGGAGCCGGGCATCTCGACGGTGCACGACATGCTCAGCGACGAGGAGCGCGCGCACTACGCCTCGCTCGGCGTCGCCGCCGAGATGTCCGCGCACCTCTTCGACGCCCAGGGCCGCCGGGTCGGCCGGGACCTCGGCGAGCGGTGCATCACCGTCAAGGCCGACCAGCTCCGCCGTATCCCCGAGGTCGTCGCGATCGCGGGCGGCGCGCGCAAGGCGGCCGCGATCGACGCGGTGCTGCGCTCGGGGCTCGTCACCAGCCTGGTGACGGACACCTCCGCGGCGGACGTCCTGATGACGGCCGGCCCGGCGCCGAAGCCCGCGCTCAGCAGGTCGGACCCGGACGGGAACTGACGACACGTCGGACGAGGGGGCGGCCCGGTGCCGCCCCCTCTCCGCATCGACGAACATCGGAGCGGCACGCGTATGACGGAGCTCGTGGTCACCCTGGACCTCGACGGGGTCACCGACAAGGCGGCGCTGATGGACCGCTGCGCCGAGGCCCTGCGGCTGCCGGACTGGTTCGGGCGCAACTGGGACGCGCTGGCGGACTCCCTGTCCGACCGCACCGTCTGGCCCGAGGACGCCCGCGAGCGGGGCCTGTGGGTCGTCGTACGGAACTGGCGGGGCTACGCGGACGCGCGGCCCGAGGAGTGGCGGGTGGCGCGGGACGTCCTCGCCGAGGCGACGGACCGCACCCCGGACCTCACCGTGCTGCTCGACCTCGGAGGTTCCTCCAAGTAGGGGGCTGACCTGCTTGGACGATGTGACCGTTCAGGGCGTTCCGGTCAGCATGGGACAATGAAGTACGTGCTCTTCCCCCTGGCTGTCCTGTCCGGGGGCCACCTCTGATCGACTGGGATGTGCAGCACGTGCGTTTCCTCAACGACATCCAGCCCGCGTACGACCTGACGTACGACGACGTCTTCATGGTCCCGAGCCGCAGCGCGGTCGGCTCGCGGCAGGGCGTGGACCTCAGCTCCCCGGACGGCACGGGCACCACCATCCCGCTGGTCGTCGCCAACATGACCGCCATCGCCGGCCGCCGCATGGCCGAGACGGTGGCCCGGCGCGGCGGCCTGGTCGTCATCCCGCAGGACATCCCGATCGAGGTCGTCACGGACGTCGTGTCCTGGGTGAAGAGCCGCCACCACGTGCTCGACACCCCGATCGTGCTGGCCCCCCACCAGACCGTCGCCGACGCCCTGGCCCTGCTGCCCAAGCGCGCCCACAACGCCGGTGTGGTCGTCGACGAGGACCGGCGGCCGGTCGGCGTCGTCACCGACAGCGACCTGTCCGGCGTGGACCGCTTCACGCAGCTCGAGGTCGTCATGTCCCGCGACCTGCTGCTCCTGGACGCGGACATCGACCCGCGCGAGGCCTTCAACAAGCTCGACGCGCACAACCGTCGCTACGCCCCCGCCGTCGACGCCGACGGCCGTCTCGCGGGCATCCTCACCCGCAAGGGCGCCCTTCGCGCCACCCTGTACACCCCGGCCGTCGACGCCGACGGCAAGCTGCGCGTCGCGGCCGCCGTGGGCATCAACGGCGATGTGGCCGGGAAGGCCAAGCAGCTGCTCGACGCGGGTGTGGACACCCTGGTCATCGACACCGCGCACGGGCACCAGGAGTCGATGATCGCCGCCATCAGGACCGTGCGGGCGCTCGACCCGCGGGTGCCGATCGTCGCGGGCAACATCGTCGCCGCCGAGGGCGTGCGCGATCTGATCGAGGCCGGCGCGGACATCATCAAGGTCGGGGTCGGCCCCGGCGCCATGTGCACCACCCGCATGATGACCGGCGTCGGCCGCCCGCAGTTCTCCGCCGTCATGGAGTGCGCGGCCGAGGCGAGGAAGTACGGCAAGCACGTGTGGGCCGACGGCGGTGTCCGGCACCCCCGCGACGTCGCCATGGCGCTCGCCGCAGGCGCGTCCAACGTGATGATCGGGTCCTGGTTCGCCGGCACCTTCGAGTCGCCGGGTGACCTGCAGCAGGACTCCAGCGGGCGGCTCTACAAGGAGTCGTTCGGCATGGCGTCCGCGCGGGCCGTGGCCAACCGCACGTCGGAGGAGTCGGCGTACGACCGGGCCCGCAAGGCGCTGTTCGAGGAGGGCATCTCCACCTCGCGGATGTTCCTGGACCCGGACCGGCCCGGGGTGGAGGACCTGATCGACTCGATCATCGCGGGCGTGCGGTCCTCCTGCACCTACGCGGGTGCCGCCTCGCTGGAGGAGTTCACCGAGAAGGCCGTCGTCGGCGTGCAGAGCGCGGCCGGGTACGCGGAGGGCAAGCCGCTGCACGCCAGCTGGAGCTGACGTCTCGTCACGTACGGCCCCCGTTCTCCCGCACGCCGGGAGGGCGGGGGCCGTCTCGTGCACCGCTCCCGGTTCCTCGCCGTGTGCAACGGTCGAAAGGCCCGCTGCAACGAAACCCCACCGAGTCGCCGGAGACGCAATGATCTTGCGGGTATGCGCAAGGTTGCTGCATTTCACCCGCAACGTCGATCCTCGTAGGCTGTCGCCTCGAACGTGGCGTGGCAGGGACCCCGCTCGGTGGGTCCCCGCCCTCAGGGGATGCCGCCGGTCCCTGCCCGTCTGACCGGCAGCGAAGGAGCCAGCGCGTGCTCGACCAAGGCGCACCCCCGCAGGACAGAGACCGGACGGCAGCCGCCGCCCCACGTGGGACCGGCGCGCGCCTGATGCGCCGCAAGCCCGTGGAACACCTGGTCGCCGAGGGTGGCCAGGGCGAGGGAGGGTCCCTGCGGCGCTCCCTCGGGCTGTGGCAGCTCACCATGATCAGCATCGGTGCCACCCTCGGCACCGGCATCTTCGTCGTCCTCGGCGACGCGGTCCCGGAGGCCGGCCCCGCGGTCACCCTGGCCTTCGTGATCGCCGGTCTCACGGCCCTCTTCTCGGCCCTGTCCTACGCCGAACTGGCGGGCAGCATCCCCGTCGCGGGCTCCTCGTACTCGTACGCATACGCAACGATGGGCGAGCTGGTCGCCTGGATCTGCGGCTGGTGTCTGGTCCTGGAGTACGGGGTCTCGGTGGCCGCCGTCGCCGTCGGCTGGGGCGAGTACCTCAACGAACTGCTCGACGGGACGATAGGCGTCACCATCCCGTCCGTGCTCTCCTCCGCCCCCGGCGAGGGCGGTGTCATCAACCTGCCCGCGCTGGTCGTCGTCCTGCTGGCGATGGTGTTCCTGCTCGGCGGCGTCCGCGAGTCCGCCCGCGCCAACACGATCATGGTCGCGGTCAAGATCGTCGCGCTGGTGCTGTTCTGCGCGGTCGGCTTCACCGGCTTCAGGTCCGGCAACTACGCCGACTTCATGCCGCTCGGCATGGCCGGGGTCAGCGCGGCCGGCGCCACCCTGTTCTTCTCCTACATCGGATTCGACGCCGCCTCCACCGCGGGCGAGGAGGCCAAGGACCCCAAGAAGGACCTGCCGCGCGCGATCATGCTCTCGCTGATCATCGTCACCGCGCTGTACGTCCTCGTCGCCGGGGTCGCCGTCGGCGCCTGGCACTGGACCAAGTTCGAGGGCTCCCAGGCCTCCCTCGCCGCGATCATGAACGACGTCAGCGGCCAGACCTTCTGGGGCACCCTGCTCGCCCTCGGCGCGGTCATCTCCATCGCCAGCGTGGTCCTCACCGTCCTCTACGGCCAGACCCGCGTCCTGTTCGCCATGTCCCGCGACGGCCTCGTCCCCAAGGCCCTCGGCAAGGTCCACCCGAAGACCGGCGCCCCCCGCCTCAACACGGTGATCGTGTCGCTGTTCTGCGGTGCGCTGGCCGCCCTCATCCCGCTGGGCAAGCTGGTCGACGCCACCAGCATCGGCACGCTGTTCGCCTTCGCGCTGGTCAACATCGCGGTGATCGTGCTGCGCCGGAAGCGGCCGGAGCTGGAGCGCACGTTCCGGGTGCCGTTCGGGCCGGTGCTGCCGGCGCTCGGCTTCCTGTTCTGCGTGTACAACATGGCCAGCCTCGACACCGTCACCTGGGTCGTCTTCGGGTGCTGGATGGCCGCCGGACTCGTGTTCTACTTCCTGTACGGGTATCGCCGGTCCCGTCTCGCCGTACCTGAAGTGAAGTGAACCGCCCGCAGTGCTGAACGATCTCGACGAACGCATCGTGCACGCCCTCGCCGAGGACGCCCGCCGCTCCTACGCCGACATCGGGGCCCTGGTCGGCCTGTCCGCGCCCGCCGTGAAGCGGCGCGTGGACCGGCTGCGGGCCACCGGGGCCATCACCGGCTTCACGGTCCGCGTCGACCCCTCCGCCCTCGGCTGGGAGACCGAGGGGTTCGTCGAGATCTACTGCCGGCACAACACCTCGCCGGAGACGATCCGGCGAGGTCTGGAGCCGTACCAGGAGGTCGTGGCCGCGTCGACCGTCACCGGCGACGCGGACGCGGTCGTGCAGGTCTTCGCCTCCGACATGCGGCACTTCGAACGGGTCCTGGAGCGGATCGCCGGGGAGCCGTTCGTGGAGCGCACCAAGTCGGTGCTGGTGCTCTCCCCGCTGCTGCGCCGCTTCTCCTCCGGCTCACCCGCCTGAGAGCCGCCCCGGCGCCTATCATCGGTGTCATGACCTGGCGACATTGATCCACCAGCCGTGCCTCCCGAGGTCCGCCCCGGACGCCGCACCCCCGGTGTCCGAGACGTCCCTGCGGGAAGGCCCCATGACACTCTCACCGACGCGTGTGCCCACGACCGGCGTACGGCGCCTGACGGCCACGCTGTACGGCTACGCGTTCCTCGACGACTTCGTCCTGCTCTACCCGGTGTACGCGCTGCTCTTCGCCGACACCGGCCTGCCGCTGTGGCAGATCTCCTCGCTCTTCGCCCTGTGGTCGCTCACCGCCGTGCTCCTGGAGGTGCCCTCGGGCGTCTGGGCCGACACGGTCTCCCGGCGCCGGCTGCTGTGGATCGGCCCGCTGCTCACCGCCGCCGGCTTCGCGCTGTGGGTGACCGCGCCGTCGTACGCCGCCTTCGCCGCCGGCTTCGTGCTGTGGGGCGCGGGCGGGGCGCTCGGCTCCGGCGCGCTGGAGGCCCTCGTCTACGACGAACTGGACCGGCGCGGCGCCGCCGGCCGGTACGCGCGCGTCATGGGCCGCGCCCGTGCCGCGCGTCTGCTGGGCACCGTCGCCTCCCTCGGCCTCGCGGGCCCTGTGCTCGCCCTGGGCGGCTACCCGGCCGTCGGTGGCGCCAGCGTCCTGGCGTGCCTGGTCACCGCCGCGGTGGCCACCCTGTTCCCCGAGCGGCACGAACGGCCGGCCGGCGGCCACGGCGGCTGGGCCGCGACCCTGCGGTCCGGGCTCGCCGAGGTGCGTGACGACCGGGCCGTGCGCGGCGCGCTGCTGCTCGTCCCGGCGGTCGCGGCCGTGTGGGGCGCGCTGGACGAGTACGTCCCGCTGCTGGTCCGCGACCTCGGGGTCGCCGAGTCGGCCGTGCCGTACCTGGTCATGCTGGTCTGGGCGGCCGTCACCGTCGGGAGCCTGCTGGCCGGACCGGCCGAACGCCTCGGCACCAGGGGGCTGGCGGCGCTGCTCGCGGGCGCGGCCCTCGCGCTGGCCGTCGGCGCGGCGTCCCGCACCCTGGCCGGGATCGTCCTGGTCGGTGTCGCCTTCGCCGGCTTCCAGCTGGCCGAGGTGCTCGCCGACGTCCGCCTCCAGCACCGGATCGACGAGTCCCGCCGGGCCACGCTCACCTCGGTGGCGAGCCTGGGCACCGAGCTCGCCACGATCGCCGCGTTCGGCGTGTACGCCCTGCTCGGCACGGACCTCGCCCACGGCACCGTCTTCGCGGTCCTCGCGGTGCCGTACCTGGTGACGGCGGCCGCGCTGACCAGGGCCCGGACCGCCCCGGCGTGACGCGTGAAGGGCGCGGGGGACGACCCCCGCGCCCGGTCCCGCAACGAATCGCCGCGAAGCCGTCCTCGAACGCAACGAACCGCTCACCGGCGCGCAACGGCTCCTCCTTGTCCCTGCCGGGCGGCCGACCGTACCTTCTTCATGGCCCCACAACCACCCCTTTCGCCCCGGTGAGGACACATGCGCACCGCCCTGCTCCAGAGCTCCGGCCGCCCCGGCTCCACCGTCGAGAACCTCAAGGTCCTCGACGAGGCCGCGGGCCGCGCCGCCGCCGCGGGCGCCGGGCTGCTGGTGACGCCGGAGATGTTCCTCACCGGGTACGCGATCGGCGACGACATCGCCCGGCTCGCCGAGCCCGCCGACGGCGCGTACGCCGACGCTGTCGCCGAGAGCGCCGTACGCCACGGACTCGCGATCGCCTACGGCTACCCCGAGCGGGCCGGCGACACCGTGTACAACTCCGCGCAGGTGATCTCCGCCGACGGCACCCGGCTCGCCGGCTACCGCAAGACGCACCTCTTCGGCTGCTTCGAGCGCGACCACTTCACGCCGGGGGACCGGCAGGTCGTCCAGACCGAGGTCGACGGCGTCCGGGTCGGCATCCTGATCTGCTACGACGTCGAGTTCCCGGAGAACGTCCGCGCCCACGCGCTGGCCGGCACCGAGCTGCTGATCGTCCCGACCGCGCAGATGCACCCGTTCCAGTTCGTCGCCGAGTCGATGATCCCGGTGCGGGCCTTCGAGAACCAGATGTACGTCGCGTACGTCAACCGGGTCGGTCAGGAAGGGGAGTTCGAGTTCGTCGGCCTCTCCACGCTCGCCGGCCCCGACGGCATCGCCCGCACCCGCGCGGGCCGCGCCGAGGACCTCGTCCTCGCCGACGTCGACCCCGCCCTCGTCGCCGCCTCCCGCGAGGCCAACCCGTATCTGCAGGACCGCCGCCCCGGCCTGTACGGGTCCCTCGTCTGAACCTCCCCGCTCTTCCCCCGCAGTCGCAAGGAGTCCGTACCCCATGACGTCCACCGTGCCCAACGCCGTCGAGCACGCCGACGAGCAGCAGCCGCCGATCACCATGTTCGGCCCGGACTTCCCCTACGCGTACGACGACTTCCTGAACCACCCGGCCGGCCTCGGCCAGATACCCGCCACCGAGCACGGCACCGAGGTCGCCGTCATCGGCGGCGGCCTGTCCGGCATCGTCGCCGCCTACGAGCTGATGAAGATGGGCCTCAGGCCCGTCGTCTACGAGGCCGACCAGATCGGCGGCCGGCTGCGTACCGTCGGCTTCGACGGCCCCAGCACCGAGGGCCTGACCGCCGAGATGGGCGCGATGCGCTTCCCGCCGTCCTCCACGGCCCTCCAGCACTACATCGACCTGGTGGGCCTGGAGACCCGGCCCTTCCCCAACCCCCTGGCGGAGGCGACCCCCTCGACCGTCGTCGACCTCAAGGGAGAGTCGCACTACGCGGAGACGATCGACGACCTGCCGCAGGTCTACCGCGACGTCGCCGCCGCCTGGAACAAGTGCCTGGAGGAGGGCGCCGACTTCTCCGACATGAACCAGGCCATGCGCGAGCGGGACGTGCCGCGCATCCGCGAGATCTGGTCCAGGCTCGTCGAGAAGCTCGACAACCAGACCTTCTACGGCTTCCTCTGCGACTCCGACGCCTTCCGGTCCTTCCGGCACCGCGAGATCTTCGGCCAGGTCGGCTTCGGCACCGGCGGCTGGGACACCGACTTCCCGAACTCCATCCTGGAGATCCTGCGTGTCGTCTACACCGAGGCCGACGACCACCACCGCGGCATCGTCGGCGGCTCCCAGCAGCTGCCGCTGCGCCTGTGGGAACGCGAGCCGCAGAAGATCGTCCACTGGCCGTACGGGACGTCCCTGAAGTCCCTGCACGTCGACGGCGCCCCGCGCCCGGCCGTGACCCGGCTGCACCGAGCCGCCGGCAACCGGATCACCGTGACCGACGCGACCGGCGACATCCGCACCTACCGGGCGGCGATCTTCACGGCCCAGTCCTGGATGCTGCTCTCCAAGATCGACTGCGACGACTCGCTCTTCCCGATCGACCACTGGACCGCGATCGAGCGCACCCACTACATGGAGTCCAGCAAGCTCTTTGTTCCGGTGGACCGGCCGTTCTGGCTGGACAAGGACGAGGAGACCGGCCGGGACGTCATGTCGATGACGCTCACCGACCGCATGACCCGAGGCACCTACCTCCTCGACGACGGCCCGGACAAGCCCGCCGTCATCTGCCTCTCCTACACCTGGTGCGACGACAGCCTGAAGTGGCTGCCGCTGTCCGCGCGGGAGCGGATGGAGGTCATGCTGAAGTCGCTCGGCGAGATCTACCCGAAGGTCGACATCAGGAAGCACATCATCGGCAACCCGGTGACGGTCTCCTGGGAGAACGAGCCCTACTTCATGGGCGCGTTCAAGGCCAACCTGCCCGGCCACTACCGCTACCAGCGGCGCCTGTTCACCCACTTCATGCAGGACCGGCTGCCCGAGGACAAGCGGGGCATCTTCCTCGCCGGAGACGACATCTCCTGGACCGCCGGCTGGGCCGAGGGCGCCGTCCAGACCGCGCTGAACGCGGTGTGGGGCGTCATGCACCACCTGGGCGGCACCACGGACACCACCAACCCGGGTCCGGGTGACGTCTACGACGAGATCGCGCCGGTCGAGCTGCCCGAGGACTGACCCCGGCTCAGAGCCCGGCGGCCCGTACTTTCTCGTACACCTGCGCGGCCGCGTCCTTGAGCTCCTCGGCGTCGCGCGTGTTCGTCTGGAGGTCGAGCAGGACCTCGTCGACGCCGACCTCGGTGTACGCGGCGAGGTCCGCCACGATCTGGTCGGCGCTGCCCTGGAAGGGCTGGCGGTCGGCGCCGTCGTAGGGCGTCGCGGAGTACAGGGCGTTCACGCGGGGCACCCGCTCGATCGGCCGGGTCCGCCCGCGCTCGGCGGCGAGCTCCTGCAGCCGCCGCCATCCGGCGGCGTACGCGTCGACGTCCATGGCGACCGGGATCCAGCCGTCGCCGAGGTCGACGACCCGCCCGAGGGCCCGGTCGCCGGCCGCCGCCACCAGGACCGGGATGGGGCTGGCGGGCTTGGGGCCGATCACGGCCGCGTCGATCTTCGCCGTACGGCCCTCGAAGGACACCGGGTCCGGGCCCCACACGGCCCGGCAGACCTTGATGACCTCCTCCAGGAGGCCGCCGCGCCGGTTGTGCGGTCCGATGGCCGCCGCGGCGAACTCGTCGGTCGACCAGCCCGTGCCCAGTCCCAGGACGACCCGGCCGCCGCTCGCCGCGTCCAGCGTGGCGAAGGCCTTCGCGAGCTGGACCGCGCCGTGCAGCGGGGCGACCATCACCCCGGTGCCGAGCCGGACCCGTTCGGTGACCGCCGCGGCCAGGGTCAGCGTGACCAGGGGGTGGGCCATCCCGCGGTACCAGTCCGGCCAGGGCAGCCCCGGCACGTCGTACAGGCCCTGGGTGGGCGACTCGGGGACCAGCAGCCGCTCGTAGACCCAGACGCTGTCGTAGCCGGTCCGCTCGGCGGCGCGGGCCACGTCCGTCACGTCCTTGCTCAGGTCGTACTGCCGCAGCTGGGGAAGACCGAGTCCGAGGCGGATGGCCATGGCGGAGAGCTCCTTCGCGATCGGCGGACCCCCACCGGCCAACGTACTGAAGGCCCGGGGAACCGCCACTCGGCGGCCGCTCAGTCGCGCAGCGGGGTCAGCAGCATGCGCCCGGCCAGTCCCACGGCCGCGTCCAGCCGCTCGGTGAACTCCCCGGCCAGGTCGGGGAGCCGGCGCAGCGCCCACAGGGCACGCGCCGCCGCCCAGGTGGCGTCCCGCGCCCGCTCCAGGCTCCAGGAGCCGAGCAGATGGGTGAGCGGGTCCGCGATCCGGAACAGGTCGGGACCCGGCATCAGCTCCTCGCGGATCTGCTCCTCCAGCGAGATGAGCAGATCGCCCACCCGGTCGAACTCGTCCTCCAGGTCGGTGGGTTCGCAGCCGAGGCTACGGCAGGCGTCCACCACGGCGAGCGCGAGATCGTGCCCGATGTGCGCATTGATGCCCGCGAGCGCGAACTGCAGCGGCCGTACGCCCGGATGGCGGCGCATCTGGAACAGGGGCCGCCAGCAGGCGGGCGGACGCAGGCCCTCCTCCGCCGTCTCCACCGCCGTGAGATACCGTTCCGCGAACCGAACGTCCAGGGTGATCGCGGCGCGCGCGTCGGGGAACAGCCCCGCGTCGATGTGCCGGTCGACCGCCTCGGTGACGGTGAGGTAGACGCGGTTGAAGACGGCGACCCCGTCGCGCCCGGGCAGCCTCGCGTCGAGGGCGCGCATACGGGAGAGGACGGCGTCCACGGGTGTGGTGAATTGTTCGCATTGCGCCATGGGGGCAGAGTCCCAGCTTTAGGGTGACCGCAGTGACGGCGGGCCCGGCGCTTCCCCAGAACGGGGGAACGCGCCCGCCGTGGGGGAGGGGGGAGCAGGACGGTGCCAGGCACACGCGCCCAGCGACTGGCGTCACGCCGGGCACCATCACCGCCCGGGTCCGCGCGGTCACCTCGGCCGGCGCGGCACAGGGCCGCACCCCGGTGGTCGTGCCGTACGTGATCCCGGACCGTGACTGCGGCGGGTACTCCGAGGGCGGGGCGCCCGACCTGGCCGCGTACGACGCGTGGATCGACCGGTTCGCCGCCGGGCTGGGCTCCGGTGACGTCGTCGTCGTCCTGGAGCCGGACTCCGTCGCCCAGTCCGAGTGCCTCTCCGCGGGCCAGCGGGCCGCGCGCTTCGCGTCCCTGGCCCGGGCCGGCCGGGTCATCAAGTCCGCCAACCCCCGGGCCCGTGTGTACTACGACGCCGGGCACTCCGGCTGGCACGCTCCGGCCACGCAGGCGGGATGGCTGCGGCAGGCGGGCGCCGCCTCGGCCGCGTCCTCCGACGGCGTCTTCAGCAACGTCTCCAACTTCCACACCACGGCCGCCGAGATCGCCTACGACCGGCGGGTCCTCGACGCGCTCGGCGGCGGCCCGGGCCTGGGCGCCGTCATCGACACCAGCCGCAATGGCGCCGGTGCCCCGGCGGACGGCGAGTGGTGCGACCCGTCGGGCCGCAAGCTGGGCCGGGCACCCACCCTGGCCACGGGTGAGGCCCGGATCGACGGCTATCTGTGGGTGAAGCTGCCGGGGGAATCGGACGGCTGCAAGGGGGAGCCCGGCACCTTCACCGCCTCCTACGCCTACGAGCTGGCGCGCTGAGGCCCCTCGCCGGAGCTTCCCTCGTCGTACGACGACGTGCCCTCGTCGAGCAGCGGCTGCTGCGTCTTGAGGTGGGCGGGGGCGAACGCCCGCAGCGCGTGGTAGCCGGTGATGACGACCAGCGTGCCGAGCGCGATACCGCTCAGCTCGAAGGTGTCGGTGATCTTCAGCGTGACGTTGCCGACTCCGATGATGATGCCCGCCGCGGCCGGCACCAGGTTCAGCGGATTGCGCAGGTCGACCTTGGCGTTGATCCAGATCTGCGCGCCGAGCAGGCCGATCATGCCGTACAGGATGACGGTGATGCCGCCGAGGACACCGCCGGGGACGGCGGCCACCACCGCGCCGAACTTGGGGCAGAGCCCGAAGAGGAGGGCGAAGCCGGCGGCAGCCCAGTAGGCGGCGGTCGAGTAGACGCGGGTCGCGGCCATCACGCCGATGTTCTCGGAGTACGTGGTGTTGGGCGGGCCGCCGACGGCGGTGGACAGCATCGAGGCGGCGCCGTCCGCGGAGATCGCGGTGCCCAGCTTGTCGTCGAGGTTGTCACCGGTCATCTCGCCGACGGCCTTGACGTGTCCGGCGTTCTCGGCGACCAGGGCGATGACCACGGGCAGGGCCACGAGGATCGCGGACCACTGGAACGACGGGCCGTGCAGCTCGGGCAGGCCGATCCAGTCCGCCTTCGACACTCCGGACAGGTCGAGCCGCCAGTGGTCGGTGAGCTTGCCGCTCGCGTCGACCGAGTGGATACGGCCGAACACCCGGTCGAACACCCAGGACAGGGCGTACCCGAGGACCAGGCCCAGGAAGATCGCGATACGGGACCAGAAACCGCGCAGGCAGACCACGGCCAGACCGGTGAACAGCATCACCAGCAGGGCCGTCCACTGGTCCTGCGGCCAGTAGGTGGAGGCCGTGACGGGGGCGAGGTTGAAGCCGATCAGCATGACCACCGCGCCGGTCACGATCGGCGGCATCGCGACATGGATGATGCGCGCCCCGAACCGCTGCACGGCGAGGCCGACCAGGAACAGCGCCGCGCCGACCACGAGGACCGCGCCGGTCACGACCGCGCTCGACCCGCCGTCCGCCCGGATGACGGCCGCGACGCCCACGAAGGACAGCGAGCAGCCGAGGTAGCTGGGCACCCGGCCGCGCGTGGCCAGCAGGAAGATCACCGTGGCGACGCCGGACATCATGATCGCCAGGTTGGGGTCGAGCCCCATGAGAACCGGTGCCACGAAGCTGGCGCCGAACATCGCGACCACGTGCTGGGCGCCGAGCCCGACCGTGCGCGGCCAGGACAGCCGCTCGTCCGGGCGGACCACCGCGCCGGGCGCCGGAGTGCGTCCGTCTCCGTGCAGTTTCCAGCGGACGCCGAGATCCATGGTGCGGTTTCGCTTTCGTCGTGCGAGCGGGGGTCCGGACCATTGTCGGGTACACCGACCGGGCCGCCGACCCGGGGCCACCTCGGGTTCTGAGCGTCCGCTTAGGATGGGTGGGTTCCGCACGTACGTCCCAGGAGTCCCGCCGTGACCGCCGAAGCCCTGCCCCTGTCCGCCCCGTCCCACGGCCGGCTCGTGCCCGTCACCGTGCACTTCGACGACCTCGACGCGCTCGGGCTGCTGCACAACGCCCGCTACCCGCTGATGGTCGAGCGGGCGTGGACCGAGCTGTGGCAGGAGCACGGATTCCGCTTCGAGGGCGACTGGGTGGCCGCCGGCGACGCCTGCAACGCCGTCAAGGAACTGCGCATCACCTACGAGGCGCCGGTCACCAAGCCCGGCGCCTACGCGGTGCACCTCTGGCTGGAGCGGCTGGGCACCACCGGGCTGACGTACGGGTTCCGCTTCTGCTCGTCCGACGGCTCCGTGACCTACGCGCACGGCAGCCGGGTGCTGGTCCGGCTCGACGCCCGGACGCTGCGCCCGGCGCCGTGGAGCGAGGAGTTCAGGGCCGCGGGCCGGGAACTGCTGCGTCCGGCCGGCTGACCTTCGGGCGGTCGCGGTCGGCGGTGCGCAGGACGCCCGCGAACACCGCCAGACCCGAGGCGAGCAGGGTGACCAGGCAGAACGACACCACCAGGCTGGTGAGCTGGGCGAGCCCGCCGATCGCGCTGGGGGCGACCAGGCCCGAGGTGTAGGTGATGGTCGCGACGCCCGCGATGGCCAGCGAGGGGTTCGAGCCGCTGCGGCCCGCCGCCGCGAAGCACAGCGGCACGACCACCGCGATCCCGAGCCCCAGCAGCGCGAACCCGGTCATCGCCAGGGCCGGGGCGTCCGAGACGACGACCAGCAGCCCGCCGAGCGTCGCGAGGACACCGCTGGCCCGGACCGTGCGCACCGAGCCGAAGCGGTCCACCACCCGGTCGCCGGCGATCCGGGCGATCGCCATCGTGAGCGTGAAGCCCGTGGTGCACGCGGCCGCCAGGCCGGCCGAGGTGTCCAACTGGTCCCGCAGATACACCGCCGACCAGTCCAGGCTCGCACCCTCCGCGAAGACCGCGCAGAACCCGACCGCCCCGATGAGCAGGGCGGACCGGGGCGGCAGCGCGAACCGCGGCGGCGGGTCCTCGTCCTCGGCGGGCTGCAGGTCCAGCACCCACCGGCAGGCCGCCACCCCGAGCACGGTCAGCACCGCCGCCGCGAGCGCGTGGTGCAGCCGCGCGTCCGAGCCCAGGTGCGCCGCGAGCGTGCCGGCCGCCGAGCCGATCAGGGCGCCGGCGCTCCACATGCCGTGCAGCCCGGACATGATCGAACGGCCCAGGCGGCCCTCCACCTCGACACCGAGGGCGTTCATCGCCACGTCCGCCATGCCCGCCGTGGCCCCGAACGCGAACAGGGCCAGGCACAGGGCCGGCAGGTTGGGCGCCAGCGAGGGCAGGGTGAGGGCGAGCGTCCACAGCGCCATCAGCCCGCGCAGCGCGTTGCGGGCGCCGAAGCGGTGGGTGACGCGGCCCGCGAGCGGCATCGCGAGGGAGGCGCCGAGCGCGGGGAACGCCAGCGCGAGACCGAGCTGGCCGGCGCTGACCCCGGCGTGGTCCTGGATCCAGGGCACCCGTGTCGCGAACGACCCGGTGACGGCGCCGTGCGCGGCGAAGACGGCGGCCACGGCGTACCGGGCGCGCCTGACCTCCCGCAGGTCGTAGACCTTCCCAGCGGTCCCACTCATGAAGTGACCCCCTCCTGACCCTCGCCTCCGCGCGGTCCGGGCGTAAACTATCAGGAACCCTGCCTGATAGATAGAGTGCCGGGACGCCGCCCGCCACCGCGCGCGGCCCCGCCGATCTGGAAGGATCCCGGCATGCCCGCATCCCCGAGCACCGCCCGGGCCATCAACGACCGGCTCGCCCTGCGCCTGCTGCAGCGCGAAGGCCCGCTGACGGCCGGACAGTTGAAGCAGCTCACCGGGCTGTCCCGGCCGACCGTCGCCGACCTCGTCGAGCGCCTCACGGACGCCGGCCTGATCACCGTCGTCGGCGAGGCGGGAGAACAGCGCCGCGGCCCGAACGCCCGGCTCTACGGCATCGTCGCCGACCGGGCCCATCTCGCCGCGCTGGACGTGCGTACCGAGGGCGTCTCCGTCGCCGTGTCCGACCTGATCGGCACCGTGCTCGCCGAGGCGTCCGTGCCCATCGGCGACGACACCGGGACGGGCCCCGCCGTGGAGCGGGCCGTCGCCCTCGTCGAGCGGGCCGTGAAGGAGGCCGGCGCGGACCGGCCGCACACCGTGGGCATCGGCGCCCCCGGCCTGATCGACCCGGCCAGTGGCGACCTGCGCGACTCCTCCGGCCTGCCCCCATGGCACCGGGGCCTCGTCGCGACCCTCCAGGAGCGGTTCCCCGAGGCCCGCGTCAGCGTCGAGAACGAGACCAACCTCGCCGCCCTCGCCGAACAGCGCGACGGCGCGGCCCGCGACCGCGACACCTTCGTCCTGCTGTGGCTCGGGCACGGCACCGGCGCCGCCGTCGTCCTCGACGGGGCGCTGCGCCGCGGCGCGTCCGGCGGCACCGGCGAGATCGGCTTCCTGCCGGTGCCGGGCACCACGGGACTGCCGTCGGCGACCGACTGCGCGGGGGGCTTCCACTCGCTGGCGGGCTCGGCGGCGATCGCACGGCTGGCGGCGGAGCACGGCCTCCCGGCCGCGGACGCCCACGCGCCGGCCGCCGCCCGGCTGGTGGAGGAGGCGGTGGCGCGTCCCGGCGACGCCCAGCCGTTCCTCGACGCCCTGGCGGACCGGATCGCGCTGGGCGTGGCCTCGGTCGTCGCCGTCCTCGACCCCGGCTGCGTGGTCCTCGGCGGCGAGGTCGGACAGGCCGGCGGCCCGCCGCTCGCCGCCCTGGTCGAGGAACGGGTACGGCGGATGTCGCCCCTGCCGGTCGAGGTCCGCCCGAGCGCCCTCGGCGGCACGGCGGTCCTGCGCGGAGCCCTCCTGACGGCCCGCGACCGGGCCCAGGAGGTCCTGTTCGCGCCACCGGGACGCTGACGGGGGCCGTCAGTGACCGAAGCGCCGGTCCAGGTACTCCTCGAACGTCCCCTTGCCCACCGCGTGCCCGGGCGCGAGGTGCCCGCCGGAGCGGAAGGCGCGGTACGCCCGGCCCCACAGCGGCACGCTCACGACGAGGCGCCTGCGGCCGGTGGCCTTCAGGTAGGAGCGGGCCAGCGAGTCGAACGTCCGCACCTCCGGGCCGCCCATGTCCGTGACGCGTCCGGCGGGCTCGCCCCCGGCCAGTCCGGCCAGCCGCTCCGCGACCTCGGCGACCTCGATCGGCTGGTCCTTCACCCGGGCCGGCAGCAGCACCACCGGCAGCCTGGCGAGGGCACCCAGCATCCGCGCGAGCAGATCGTGGAACTGCGTCGCGCGCAGCACGGTCCAGCCCAGCCCCGACTCCTCGACCAGCCGCTCCACGGCGAGCTTGCTGCGGTAGTAGCCGAACGGCACCCGGTCCACGCCGACGATCGAGATGTAGACCAGGTGGCGCACCCCGGCCTCGCGCGCGGCGGCGATCAGATGCCGCGCCGCGTCCTCGTCGCCGCCGTTCGGTGAGCTCGCGCAGTGCACGACGGTGTCCACGCCGGCCATCGCGGTGTCCAGCCCGGACCCGCCCTTGCGCAGGTCGACGGCGTACGGCTGCGCGTGCCGGCTGAGCACCCGCACCTCGTGCCCGTCCGCCCGCAGCCGCTCGGTGACGTGCCGGCCGAGCGTTCCGGTCCCGCCGGTCACCAGCATCGTGGTCATCGTGTTCAGCCCCTTCGCGACGCGGACACTCCCGGTTCGGAGCATCCCTCGCAGTACCCGACGGAGCATCCCGGGGAGATGTGACATCCGAGGGGGCAAGACACCCCCCAGGGGTGCGCTTGGGGAGACCCGGCGGCGGGCAAGGGCCGTCGTCACCGCCGCCGGGCGCTCTCATGGGTGCGGCGGGGCACCGGTCCCCGCCGCGCACCGCTGACAGTAGAGAGGACTAGACCACAGCGTCAATAGGTATGGACCACTCGCAAGACTCCGGCGGTGCGGGCGAGTTGAGGGCATCGCCGCCCGCCCGAGACGTCCAGGGAAGCGTCCTGTGAGCCACCCCACACCCTTCGCCCGTATGGACGCCCATCGGTCGTGGCACACTGGCCATGTACCACAAGCAGCGCACTCCGGGGTCGGTGAAAGTCCGAACCGGCGGTTACAGTCCGCGACCCGGTCGCCTCCAGCGACCGGTTGACCAGGTGAAATTCCTGGACCGACGGTTAAAGTCCGGATGGGAGGCAGTGCGCGGCGGGCGAGCCTCGTGCGCGCCGCCGTACCGGTTCGTCCATGGGGCGGACCCTCGTCCGGCGTCGCCCCCGGTGCTCTCGCTCGTACATTCCGCCGTCATCGGCAGCCCCGGAGTCCGTGCCCCTATGAGGCAGGAGGACCCGGGAAGTGTTCACCGGAATCGTCGAAGAGCTGGGCCACGTCACGGCCGTCGAGACCCTCGGCGACGCCTGTCGCTTCCGACTGCGCGGCCCC
This sequence comes from Streptomyces sp. SS1-1, assembly GCF_008973465.1. Lineage (NCBI taxonomy): Bacteria > Bacillati > Actinomycetota > Actinomycetes > Kitasatosporales > Streptomycetaceae > Streptomyces > Streptomyces sp. SS1-1. The sequence continues at coordinate 1,127,933 of NZ_WBXN01000004.1, read as the reverse complement.
GTCGTCACCGTCGGCGCCAAGCACGGCGACTCCATCGCGGTCAACGGCGTCTGCCTGACGGTCGTCGACCACGAGGGCGACGAGTTCACCGCCGACGTCATGGCCGAGACCCTCAAGCGCTCCAGCCTGGGCGCCCTGAGCGTGGGCTCCCGCGTCAACCTGGAGCGGCCCACCGCCGTGGGCGACCGCCTCGGCGGGCACATCGTGCAGGGACACGTCGACGGCACCGGCCAGGTCGTCGAGCGCACCCCCTCCGAGCACTGGGAGATCGTGAAGATCTCCCTGCCCGCGGACCTCTCGCGCTACGTCGTGGAGAAGGGCTCCATCACGGTCGACGGCATCAGCCTCACCGTCGTCGAGGCCGGAGCCGACCACTTCACCGTCAGCCTCATCCCGACCACCCTCGACCTGACCACGCTCGGCCACAAGCAGCCCGGCGACCCGGTCAACCTCGAGGTCGACGTCATCGCCAAGTACGTCGAGCGGATGCTGGGCGACCGCCTCTCCTCCGAAGGGACGGCCACCCGGTGAACTCGCTGAACTCCGAGGCGTTCACGCTGTTCGGCCAGCACATCCTCTGGTCGGACATGATCGGCAACCTCTTCGGCCTGGCCGCCCTCGCCCTCGGCTGGCGGCGCTCCCTGTGGACCTGGCCCGTGCAGTTCCTGGCCGGGCTGATCCTCTTCGGCGCCTTCTTCGGGCACCTCACCGGCAGCGCGGGCAAGCAGGCCGTCGTCATGGTCGTCGCCCTGTACGGCTGGTGGCAGTGGCAGCGCGGCAAGGGCAGCGGCGAGGACGGCCACATCGCCGTCCGGTTCGCCACCTGGCCCGAGCGCGCGGCCATGCTCGGCGCCGCCGCCGTCGGCACCGTCGGCGTCGCGCTGCTGTTCAAGGCGTACCCGACGCTGTCCTGGGACCCCTGGCCCGACGCCTACATCTTCGTCGGCACCGTCGTCGCCATGTACGCCCAGGCGCGCGGCATGGTCGAGTTCTGGTTCGCCTGGCTCCTCGTCGACCTGGTCGGCGTCCCCCTCAACTTCGCCAACGGCTACGCCTTCTCCGGCTTCGTCTACGTCATCTACGGCGCACTCGTCCTGTGGGGCATGCGCGACTGGTGGCTGCGCTCCCGCAACGACGCGCGGCCCGTCCTGGAAGGAGCGCCGGCATGACCGCGGCACCGATTCTGTACAGCGCCGAGAGCGCCGAGGACCTCACGCTCGACCCGATCGAGCGGGCCGTCGCCGACATCGCGGCCGGCCGCCCCGTCGTGGTCGTCGACGACGAGGACCGCGAGAACGAGGGCGACCTCGTCATCGCCGCCGAACACGCGACCCCCGAGATCGTCGCCTTCATGATGAGCGAGTGCCGCGGACTGATCTGCGCGCCCATGGAGCCCGACGAGCTCGACCGGCTCGAACTGCCGCAGATGGTGGCGGACAACACCGAGTCGATGAAGACGGCGTTCACCGTCTCCGTCGACGCCTCCGGCGAGCACGGCGTGACCACCGGCATCTCCGCCTCCGACCGGTCCACCACCCTCCAGCTCCTCGCGAGCGGCACGGCACAGCCCTCGGACCTCGTCCGCCCCGGGCACATCTTCCCGCTGCGCGCCCGGCCCGGCGGCGTCCTCGTCCGCAACGGGCACACCGAGGCCGCCGTCGACCTCGCCCGGCTCGCCGGACTGCGCCCGGCCGGCGCCATCGTGGAGATCGCCGGCGAGGACGGCGAGATGCTGCGGCTGCCCGAGCTGATCCCGTTCGCCCGCAAGCACGGCCTGACGATCGTCTCCATCGCCGACCTCGTCGCCTACCGCCGCCGGTCCGAGCACCCGGAGCCCGTGGAGCCCACCGCCCCCGACGAGGACCGGCTCGCCGCCGACTCCACCGTCCGGCGCGAGGCCGAGGTCCATCTCCCCACCGCCCACGGCACGTTCACGGCCTACGGCTACCGCTCCACCGTCGACGGCGTCGAACACGTCGCCCTCGTCCACGGCGAGATCGGCGACGGCGAGGACGTCGTGGTCCGCGTCCACTCCGAATGCCTCACCGGTGACGTCTTCGGCTCCCAGCGCTGCGACTGCGGCCCCCAGTTGGAGGCCGCGCTCGACCGCATCCAGGACGAGGGCCGCGGCGTCGTCGTCTACCTGCGCGGCCACGAGGGCCGGGGCATCGGCCTGATGTCCAAACTGCGCGCCTACGAACTGCAGGAGCGCGGCCGCGACACCCTCGACGCCAACCTCGAACTCGGCCTGCCCGCCGACGCCCGCGACTACGGCGCCGGCGCGCGCATCCTCGCCGACCTCGGCGTGCGCAGCGTGCGTCTGCTGACCAACAACCCCGACAAGTCCGACGCGCTGCTCGCCCACGGCATCCGGGTCAGCGAGCGCGAGCCGATGCCCGTCCAGGCGGGCGAGCACAATCTGCGGTACCTGCGCACCAAGCGCGACCGGATGGGGCACGACCTGCCCTGGCTCGACCCCGAGCCCGCGGTCCCGGCCCCGTCCGCCCTGTCCACCTGCACCCCCCAGTAAGACCACACCGACCAGTAAGACCACACCGAGGAGACACGAGAACGTGAGCGGCAAGGGCGCACCGGAGCTGTCCGTACGCAATGTGGGTGACCTGCGGGTCGCCGTCATCGCGGCACAGTGGCACGAGAAGGTGATGGACGGACTGGTCGACGGCGCGCTGCGCGCCCTGCACGACCTGGGGATCGACGAGCCGACCCTGCTCAGGGTCCCCGGCAGCTGGGAGCTCCCGGTCGTCGCCAAGGTCCTCGCGGGCCGCGGCTACGACGCGATCGTGGCCCTGGGGGTCGTCATCCGCGGCGGCACCCCCCACTTCGAGTACGTGTGCCAGGGCGTGACCCAGGGACTCACCCAGGTGTCGGTCGACACCGGCGTGCCCGTCGGGTTCGGCGTGCTGACCTGCGACACCGAGGAGCAGGCCCTCGACCGGGCCGGCATCGAGGGCTCCAGCGAGGACAAGGGGCACGAGGCGGTGACCGCGGCCGTGGCCACGGCCGCGACCCTGCGCTCAGTATCCGAACCCTGGCGCTGACGAACGGCACATGTGGCATAGGCTGAGCGTCACCATGTCCAAGAAGACGTTCGAGGAGCTCTTCACCGAGCTCCAGCACAAGGCCGCCCAGGGCGATCCCGCCACCTCCCGCACCGCCGAACTCGTCGAGAAGGGCGTCCACGCCATCGGCAAGAAGGTCGTCGAGGAGGCCGCCGAGGTCTGGATGGCCGCCGAGTACGAGGGCAAGGAAGCCGCCGCCGAGGAGATCTCGCAGCTGCTCTACCACGTCCAGGTGATGATGGTGGCCCGCGGGATCTCCCTGGACGACGTCTACGCCCACCTCTGAGCACCACCACTCCACCCCACCGCCAAGCGAACGAAGGAAGCCGACCTCATGCTGCGCATCGCCGTCCCCAACAAGGGTTCACTCTCCGGCCCTGCGGCGGACATGCTGCATGAGGCCGGCTACCAGCAGCGGCGGGAGTCCAAGGAACTGCGGATCGTCGACCCGGTCAACGAGGTCGAGTTCTTCTACCTCCGCCCCCGGGACATCGCGATCTACGTCGCCTCCGGCCAGCTCGACATCGGCATCACCGGCCGCGACCTGCTGATCGACTCCGGCGCCGACGCCGAGGAGATCCTGCCCCTCGGCTTCGCCCGCTCCACGTTCCGCTTCGCCACCAAGCCGGGCACCGTCGGCGGCGACCTCGCGGACCTCAAGGGCAAGACGATCGCCACCTCCTACGAGGGCATCGTCGCCAAGTACCTCGCCGACCACGGCGTCGACGCCTCCGTCGTGCACCTCGACGGCGCCGTCGAGACCGCCATCCAGCTCGGTGTCGCCCAGGTCATCGCCGACGTCGTCGAGACGGGCACCTCGCTGCGCAACGCCGGCCTGGAGGTCGTCGGCGACCCGATCATGAAGTCCGAGGCCGCCGTCATCCGCCGTACCGGCGCCGACGCCGAGGACCCCAAGGTGCAGCAGTTCCTGCGCCGCCTCCAGGGCGTCCTCGTCGCCCGGACGTACGTGATGATGGACTACGACTGCCGCGTCGAGCAGCTGGAGAAGGCCGTCGCCCTCACGCCCGGCCTGGAGTCGCCGACCGTCTCGCCGCTGCACAACGAGGGCTGGGTCGCCGTCCGCGCCATGGTCCCCGCCCGCGAGGCCCAGCGGATCATGGACGACCTGTACGACATCGGCGCCCGCGCCATCCTGACCACCGCCATCCACGCCTGCCGCCTCTGACGCCCACCGAGATGTCCTCCGAGAGCCCCGTCATGTCCGAGCCGCCCACCCTCCCCGTCACCTTCCGGCCGGGGCGCACCCGCGCCATCCTGCTCAGCGCGGGCGTCGCGATCTTCGTCGTCATCACGGCGGTCGCGCTGCTGCTGGACAAGCTCGGCCCGGGGGAGCGGCTCAGCTTCATCCTCACCGGCGCCCTCATGTTCGGCGTGCTCGCCCAGCTGGCACGCGTCCGCGTGGTCGCCGACGAGTCCGGCGTCACCGTGGTGAACATCGCATCCCGCCGCCGGCTGGCCTGGGCGGAGATCGTCCGGGTGAACCTGCGGCCCGGCGACCCCTGGGTGTTCCTCGACCTCAGCGACGGCACCAGCCTGCCCGCGCTGGGCATCCAGCCCGGTATCGCCAAGGAGAAGGCCATCGCCGACGCCCGCGCCCTGCGCGCCCTCGCCGAGGCCCGCGCCGTCCAGGACCATGAGGGCCGTAACGGCTGACCGACCCCGCCGGGGCTCGTTCGGGGGCGCTCGCCCTGCCGCAAGTGCCCCGGTCTTGATTAATCTGGTGGCGGAGGCGTTTTCACGACGCCTCCGCCTCTCGTGGGTCCGACCGGTCCTTCGAAGGCCCCTGCTACCCGAGGAGTGATTCCCTCCAGCGATGGACGGATCGTCCTGTAGTACCTGCGCCGCCCGCCCCCGACATACCGGGGCGGCGGCATCATGAGTACCCCCCTGCTGCTCCTGGCAGCCGCGTTCCTCCTCATCCTCGCCAACGGCTTCTTCGTGGCCGCCGAGTTCGGCCTGGTCACCGTCGAGGCCACGGAGGCCGAGAAGGCCGCCGCCGAGGGCGACCGACGGGCCCACCGGGTCGTCGCCTCCCTCCGGGAACTGTCCTTCCAGCTCTCCGGCACCCAGCTCGGCATCACCATCACCTCCCTGGTCGTCGGCATGCTCGCCGAACCCGCCCTGGCCCAGCTCCTGGGCGGCCCGTTCGGCGCGATCGGCGTCCCCGAGGGAGCCGTGTCGGGCGTCGCCGTGGTCGTCGGCATGCTGCTGGCCTCGGCCGTGCAGATGGTGATCGGCGAACTCGTGCCGAAGAACTGGGCGGTGTCGCGGCCCCTGCAGGTCGCGCGCTTCGTCGCCGGACCCCAGCACGTCTTCGCCCGGCTGTTCCGCCCGGTGATCGCCGCGCTGAACTCCGTCGCCAACCGGCTCGTCCGGGCCATGGGCATCGAGCCCGCCGAAGAGCTGGCGTCCGCCCGCACCCCCGGCGAGCTGGTCTCCCTGGCCCGCCACTCCGCCCAGGCCGGCGCCCTGGAGCAGGACACCGCGGACCTGTTCGTCCGCACCCTGTCCCTCGGCGAGCTGACCGCGCAGCACGTGATGACCCCCCGGGTGAAGGTCAGCGCGCTCCAGTCGTCGGCCACGGCCGAGGACGTGGTGAACCTCACCCGCGCCACCGGCCTGTCCCGCTTCCCGGTCTACCGGGAGCGGATCGACGAGATCGTCGGCATGGTCCATCTCAAGGACGCGCTCGCGGTCCGTTCGAGCGACCGGCTGCGCACTCCTGTCGGCCGGATCGCCCAGCCGGCCCTGCTGGTCCCCGAGACCCTGCCGGTCCAGCCGCTCCTCGCCCGGCTGCGCAGCGAGCAGCCCATCGCCGTCGTCGTCGACGAGTACGGCGGCACGGCCGGCGTGGTGACGCTGGAGGACATCGTCGAGGAACTCGTCGGCGAGGTCCGCGACGAGCACGACGGGCAGGACCTGCCCGAACTCGCCGCGGCCCCGCCCGAGGACGGCCGGCCCGCCTGGGACGCCGACGGCAGCTGCCGGGTCGACATCCTCCAGCGGATAGGGCTCGACGTGCCCGAGGGCCCGTACGAGACCGTCGCCGGCCTGGTCGCCGACCTGCTCGGACGCATCCCGGCCGTCGGCGACAAGGCGGAGCTGCCCGGCTGGCGGCTGTCCGTGCGCCGGGTCGGGCACTACCGGGCCGAACGGGTCCGGCTGGTGCGCACCGGCGCCGTGGTGGAGGTCGCCCGATGAGCGTCCTCCAACTCCTCTTCGCCGCCCTGCTCGTGCTCGCCAACGGCTTCTTCGTCGGCGCCGAGTTCGCCCTGGTCTCGGTCCGCCGCAGCCAGGTCGAACCGCTCGGCACGGCCCGCGCCCGCCAGGTGCTGTACGGCCTGGAGCATCTGCCGCGGATGATGGCCGCCGCCCAGTTCGGCATCACCGTCTGCTCCCTGACGCTCGGGGCGGTCGCCGAGCCGACGGTGGCGCATCTCCTCGAGCCGGTGTTCGAGTGGGTGCGTCTGCCGGACGGCATGATCCATCCGCTGACGTACGTCATCGCGCTCGCCGCGGTCGTCTTCTTCCACCTGGTCATCGGTGAGATGGTGCCGAAGAACCTGGCCATGGCGGCACCGGAGAAGGTCGCGCTGTGGCTGAGCCCGGGCCTGGTGTACTTCGCCCGCTTCTGCCGGCCGATCACCGTCGCCCTCGGCGCGGTCGCGCAGGCGATCCTGCGGCTGTTCCGCGTGGAGCCGAAGGACGAGGTCGAGGCGGTGTTCACCAGCGAGCAGCTCAACCGGCTCGTGGAGGACTCCGGCCAGGCCGGGCTCCTCGACCCCGAGGAGCAGGAGCGCCTGGAGGACGCCCTGGAGCTGGGGTCGCGCCCGGTGACGGACGTCCTGCTGCGGCGCGAGTCGCTGGTCACCGTCAGCCCCTCGGTCACCCCCGGCCAGATCGTCGCGCTCACCGCCCGCACCGGCTACTCCCGGTTCCCGGTCGCGGCCGAGAACGGCGCCTTCATGGGCTATCTGCATGTGAAGGACGTCCTGGACGCGGAGGAGTCCGAACGGGCGGTGCCGCAGCACCTGTGGCGCCCGATGACGACCCTGCGCTCCGAACTGCCTCTGGACGACGCCCTGACGGTGATGCGCCGGGCCGCCACCCATCTGGCTCAGGTGGCCGACGCGTCGGGCCGGGTCCTCGGCCTGGTCGCCCTGGAGGACGTGCTGGAGCTGCTGGTGGGCGAGGTCCGCGACCCGGCCCACCGGGAGCTCCCGGAGGTACGGGTGACCGGCCCCCGGATCGGCACGGGCGAACCGGAGGGAGCCCTGGCCGGCTGAGCCGGCCGTACGCCGCGGGACCCGTCAGCGCGCCGACGGGTCCTGCGGCCCCCGCCCCGACAGCACCTCGCCGTACGCCTGCATCAGATCGGGCAGCCGCAGCGTCGCCAGCTCCTCCCGGGTCAGTGCGCCCGGGTAGGCCGACAGCCGCAGATCCCGGTAGGCGCAGCTCTTCTCGTACAGCGTGCGCAGGAACCGCCCGTTGCCGAGTTCGTCGATCCACCCCTGGTCGACCACGTGCCCGGCGATGGACCGCAGCTCGTCCAGCGCCTCCTCGTCCCACAGGTCGCCGTTCTCGGCGGCGAGCACCTCGCCGATCGCGGTCAGCTCCAGCGGGCGGTACGAGGGGAAGTCGACGCGGGTGGTGAACCGGGAGGACAGCCCGGGGTTGGCGGCCAGCAGCCGGTCCATGCCCTCGGGATAGCCGGCGAGGATCACGACCAGGTGGTCCCGGTTGTCCTCGGCCCGCTTCAGCAGGACCTGCAGGGCCTCGTCGCCGTAGGCGTCGCCCTTGCCGTAGCCCGTGTTGGACAGCGCGTACGCCTCGTCCACGAACAGCACCCCGCCGAGCGCGGAGTCGATGAGCTCGTTGGCCTTCACCGCGGTCTGCCCCAGGTACTCGCCGACCAGGTCGGCCCGCTGGGCCTCCACGAGGTGGTCGCCGCCGAGCAGCCCGAGCGCGTAGAAGACCCGGCCCAGGATGCGGGCGACCGTGGTCTTGCCGGTGCCGGAGGGACCGGAGAAGACGAAGTGCCGCTTGGGCGGCTGCACCGGCAGACCCTGGCCGGCCCGCAGCCGTGCCATGTTCAGCTGCGCGGACAGCGCCTTGACCTGCCGCTTGACGGGCTCCAGCCCCACCATGCGCTCGAGTTCGGTGAGCGCCTCCTCGAGCAACGCGGGATCGGTCGGCCCGGCGGGCAGGGGCTGCGACGACACGGCCGCCTTCTCCCGCACCGCGGGGTCCGCCACCGACGGCAGCGGACCGGCCGGCGGCTCGGGGTCCGGCAGCCTCAGATCGCGTCCCTCGACGCCGAACAGCGGGTCGAGCCCGTCGGTGCCGTCGACGTCCTGCCCGAACCCGGCGAGCGTGATCGCGGCCAGGTCGGCGTTGTCGTCGTACCCGTCGCCCTCGGCGATGGCGGCGAGCCTTGCGGAGGTGTCCATGAAGGCCGGGTCGACCCGGTGCACCGCCCGGTACAGGGGGAGCGCCGCCGCCGACCGGCCGGTGCCCTCGTGCGCGCGGGCCAGCCAGTACCGCAGCTCCTTGCGCTGCGGCTGCTCGCTGCGGCACCGCATCAGCGCGGCCGACAGCAGCGGCTCGGCCTGCCCGTACATCTCCAGCCGCACCCGCGCCATGCCGCCGAACAGGCCGGCCTCGATGCCGAGCATCGGATCGTCGAGGAGGGGGTCGGTGTGCCGGACGAGCTGCTCCCAGTCCTTGACCAGATAGGCCCGGCAGGCGTGCAGGAAGCGGACCTGGTGGTCGGTGTCCACGGGCGGCAGTCCGGCGAGCGCGCGGTCCAACTCGGGGACGTGCCGTCCGTCCAGCCAGTGGGAGGCGTGGGCCAGCAGCAGATCGCGCGGGCTCTCCAGCACCGGCTGCACCCACCAGCCCAGCCAGTACCAGGAGTTGAGCGTACGGCGATGCCGGGCGCGCTGCTCCCCGAAGCGGTCCCGGTGCCGGAACATCCGCAGCAGCGCGGTCGTCGTGTCGACCCGCAGCGCGTGCAGGCCGAGCCAGCCGTCGGCCATCCCGGGATCGATCCGCACCGCAGTGCGGAACTCCTCCTCCGCCTGCGGATACGCCCCCATCGTGTACGCGTCCACACCTCGCAGCCAGGCGAGGTCGGCCGGGGCCTCGGGGCCCCGCGTGCCGAAGTCCATCACGTCCCCCACAAACCGTGCCCCCGTCGGTTGGCCGACCGCTCGCCCCCGGCCGCCGGTATCGAACCGCCGTACCGCGGACCGGAGTTGCCACGGTGCGCAGAGCAGCCGTCCGTAGGTCGCACCAGGGGCATCGTACCTGCGAGGGCGTGGCGCGCCCCAGGGTGCCGCACAGGCCGTCGGGGGAGGTGGGAGCACATCGGGGGAGTGCGCGGCGGTGACCGTCGGTGATCGGATCGCCCCTCTCGGCGCCCGCGAAACGGCGTCAGGGCAGAACGAAGCCCCCGATCACGGGGGAACAATCGGGGGCTTCGCGTCTGGAGAGCGGTTGCTCATGACCGCACATTCAGAACGTAAGACCTGTACGGCCCTTGGGTCAAGCGGAGTTGGGGCACTCCGGGAAGTCGCCGAGGAGCCCTCTTCACAAGTTCAGCACATTGCAGATGGGTCGTCACGGTGCGTGACGGAGTGGTCCGTTCCAGGTGTCGCAGCAGGCCCGGGAGTCACCTCATATCCCGTCGTCCCCTGCTTTTTCCGCCGGACCAGGAGGTCCGCGAAGGGCCGGGACGGGTCCGCGGCGAAGTGCGCGCGTTCCGCCGGGACCCAGCCGTCCCAGAACTCCCGCTGCTCCTCCCCGTCGCGGGCCCGGCCGCGGGCCCAGGACTCCTCGGCCGGCAGTTCCATCCACAGCAGCCGGGCGAGATACGGCCGCAGGGCGCGCCGGCCCGCGCCCACCCCCTCGACGACGACCACCGGCGCGGGCGGCAGGGCGACCGGGGGACCGAAGCGCCGCGCGCGCCAGTCGTAGGGCGTGTAGCGGGCGGTCCCCCCGCGGGTGAACGGCTCGATCACCTGGGCGGTCAGGCGCGCGGTCCAGTCGAACAGCTCGTCGTGGCTGGCGATGTCGTCGAGGTGCAGGACCGGGGCGTCCCCGAGGGCGCGCGCCAACTCCGCGGCGAACGTGGACTTTCCGGAGCCGGCGTGCCCGTCGACGGCGATCAGGCGGACCGGACCGCAGGAGGGGGGCAGCCGGCGGAGCCGGGAGGCGAGCTCGTGAATCGTTCGTCCCGAAGTCGAAGTCGGAGGGAGTGCTGGGGGCGCGTCGCGTCCGCACATTCTAGTGCGCGGCCGGAACCGTATCCGGACCGTGATGGGAAAACGTGTCGCTTTGAACTACTCCATGTTTTCTCCATTGCCGTCGAAAAACTCCGGCCACCACGGGTGAAATCCATGTTCCGGAGACGGGCGGTGCTGAGTAGGGTGCCAGGTGCGCAACGGTGAGGTGTCACAACGGGGGATGGGCCGGGACAGATGACCGCTGGGTTATTCGAGGGGCAGTACGTGTGGCATCCGGCGGCCGACGACCGGGTGCTCGCGCGGGTTTGCGTCGAGGTGCGCGCCGGTCGATATCTGGGCGCCCGCGAGGCATTGGCGGAAACCCGCGGCGACTTCGCGCTGCGGGCCCACCGCTCACTGGTGCTCGCCTCGGAGGCCGCCGACTCCGACCTCGTGGAGCGCTGGCTGGCCGAGGAGCCCGGCCCGGAGGCGAAGCTGCTGTGGGCGCGGGTCGCCGTGGTGCGGGCCCTGCGCGCGGCCGACGCCCACGACCCGCGCGCCGAGGCGCTGGAGCGGATCGCGCTGGCCGCCTGCGACCGGGCCGCGCGGGCCGACCCCGCCGACCCCACGCCCTGGGTGGCCAAGCTGGCGATGGCCCGTCTGCACCGGCTGCGCGACACGGCCCCGAGGGGCCTGCTCACCGCGCCGCCCGGGCCCTGGCGCCTGTTCGCGCACGTGCTGTCGCTGGACCCCTGGCACCGCGAGGCCCACCACCGCTTCCTCGCCTGCTTCCTCCCCCGCCACGGCGGCTCGCTGACCGCCGCCTGGGACGTGGCCGCATTCCTCGGCCAGCGGGCCCCGGCCGGCTCGGCCCTGGGACTGCTGCCCCTGGTCGCCCTCGTCGCCTGCTACGACCCCAGCCGGCTGCTCGCCGACCGCGTCTGGGAGCAGCCCCAGTGGCGCGCCACGGCGGTCGCCCTGCACCGCGACTGGCTGCCCACGGTGGCCGACTACGCCTTCACCCCGGTCCTGGACCTCGCGTACCTCGCGCACGCCCTGGTCATGGCCCGGCGCGCGGAGGAGGCGCGGACGGCGTTCACGGCCATGGGGCCGTACGCCTCGCGCATGCCCTGGGCCGTCTTCGGCGACCCGGCCGACGAGCTGTCCCGGGCGCGCCGCGCCTGCGGTCTGCCCGTCCCCGGCGCCTGACGGCACCTCCACCCCCCACCAAGAGGAAGGTCACAACCGTGTCCTCACGGATACCGGCCGCGCGTGCCCGGGCGCGCGCGGCAGCGGATCCGATCGCGCTGGACGACGACGCGACCCTGCACGCGATGGGTTATCCGAGGAAACTCACACGTCGTTTTCAGGCGTTCGACAATTTCGCCATCTCCTTCACCGTCATCAATGTGGTCGCCGGAATCTTCTCCGGTTTTGGATTCGGCCTCTCCGCGGGCGGTCCCGCGATTCTCGTCTTCGGCTGGATCGGCGTGTCCGTCATGGTGCTCTTCGTGGGGGCATCGATGGCGGAGGTCGCCTCGGCCTATCCGACGAGCGGCGCCCTGTATTTCTCCGCGGGGAAACTCGCCCGCCGGCACAAAGGCGCGTGGTCCTGGTACACGGGCTGGCTCAACTTCGTCGGCCAGGTCGGCGGTACGGCCGCCACCGGGTACGCCGCCGCCACCTTTCTGCAGGCGCTGATCACCCTGCAGTGGCCCGGCTACGAGCCGACCGGCCATCGGACGGTGCTGCTCACGGCGCTGATCATCGTGGTCCAGGGCCTCGCCAACACGTACACCGTGCGGCTGGTCGCCGTGCTGAACCGGATCTCCGTGTGGTGGCTGCTGTGCGGGCTGGTCGTCATCGTGACCGCCCTCGTCGCCGTGCCCGACCGGCACCAGCCGGCCTCGTTCGTCACGCATTTCGCGAACGACACCGGTTTCACGAGCGGCCTTTACGGCGGCATGCTCGGGCTGCTGGTCACCAGCTGGACCTTCACCGGCTTCGACGGCAGCTTCCACATGTCCGAGGAAACGGTCCGGGCGACCGTCAACGCACCGAAAGGGATCACGCGTTCGATAGCTTCCTCGGCGCTGGCCGGTCTCGTCCTGATGTGCGCCCTCGTCCTCAGCATGCGGGACCACGACCGGGTGGCCGCCGCCGACGCCCCCGCCGTACGCGTCCTGATCGACGGGGTCGGCCTGGCCGCAGCGAAGGCGCTGCTCCTCATCGTGATCGGCGCGATGCTGTTCTGCGGACTGGCCAACCTCACCAGCAACGCCCGGCAGATCTTCGCCTTCTCGCGGGACGGCGCGATGCCGGGGTCGCGCTGGTGGCACTCGGTCTCCCCGCGCACCCGCGCCCCGGTCAACGCGGTCTGGCTCGCCGTCGGCTGCTCGCTGGTGCTGGTCCTGCCCGGCTGGTGGTCGCACACCGCGTTCACCGCCGTCGTCAGCGTCAACGTCGTCGGGCTCTTCCTCGCCTACGGCATTCCGATCCTGCTGCGGCTGCGGCTCGGTGACGCCTTCGAGCCCGGCCCCTGGCACCTGGGCCGCTGGGGCCGCCCGGTCGGGACGGTCGCGGTGACCTGGATCGCGCTCAGCAGCGTCCTGTTCATGCTGCCGCACGCCGCGCCGGTCACGGTGACCTCGTTCAACTACGCCCCGGTCGTCCTCGCCGCCGTCCTGGGCGTGGCCACGCTGTGGTGGTTCACCTCGGCGCGGCGCCGCTTCCACGGCCCGGTCAGCTACGGCCGCCCGGACGAGGTCGCCGCCATGGACCTCGTCTGAGGGCGTGTGCCGCGTACGCCGTCCCGGTGTACGCGGCACACCGGACGCCCGCCCCAGGGTGCGCACGCCGAGAGTGGTCCTGCGGACAACCGCAGGTCATGCCAGTGGTCGAGACCAATATTGGCAGGCGCGCCCGGGGCCGAAGTGCTGGCAGACGCCGCCCGGGACGGCCATAGTTGGCGCACACCCGTGCACCGGCCCCACCCGACTCGACACCTGGGGGTCTCCCGCCCATGAGCACAGCCGAACAACCGTCCCGCAGAATCGTTCTGGCGGCAGCGGTGGCCGCAGCCGTCACCGGCCCCGCGGGCTCCGCGGCCGCCGCCGGCACCGCCACCGAGGCCGGCGCCCACCCCGACCGCACCGACCGCGCCGCCGCCCGCCAGGTCGACTACCGCGCCTGGACCTCGTACACGGACTGGCGCGGCGGCACCGCCGCGGGCACCCGCGCCGTCGCGGGCTCCCGCCCCGGCCTGGAGATCGGCACACCGAAGGGCACGACCGAGTACACGGACCCGCACACCGGGGTGAAGGCCCGCTGGGAGTACGCGACCTGGACGTCCCCCGTCCACCGCCTCGCCGTCCCGGCGACCGAGGTGATCGCCTCCTGGAACGCGCACACGCCCGCCGGGAGCTGGCTCCAGATCGAACTCAAGGGCACCTACTCCGACGGCACGGCGACCCCCTGGTACGTGATGGGCCGCTGGGCGGCCGGCGACCAGGACATCCGGCGCACCTCGGTCGACGACCAGGGCGACGGCCGCAGCAGCATCTGGACGGACACCTTCGCGATCGACGACCCGGCGACCGGGCTGCGCCTCGCCTCGTACCGGCTGCGGCTGACCCTGTACCGCAAGCCCGGCACCAAGGTCACCCCGAAGGTCTGGCGGGCCGGCGCGATGGGCTCCGACGTCCCCGACCGCTTCACCGTCCCGGCCTCGAAGCCCGGACTCGCCCGCGAGCTGACCGTCCCGCGCTACTCGCAGGAACTGCACGTCGGCCAGTACCCGGAGTACGACAACGGCGGCGAGGCCTGGTGCAGCCCCACCTCCTCGCAGATGATCATCGAGTACTGGGGCGGCAGGCTCACCCGCGAGCAGCTGTCCTGGGTGGACCCGGCGTACGGCGACCCGCAGGTCTGCCACGCCGCCCGCTTCACCTACGACCACCAGTACGAGGGCTGCGGGAACTGGCCGTTCAACGCCGCCTACGCGGCCACCTTCGACGGCCTCCAGGGCGTGGTCACCCGGCTCGGCTCGCTGACCGACCTGGAGACGCTGATCGCCGCCGGCATTCCGGCCATAACGTCCCAGTCCTTCCTCAAGGAGGAGCTGACCGGGGCGGGGTACGGCACCGCCGGGCACCTCATGACCGTCGTCGGGTTCACCGCCGACGGCGACGTGATCGCCAACGACCCCAACTCGCCGACCAACGAGGCGGTGCGCCGGGTCTACAAGCGGCGCGAGTGGGAGAACATCTGGCTGAGGACCAAGCGCTACAACGCGAGCGGCAAGGTCGTCTCGGGCACCGGTGGCGTCTGCTACCTCTACTTCCCGGCGCGGCCGACGGCCCGCCAGCGCGCGGCGCTGGCCGCGGTGGGCGTGCGCTGACCTCGCCGCACGCGACCATGACAGGGCTCCGGGCGACCGGGGCCCTGTCGCTGTGAGCAAGCTCTCGGCCGCAGGGGGCGTCGGCGGTGGCAAGGTGGGGCATATGACCGCGCACTCCACCTCGGCGGGCCGCGTCCGCACCGGCGGACCCCGGGAAGACGGCCCCAAGATCCTCGAACACCTCATGGGCTGGACCCTCGTCGTGGTGCTCGCGATGCTCGTCACTCAGCTCGGACTGCTGTGAGCTGACCCACATCGAGCCACCGGGCCGGACATATACCGACCCGGCCGTGAGCGGACCCGTCAGCCTCGATCACACTCGAACAAGCAGCTGGCGCCCGTCTGCCATACTGCCGGATGTCCCGCCGCCCGTTGGATAACAGGGTCGAAATTGAATATTAGTCAGCAGCGCGACGCGGCCCGTCCCCGGGCCCGCGGCACCGAACGCTCCATGGCGCGCCGTGCCGAACTCATCGCCATCGGGCGGAAGCTGTTCGCCGACACGTCCTACGACGCGCTCTCCATGGACGACATCGCCCGGCAGGCCCATGTGGCCAAGGGGCTCATCTACTACTACTTCCAGTCCAAGCGCGGCTACTACCTCGCGATCATCCAGGACTCCGTGGCCGACCTCGTCACCTACGCGGCGAGCGGCGGCGAACTGGAGGCCGTCGACCGGGTGCACCGCACCATCGACAGCTATCTGCGCTACGCCGAGCACAACCAGGCCGCCTACCGCACCATCGTCAGCGGCGGCGTCGGCTTCGACACCGAGGTGCACTCCGTCCGGGACGGCGTGCGCGAGGCGATCGTCGCCACCATCGCGGAGGGCGCGTACGGCCGCACCGACATCGCCCCGCTCGCCCGCATGGGCCTGCTGGCCTGGGTGTGCAGCGTGGAGGGCGCGACCCTCGACTGGATCGACCGCCCCGAACTGCCCCGCGACACCATGCGCGAGCTGCTGGTGAAGACCCTGGGCGGCGCCCTGCGCGCCATCGAGGAACTCGACCCCACCTACCCCGCCCCGCAGGCGGCCCGCCGCGAGGGCTGACCCGCACGACAAGGGGCGGAGGCTCGTGGTCCTCCGCCCCCGGTCCCCCGTAGGACCGGTCACCTGTCCTGTGCCGGACCGGTCACCGGATGGCCTTGATCAGCTCACCGTCGGTCGTGTCACCGCTCAGCTCCCAGAAGAAGGTGCCGCCGAGGCCCTCCTGGTCCTTGTACGTCATCTTCGTCCCGACGGTCGCCGGGGTGTCGTAGCTCCACCACTGGTCACCGCACTTGGCGTACGCCGTGCCGCCCACCGTGCCGGTCGCCGGGCACTTCGCCTTCAGCACCTTGTAGTCCTCGATGCCCGCCTCGTAGGTGCCGGGCGCCGCGCCCGTCGCGGTGCCGCCGGGTTCCGCCTGGGTGACGCCGGTCCAGCCGCGGCCGTAGAAGCCGATGCCGAGCAGCAGCTTGGACGACGGGACGCCGAGGCCCTTGAGCTTCGCGATGGTCGCCGAGGTGTGGAAGTCCGCCTTGGGGATGCCGGAGTACGAGGTCAGCGCCGAGTGCGGAGCCGTGGGGCCGGCCGCGTCCCAGGCGCCGAAGAAGTCGTACGTCATCGGGTTGTACCAGTCGACGTACTGGGCGGCGCCCGCGTAGTCCGCCGCGTCGATCTTGCCGCCGCTGGTGGCGTCCGCGGTGATCGCCGCGGTGACCAGGTTGCCGGAGCCGAACTTGGCGCGGACCGCCGACATGAGGTTCCTGAACGCGTCCCGGCCGCTCGTGTCACATGTGGCACCGCAGGCGTTCGGGTACTCCCAGTCGATGTCGATGCCGTCGAAGACGTCGGCCCACTTCGAGTTCTCGACCAGGTCGTAGCAGGACTGCGCGAACGCGGCCGGGTTGCGCGCGGCCTCGCCGAAGCCGGCCGACCAGGTCCAGCCGCCGAAGGACCACAGGACCTTCAGGCCGGGGTGCTTCTTCTTGAGCTCGCGCAGCTGGTTGAACGTCCCGCGCAGCGGCTGGTCCCAGGTGTCGGCGACGCCGTCCACCGACTCGTCCGCGGTGTAGGCGCGCTCGGTCGCGGCGTAGGAGTCGCCCATCGCGCACTTGCCGCCGGTGACGTTGCCGAAGGCGTAGTTGATGTGGGTCAGCCTGTCCGCCGAACCGGACGTCTCGATGTTCTTGACGTAGTACGCGCGGTCGTACGTGCCCCATTCGGTGAAGTAGCCGACGGCCTTCGAGCCGGCGGAGACCTTCGGGGCGGCGGCGGGCTCGGCGGTGGCCGGGGCGGCGCCGGCGAGCAGTCCGGCGCCGAGGACCGCCGCGCAGGCGGCCGACACGAGCGCGAGGAGCCGGGAACGTGGGGGGTGCGGAATGTGCATCGGGGTGCATCCTCCGTGGGGGGAGAGGGGAGCTGAGCCGATTGGCATGAACGCGATGATGAACCGCCCCGTCACGGTAGGAGGACTAGACCAGTACGTCAATGGTTCGGACCAATCAGGGCGCCATAACGTGCTGGAAACGTTGTGGAGTGAGCGGTCGTTAACTGGTGACGGCATGCGTCCGATCGGGCATACTCACTGCGCACAGCCGCTGGTCAGCAGCCTCCGAGACCCGGAGTCGGCGAGCATCGGACTGGGCCCAGGAAGACCCGGCGGAGCCGCCGCACCCAAGGCGACACGTCCGCCGACGTGCCCGACAGGGAGGATCGTCGCCATGCCCGACCGCGCCCCGCAGACGGTGGACCGTCAACTGCCCACGGACGAGGCCCGGGACCTGATCTCGCTCGTCCGCGACATCGCGCAGCGCGAGATCGCCCCGAGGGCGGCCGAGGAGGAGGACGCGGGACGCTTCCCGCGCGAGGTCTTCACCCTGCTCTCCGAGTCCGGCCTGCTCGGCCTCCCGTACGACAGCGAGTACGGCGGCGGCGACCAGCCCTACGAGGTCTATCTCCAGGTCCTGGAGGAGCTCGCCGCGGCCCGCCTCACCGTCGGCCTCGGCGTCAGTGTGCACACCCTGGCCTCCTACGCGCTCGCCACCTACGGCAGCAAGGAGCAGCAGGTCGAGCACCTGCCCGCGATGCTCGGCGGCGGCCTGCTCGGCGCCTACTGCCTGTCCGAGCCGGCGTCCGGGTCCGACGCGGCCTCCCTGCGCACCCGGGCGGTCCGCGACGGCGACGGCTGGGTGATCACCGGCACCAAGGCGTGGATCACGCACGGCGGCATCGCCGACTTCTACACCGTCATGGCCCGCACCGGCGAGGAGGGCCCGCGCGGCATCAGCGCGTTCCTGGTGCCCGGCGACGCCGACGGGGTGAGCGCGGCACCGCCCGAGAAGAAGATGGGCATGAAGGGCTCACCCACCGCCCAGGTCCACTTCGACGGCGTCCGGGTCGGCGACGACCGGCGCCTCGGCGAGGAGGGCCAGGGCTTCGCCATCGCCCTGTCCGCGCTCGACTCGGGACGGCTCGGCATCGCGGCCTGCGCGATCGGCGTGGCCCAGGCGGCGCTGGACGAGGCGGTCACGTACGCCACCGAGCGCCGCCAGTTCGGCAGGCCGATCGCCGACTTCCAGGGCCTGCGCTTTCTGCTCGCCGACATGGCCACCCAGATCGAGGCCGGGCGCGCGCTGTACCTGGCGGCGGCCCGGCTGAAGGACGCGGGCCGGCCGTTCGCCAAGCAGGCGGCCATGGCGAAGCTGCACTGCACCGACACCGCCATGAAGGTCACCACCGACGCCGTCCAGGTCCTCGGCGGCTACGGCTACACCGCGGACTTCCCGGCCGAGCGGTACATGCGCGAGGCCAAGGTCCTGCAGATCGTCGAGGGCACCAACCAGATCCAGCGGATGGTCATCGCCCGTCACCTAGCGGGTCCCGAGTCACGCTGAACTGACCACGCTTGACCTGCGGCGCCGCGAGCCGGATCCACTCCGGGTCGTGGTGCCCGGGCAGCGTCCGGCCGCGGTCCGCCCACATGCGCATCAGATCGCGGTAGATGGGCGGGTCCGGCTGCGGCGGCGCCGACGGCTGAAGCGTTCCTGCGGGACGCGGCACGAAGACGCGCCGCTGGGGCCCGGTCGCGGAGTAGGTGGAGGGCATACCCGGGCAACGCGGAGGTCGCCGGACAAGTCACCGCTGCCGTGAATCGGGCGTGAGTTCGTGGACACACCCACGCAGTGCGGGACGGCGTGCCGGATCAACACGCCTGCGGGCTGCGGTGGTTGACGGAGTCTCACGCGCAACTCCCGCACCACGGCGGGCCGTACACGGCCATGGTGCGGGGGCGGCGAGGATCAGGCGCGGGCGCGCTCGCTCAGGCGGCGTGGCGCCGCACGACCGGCACCCGCATGGGCCGCGAGCCCGGGCCGCCGACGTGCGAGAAGGGCTGGGTCCGCCAGTCGAGTCCCTGAGGGAGCGTCAACAGCAGGGCGGTGTCCTGCTCCTGGGGCTCCGCCGACTCGTCCGCGGAGCGGGCCTCGGAGGCGAGGCGGCCGGTCCCGGCACAGACGGTGAGACCGAACGGGTTCCACGGCGAGGCGCACAGCGCGTGCTCCGGCAGGACCTCCTCGTCCGCCAGCAGCGCGATGGGCTGCGCGCAGTCCGGGCAGATCACCCGGTACATCTCGAAGGTGTCGTACGCGTCGAGTTCGTCGTCCTCCAGGGCGTCGGGTTCGACGCCCTCCGGAGCGGGCTCGACCACAAGTTGCCGACGCTTGGGCGCCGTTCGACCGGGACGCTTAAGACTCTGCATGGGATTCTCCCCCTCGGGCTGGGCCGTTCAGGCGCTGCGGCCTCGACCACAGCAAGCACTTCCCTGCGGTCCACGGCGTTAATCACGGCGCCATCACGGAGCCGGCCCGATGCCTGTGGCCTTCGTCACATGCCGCCCGCAGGTGCCCACGGCGGCCGGTTTGTCCCCCGGCGGACCGGGGGCGACCCGGCGCCGACATCACGAACCGGCCATGACCTGGGCCGCCGAGGTATCCGAGGAGATCACCATCCCTGTAGGTTCATGCCATGGAGGAGCTGGACCGACAGATCGTGCAGCTGCTCGTCAAGGACGGGCGGATGAGCTACACCGACCTGGGCAAGGCCACCGGCCTGTCCACGTCGGCCGTGCACCAGCGGGTGCGCCGGCTGGAGCAGCGCGGCGTCATCCGCGGCTATGCCGCGGTCGTGGATCCGGAGGCCGTGGGTCTGCCCATGACCGCCTTCATCTCGGTGAAACCCTTCGACCCCAGCGCTCCCGACGACATCGCGGACCGGCTCGCGGGCGTGCCCGAGATCGAGGCCTGCCACAGCGTGGCCGGCGACGAGAACTACATCCTCAAGGTCCGGGTGGCCACCCCGCACGAGCTGGAGGAGCTGCTCGCCCGGCTGCGGTCGCTGGCGGGCGTCTCGACCCGGACGACCGTGGTGCTGTCCACGCCGTACGAGGCACGGCCGCCGAGGATCTGACCGGCGCCGGGGCGACCCCGGGGCGAGGACGGCCGGGCGAGGCGCGAGACTGTTCCCATGAGTGAGTCCACCGCCCAGCCGCAGACCGTCCTCCTCCGCCGGGGGGAGGTCCACAGCCCCGCCGACCCCTTCGCCACCGCGATGGTCGTGGAGCGCGGCCAGATCGCCTGGGTCGGTTCCGAGGGGGCCGCCGACGCCTTCGCGGACGGTGTGGACGAGGTCGTCGACCTGGACGGCGCGCTGGTCACCCCCGCGTTCACCGACGCGCACGTGCACACCACCGCCACCGGCCTCGCGCTGACCGGCCTCGACCTGTCCGGCGCCCCCTCCCTGGAGGCCGCCCTCGCCCTGGTGCGGGACTTCGCCGCCGCCCGCCCCGGCGACCGCGTCCTGCTCGGGCACGGCTGGGACGCCGCCCGCTGGCCCGGCGGCCGTCCCCCGACACGCGCGGAACTCGACGGGGCCACCGGCGGCCGTCCGCTGTACCTCTCCCGGATCGACGTCCACTCGGCGGTCGTCACGACGGCCCTGCTGGAGATGACGCCGGGCGCCGCCGGCGCGCCCGACGCCCCGCTCGTCGCCGACGCCCACCACGCCGTCCGCGCCACCGCGCTGGCCGCCCTCACCGGCGCCCAGCGCACCGATGCCCAGCGGGCCGCCCTCGCGCACGCCGCGTCCCTCGGCATCGGCACCGTCCACGAGTGCGGCGGACCCGACATCTCCTCCGAGGACGACTTCACGGGCCTGCTCCGCCTCGCCGCGCAGGAGCCCGGGCCCCGCGTGGTGGGCTACTGGGCCGAACAGGACGTCGACAAGGCACGCGAGCTCGGCGCCGCCGGCGCGGCCGGCGACCTGTTCGTCGACGGCGCCCTCGGCTCCCACACCGCCTGCCTGCACGAGCCCTACCGCGACGCCGGGCACACCGGCGCCGCCTACCTGGACGCGGGCGCCGTCGCCGCCCACGTCGTCGCCTGCACCGAGGCGGGCCTCCAGGCGGGCTTCCACGCGATCGGGGACGCCGCCGTGGCCGCCGTGGTCGACGGGATTCGCGCCGCCGCCGACAAGGTCGGCCTCGCCCGGATCCGCGCCGCCCGCCACCGGATCGAGCACGCCGAGATGCTCACCCCCGAGACGGTCGCCGCCTTCGCCGAACTCGGGCTGACCGCCTCCGTACAGCCCGCCTTCGACGCCCTGTGGGGCGGCGAGGACGGGATGTACGCCCAGCGCCTGGGCGCCGAACGCGCCCGTACCCTCAACCCGTTCGCGGCCCTGCTGCGGGCCGGTGTGCCGCTCGCGTTCGGCTCGGACAGCCCCGTCACCCCCCTGGACCCCTGGGGCACGGTCCGCGCCGCCGCCTTCCACCGCACTCCGGAGCACCGGGTGTCCGTGCGCGCCGCGTTCACGGCGCACACGCGGGGCGGCTGGCGGGCCGTCGGCCGGGACGACGCGGGCGTCCTGGTGCCGGGCGCGCCCGCGGACTACGCGGTGTGGCGCACCGGCGCACTGGTCGTCCAGACGCCCGACGACCGGGTCGCGCGCTGGTCGACCGACCCGCGCTCCGGCACTCCCGGCCTTCCCGACCTCTCCCCGGGCCGTGACCTGCCGGTCTGTCTGCGCACGGTGATCGGCGGACGCACGGTCTTCGTACGGCCGGGCGAGTGATCTACCGGGGTGGCGCGCGCGGGCGCGGTCCGCGCCGCTGCCTCGTACGACCTGGGAATCCTCGGCGCTGACCTGGGACGCTTCCGAAAAGCCGCAGGTCGCACGCCTGTTGACAGGCGGAGGTCCGGGGCCGGTAGGTTCGGCGGCGTCCACCACCGGACGCCCGAGCAGACCACCGGGGAACTTCCGGGAAACGGTCGCAACGCCGCTGGGTCAGGGACGGTGTGCCGCACCGGCGCACCGCCACTGGGAGCCAGGCTCAGCGCCGGCGCGGCGACGACGGATCGTTCCGGCCTGCCGGGGAGGTGTGACCCGGGTGGGGCCCGGGCGCTCAGTAGACAACGGCTTCAGGTCGACCCGCAGCCGGCGGGTCCCAGGTCGGCCCGAAGGGCGCCGGGCCCCCATCCGCAGACGTCCGCGCACCGCCGTCCGCCGCGCGAAGGCCCCCCCGCGCGGACATCCCACGGCGCCGACGCCCGTGCTGTCACGTCGGCGCAGGCCGCGCCCACTATGGTGGTCCTCTGCGGACGGACATGAAGGGGCAGCAGTGAACGACGGCGACGGGACCCTCGCGGCACAGGACCGGGGGAGACAGTTCGGGCCGCTCGGCACGGCATTGGTGATCATCCCGACCTACAACGAGGCGGAGAACATCAAGAGCATCGTCGGCCGGGTCCGCGAAGCGGTCCCCGACGCGCACGTGCTCGTGGCCGACGACAACAGCCCCGACGGCACGGGCAAGCTGGCGGACGAGCTGGCCGCCCAGGACGACCATGTCCAGGTCCTGCACCGCAAGGGCAAGGAGGGCCTGGGCGCGGCCTACCTCGCGGGCTTCCGCTGGGGCCTGGAGCACGGCTACGGCGTGCTGATCGAGATGGACGCCGACGGCTCCCACCAGCCCGAGGAGCTGCCGCGTCTGCTGACCGCCCTCAAGGGGGCCGATCTGGTGCTCGGGTCGCGCTGGGTGCCGGGCGGCCGGGTGGTGAACTGGCCCAAGTCCCGCGAATTCATCTCGCGCGGCGGCAGCCTCTACTCCCGTCTCGCCCTGGACCTGCCCCTGCGGGACATCACCGGCGGCTACCGCGCCTTCCGCCGCGAGACCCTGGAAGGGCTCGGCCTGGACGACGTCGCGTCCCAGGGCTACTGCTTCCAGGTCGACCTGGCCCGCCGTGCCGTCAAGGCCGGCTACCACGTCGTCGAGGTCCCGATCACCTTCGTGGAGCGCGAGCTCGGCGACTCCAAGATGAGCCGCGACATCCTGGTCGAGGCGCTGTGGCGGGTCACCACCTGGGGCGCGCAGGAGCGGGCGGGCAAGCTCCTCAACCGGGCGAAGACGTCGGCACCCAAGGGCAAGCAGGCATAGGGCACGGGCGGCGGCCCCGGGCCGCCCTCTTATACCGCTCTGAACCGGGCCCAGGCACACTGGACGCATGACGACTGGCGCACCGACCCCCACCTCACCCTCCCGGCCCCGGCGCTCCCGTCTGCGCGGCTTCCTGCCGCTGGCCGTCGCCGCGTGGCTGGTGCTGGAGATCTGGCTGCTGACGGTGGTCGCCGGCGAGGCCGGCGGGCTCACGGTCTTCCTGCTGCTCGTCGCCGGGCTGGTCCTCGGCTCCGTGGTCGTGAAGCGGGCGGGCCGGCGCGCCTTCCAGGCGCTCAACGAGGCGCTCCAGCGCGGCGGCACCCCGGAGCGCGGCGGCGGCAACGGGCTGATGATGCTGGGCGGCCTGCTGATCATGCTGCCGGGCCTGATCTCGGACGCGGTCGGGCTGCTCCTGCTGATCCCGCCGGTACAGAAGGTGGTGAGCCGCTACGCGGAGCGCACCTTCGACCGCAAGCTGCGCGAGGCGGGGGCCGGGTCGTTTGGCGACGCCTTCCAGCAGGCGCGCATGCACCGCCCCGACGGCAAGGTCGTCCAGGGCGAGGTCATCCGCGAGCGCCCCGGGGACGAGCCCGAGGAGCCCCGCCCGCCGCTGACGCGGTAGCGCGTCCCTTTCACCAGGACAACGCACAAAACCGCAGGTGCCTCAGGGCACCTGCGGTGTATGTGCGCTCGTAGCCGGGTCCGCTAGGCGGACTTGCGGCTGTCCCGGGGATGAACGGCGATGTTCATCGCCCCTGAACGGAGAACGGCGAGACGCTCCTCGAGGACCTCTTCGAGTTCCTCGCGGGTACGCCGCTCCATCAACATGTCCCAATGCGTACGCGCGGGCTTGGCCTTCTTCTCCTCAGGGCCGTCGCCGTCGACGAGGAGTGCCTGGGCTCCGCAGACCTTGCACTCCCACTCCGGCGGAATCTCCGCCTCGACCGAGAAGGGCATCTCGAACCGGTGCCCCTTCTCGCATGCGTACTCCACGGCCTGGCGCGGGGCCAGGTCGATGCCGCGGTCCGTCTCGTAGCTGGTCACCACGAGGCGCGTGCCGCGAAGAGCTCGCTCACTCATGAATCGTGCCTCCCGGGCTTGTCGCCCACAGGACAGGTGTCGCTGTCGTCGTCATCCGGTCAACGTCCGGTCGGCGGTAAAGATTCCCGTTCCGAGTCACGTTCCGGGTCATGCGTCGCCGTCGTAGCCGCAGCCTTGCTGACCAATGTCGTACCCACCGGCGCCCGGTTTGTCACATCTGTGAGGAGATGTGACCCAGCGTTTCGGCATCTTTGACGCGCAGTAACGGTACGCCTGGTAGGCCAAACGCGTACACTACCGCCCTTTCACTCCGAACGCTAAATCGTGGGCGGTACGCGGTTGCCCGCGTCGCTGATCGCCCGCCGTACGGGTACCCGCGCGAGCAGGATGAATCCGATCACGAAGAAGGCCACCAGTGAGATGATCGCGTCCCGGTAGCTCCCGGTGAGCTGGTAGGTCAGACCGAACAGCAGCGGGCCCAGCCAGCTCATGCCCCGGTCGCTCATCTCGTACGCCGAGAAGTACTCGGCCTCCTTGCCGGGCGGCACCAGATGGGAGAACAGGGACCGCGACAGAGCCTGGCTTCCGCCCAGCACCAGGCCGATCCCGGCCGCCAGCACGAAGAACCACACCGGGGCCCCGGCCGGCAGGAAGTACCCGGCCGCCAGCGTGAGTGTCCAGGCGACCAGGGATCCGAGGATGGTCCGCTTCGCCCCGTGGATCCGGGCCAGACGCCCCATGGCCAGCGCGCCGGCGACCGCGAGGACCTGGACCAGCAGCACGGCCCCGATGAGCGTGGACTGGCTCAGCCCCAGTTCCTTGGAGCCGTAGACCGACGCCTGGGTGATCACCGTCTGGATGCCGTCGTTGTAGACCAGATAGGCCAGCAGGAAGGCGAGCGTCAGCGGGTGGCGGCGCATGTCCCGCAGGGTCGCGGCGAGCTGCCGGAACCCGGCGCCGGTGCCCTGCCCGGCGGCCCGCTCGGCGCTCGGTCCCCGGTCGCGCAGCCGCAGCAGCGGGACCAGCGCGAATCCGCCCCACCACAGACCGGCCGAGGCGAGGCAGATACGGACCGCCATGCCCTCGGAGACCCCGAACGCGTCGTGCCCCAGATACAGGGCGAGGTTCACGACCAGCATCAGGGAGCCCGCCGCGTAGCCGAACGCCCAGCCGCGGGAGGAGACCGCGTCCCGCTCCTCGGGGGCCGCGATCTGCGGCAGATAGGAGTTGTAGAGCATCATCGCGACGGACTGCGCGGCGTTCGCCACCACGAGCAGGAGACCGCCGAGCAGATAGCGGTCCCCGTTCAGCAGGAACATCGCCGTGGTCGCCGCCGCGCCCGTGTAGGCCGCGGCCGCCAGGAGCGGCTTCTTGCGCCCCGTACGGTCGGCCGCCGCCCCGACCAGCGGCATCACCAGGACGGCCACGACGACCGACAGGGACACCGAGTACGCGAAGAACGACCCTGCGCGCACCGGGATGCCCAGTGGGTGGACGAAGCCGTCCGCGTCCGCCGCCGCCTCGGCGACCGATGTCAGATACGGGCCGAGGAACACGGTGAGCACGCTCGTCGAGTAGACGGAGCACGCCCAGTCGTAGAAGTACCAGCCGCGCTGTTCGCGGCGCCGTCCGGCGGCCTCGTCGGCCGCCCCTGTGCCCACGGTCTCGATGCCCACCCCGTGCCCTCGCTTCCCCGTGGAGATCAGCGCGAGGGCTGAGCCGGGACGGGGTCAGACCCAGACGCCCCGGTCCTCCATGACCTTGCGCAACGTGTCGATGTGATCGGTCATGATGCCATCCACTCCCAAGTCCAGGAGCCGGTGCATCCGCTCCGGATCGTTGATCGTCCACACGTGCACCTGCAGACCACGCGCGTGGGCCGTCCGCACGAAGCGGTGGTCGACCACCTGGATGCCGGACTGGGCCTCGGGAACCTGGGCCGCCACGGCCGAGCGGCGCAGCGCCGCGGGCACGCCCCAGGAGCGCAGCCGCAGATTGAGCACCCCCCGCGTCCCGTACGACGTCGCCAGACGCGGGCCCGCCAGCCGCTGGGCGCGGACCACACGTGCCTCGGAGAAGGAACCGACGCAGACGCGGTCCCAGGCGTTCGCGCGCTCGATCAGCTCCAGGAAGGGGTGGAGCGCGGGCTCCGCCTTCAGGTCGACGTTCCAGCGCACCCCGGGGAACGTCTCCAGCAGCTCCTCGAACAGCGGCACCGGCTCCTGGCCCGCCACCCGGGCCTGCCGCACCTCCGCCCACGGCAGGTCCGCGATCCGGCCCGCGCCGTCCGTCACCCGGTCCAGCGTGGCGTCGTGGAAGGCGACGAGCCGGCCGTCGCGTGTGGTGTGGACGTCGGTCTCGATGTACCGGTAGCCCTGCTCCACGGCCCGCCGGAACTGCAGCGCCGTGTTCTCCAGGCCGTCCGCCGTGCCGCCCCGGTGGGCGAAGGGGATCGGGCCGGGGTGGTCGAGATAGGGGTGGCGTATCCGTGTGGTGCTCACGGACGCAGTATCGCCCCTTCGGGTTGCCCGCCGGCAACGACCGTGCTGCCGCCGGACGCGGGCGGGACGGCGAACACCCGCAGGAACAGCTGGGCGAGCGGGCCGATGGACAGCGCGTACAGGATCGTGCCGGCGCCGACGGTCCCGCCCAGCGCGAAACCGGTCGCGACGACCGCGACCTCGACGGCCGTGCGCATCAGCCGGATGGAACGGCCGGTCCGCCGGTGCAGGCCGGTCATCAGGCCGTCGCGCGGGCCGGGACCGAAGCGGGCGGCGATGTAGAGGCCGGTCGCCACACCGTTCAGGACGATGCCGGCCACGAGGAGCGGGATCCGCGCGGCGAGGCTGTGCGTCTCGGGGAGCAGTGCGAGGGTGCCGTCCATGGCCAGCCCGACCGCGAACACGTTGGAGACGGTGCCGAGGCCGGGGCGCTGGCGCAGCGGGATCCACAGCAGCAGCACGATCGCGCCGACGATGATCGAGACGACCCCGATGGTGAGTCCGGTGCGCTCGGCGAGACCCTGGTGGAGGACGCCCCAGGGCTCCAGGCCGAGACCCGCGCCGACCAGCAGCGCCGAGCTCACCCCGTACAGGGCGAGGCCCGCGTACAGCTGGGACAGCCGTCGTACGAGATGCCGCTGCCTGGACAATGTCGCCCCCTGGTGGTGGTCGTGGCCTGCCACATGACACCCTGTGGCTTGGGATGCAACGCCATCCATGGCCAATTCGAAGTAGGTGGACTGGAAATCATGGCGCAGTGGACTTCCGCGGTGGGTGCCGCGCAGCTCGCCCGACTCCTCACCTCGCAGCAGGACCGCCCCGCAGGACCCGGTACCCGGCGTCCGCCCGCGTACCGGGCGCTGGCCGACGGTATCCGGCTGCTCGTCCTCGAGGGCCGCGTCCCCGTCGCCGCCCGGCTGCCCGCCGAGCGGGAGCTCGCCCTCGCCCTGTCCGTGAGCCGGACGACCGTGGCCGCCGCCTATGAGGCGCTGCGCGGCGAGGGCTTCCTGGAGTCGCGGCGCGGCGCCGGCAGCTGGACGGCCGTGCCCGCCGGCAACCCGCTGCCCGCGCGCGGGCTGGAGCCGCTGCCCCCCGAGGCGCTCGGCTCCATCATCGACCTGGGCTGCGCGGCGCTGCCCGCCCCCGAGCCCTGGCTGACCCGCGCCGTCCAGGGCGCCCTGGAGGAACTGCCGCCGTACGCCCACACCCACGGCGACTATCCCGCCGGGCTGCCCGCGATGCGGGCGATGATCGCCGACCGGTACACGGCGCGCGGCATCCCGACCATGCCCGAGCAGATCATGGTGACGACCGGGGCGATGGGCGCGATCGACGCGATCTGCCAGATGTTCGGCGGGCGCGGCGAGCGGATCGCGGTCGAGTCGCCCTCCTACGCCAACATCCTCCAGCTGATGAGGGAGGCCGGCGCCCGGCTCGTGCCCGTCGCCATGGCGGAGGGGCTGGCCGGCTGGGACATGGACCGGTGGCGGCAGGTCCTGCGGGACGCGGCGCCACGCCTCGCCTACGTCGTCGCCGACTTCCACAACCCGACCGGCGCCCTCGCCGACGAGGACCAGCGCCGGCGGCTGGTGGACGCGGCCCGGTCCGCGGGGACCGTGCTGGTCGCCGACGAGACCATGAGCGAGCTGTGGCTCGACCCGGAACTGGAGATGCCCCGGCCCGTATGCGCGTTCGACCCCGCCGGATCGACCGTCATCACCGTCGGCTCGGCCAGCAAGGCCTTCTGGGCCGGTATGCGCATCGGCTGGGTGCGGGCCGCCCCCGACGTCATCCGCAGCCTCGTGGCCGCGCGCGCCTACGCCGACATGGGCACGCCCGTGCTGGAACAGCTCGCCGTGAACTGGCTGTTCGGCACCGGCGGCTGGGAGCAGGCCGTGGAGGCGCGGCGCGGGCAGGCCCGGGAGAACCGGGACGCGCTGGTGGCCGCCGTCCGCCGCGAACTGCCCGGGTGGGAGTTCGAGGTCCCGCGCGGCGGCCTCACCCTGTGGGTCCGCACGGGCGGCCTCTCGGGGTCGCGGCTCGCGGAGGCGGGGGAGCGCGTCGGCGTCAGGGTGCCGTCCGGGCCCCGCTTCGGCGTGGACGGCGCCTTCGAGGGCTACGTCCGGCTGCCGTTCACCGTGGGCGGCGCGGTCGCCGAGGAGGCCGCGACCCGCCTGGCCGCGGCGGCCAGGCTCGTGGAGAGCGGGGTCACCGGCGGGGGCGAGTCGGTGCGGCCCTTCGTGGCCTGACCGGTCGCGCCCGTTCGGGGCGTCGTTTCAGGACGTCTCGGCCACCACGGCCTCGACCGGGACCGGCTCCGGCTCCGCTTCCGGCTCGGCCTTCGTCAGCAGGGCCGACGGCTCCGCCTCCATCGGGGTGGTGCGCTCCGGCAGCAGATCCAGCACGGCCTGCCGGTGCGCCTCGCTCGTCGCGTCGTCGTACGGGTCCGGGGTGGCCGGCACCTGCAGGCGGTGGACCCGGCCGGTGCCCAGGCGGGCGTAGCCGCGTCCGGGCGGGGTCTCGGCGACCGGCGTGGTGTGCGGGGGAGCGCCGAGGACGGACTCGAGCTGCTCCGCCGTCGCCGGGCCCAGCACGACACGCGCGCGCGTGTGCTGGCGTACGGCGTCGCCGAGGGCGTCCAGCGCGTCCCACTGCTCGGCCACGACCACCGTGATCCCCGCGGCGCGGCCGTGCCGCAGGGGCACCTGGAGGAGGGACTGGGGGTCCTTGCGGCCGTCGGCGGCGGCCAGGTGTGTGAAGACGGTCGGGCGGTCCAGGAGGACCCACAGCGGGCGCTTGGTGTCCTCGGGCGGCGGGTTGCCGGCCTGCCGGGCCCGGTTGACGGCGATCAGGCGCCGTTCCGTCTCGGTCGCCACCCATTCGATGCTGGCCACCGCCCCGGCCAGCCCGCACTCGACGGCCAGGACGCCGTCCCGGCCGGTCAGGCAGGCGTACTCGCCGGTGCCGCCGCCCTCCACGATGACCACGTCACCGTGCTGGAGGGCCTGGAGCGCGATCGAGCGCAGCAGGGTGGACGTGCCGCTGCCGGGCTGGCCGACGGCGAGCAGATGCGGCTCGGTGGACCGCAGACCGGTGCGCCACACCACCGGCGGGACGTCGCGCTGCTGGGCGCCGTGGGTGAGCGGCAGCGTGCGGCGGACCAGGGTGGCGTCGGTGAAGCCCAGCACGGTCTCGCCCGGCGCCGTGACGAAGCGCTGGGCGGCGATGTCCGTGGGCAGCGGGGCGAGCGCCGAGACCGTCAG
Source organism: Streptomyces sp. SS1-1 (assembly GCF_008973465.1). Taxonomy (NCBI): domain Bacteria; kingdom Bacillati; phylum Actinomycetota; class Actinomycetes; order Kitasatosporales; family Streptomycetaceae; genus Streptomyces; species Streptomyces sp. SS1-1. The sequence continues at coordinate 1,097,928 of NZ_WBXN01000004.1, read as the reverse complement.
CTCGTTGCCCTCCTCGTCCCAGTCGAAGTGGTACTCGCGGCCCCGGCCCGCCTTGGAGGTCAGCACGTGCTCGATCCGGGTACGGGCCTGTGCCTCCCCGTCGGTGAAGTAGGCCGGGTAGCGGATCAGCAGCCGGGCCACCCGGCCCGTGCCGTCGAACTCGTACTCGGGCAGGGCCTTCTCCCAGTCGCCGCCGTGGGAGTACAGCGGCTCGGGGTCGTCGGGAGCGGAGAAGTACGGGACGAGCGCCTCGTACAGCGCCTTCAGCCGCTCCGTCCGGGACGGGTCGGGCCCTTCGGGAGCCGCCGGCCGGCGGTCCCTGCCCTGCCAGGCTGCCGCCGCCATCACGGTGATGACGGCGAGCAGCGGCCCGTACGGGACCAGCGCCACGACCAGGATCACCGAGGCCACCAGGAAGAGCAGCGGACCGCGTCTGTCCTTGGGGGTCTCGGCCCATCTGCGCCGTCCGGCGGCAGCCAGCCGGCGCAGACCGCGGGTGATCGTGATCAGCGGGTGGAGGACGTCGGAGGCGCTGTCGCCCGCCGTCCGGGCCAGCTCCCGGCTACGGGCGAACTGCGTCCGGGCCAGCTCTCGGCTCCGGACGAACTGTGCGCTGCCGGTGCTCAGGATGCGGGGGAGGGGGCGGCGGGCCACTGCTGTCTCCTACGAGTGCGTACGGGCGGGAGGGGGCGGCGTCAGAACTGGATGCCGCCCAGGAGGCTCGCCAGGCTCTCGCCGCCTGCCTTGATGCTCGGGGCGATGGCCGTGCTTGCCAGATAGAAGCCGAACAGGGCCGAGATCAGGGCGTGCGACGCCTTCAGCCCGTCCTTGCGGAAGAAGATGAAGACGACGATGCCGAGCAGTACGACGCCTGAGATGGAGAGGATCATCTGAGTGCTCCTGGTTTGTGGGGACAGTCACCATGAGTTCTTCCAGGCTCACAGAATGTATCCATACTATAAAAGGTGCAACTGGGTGAAATTCGGCGGATTTCCCCCGGTCGGCGGAGTGTCCTTGGCCGGATGAGCCGGGCTCCCGCGCCCCACTGTGTCTGCGATGATCTTTGCCGCGGACGCATCGGGTCATGTGCCGCGCGAGCCAGTACGCTGGCGAATCACCCGTACGGCCGCGCTCCGCTCGCCGGCCGTACCCTGCTCCCCGCAGAACCCAGTCCCCGTGCACGCAGGAAGGCGGTCCGGTCATGAGCGAAGCCCCCGACCCCGAGGTCGTGGAGCTGGCGACCAAGATCTTCGATCTGGCCCGGCAGGGGGAGACCGAGCAGCTCGTGGCGTACGTCGACGCGGGCGTTCCGGCCAACCTCACCAACGACCGCGGCGACTCCCTCGTGATGCTCGCCGCCTACCACGGGCACGCGGACGCGGTGCGCGCGCTCCTCGCGCGGGGGGCCGAGGCCGACCGCGTCAACGACCGAGGCCAGACACCACTCGCCGGGGCGGTCTTCAAGGGCGAGACCGAGGTGATCAAGGCCCTCGTCGAGGCGGGGGCCGACCCGGCGGCGGGCACGCCGTCCGCCGTCGACACCGCCCGGATGTTCGGCAAGGCCGAGCTGCTCGAGCTGTTCGGCGCGCACTGATCCGACGGTTCTGACCAGCGCGGACACGGAAAACGGGGGAGGCGGTACAGGGCCGCCGTAATTTCGGTCGCGGCAGACGGAAGTGCCGAGTCATCATGACGTCGTGATTCACGGACGCGAGGGCTGGGCAGGTGTTGCCGCACCGCGCGGGCCGTGATCGGTCCGCATGGGCCACCGACGAGAGGCAGAGGAAGATGGTCTACAGCAAGCAGGAAACGGCGGGCGCCCCGACGTGTTGTCACGCGGCCAGGTGAAGCAAGAACCCCGGTTGCGTCGACGCTTGATGTGAGGCTGTTTCCCATGTTCGAACCGGTCATAGCGCCCAGCGGTACGCTGCTCGGCCTGCTCCAGCGGGGCCGCGGCGACGGAACGCTGCACGCGCTCACCGCCCCGCGCTCCGAGGCGCTCGCGGCCCTCGACCAGTGCGTGCTGCACGATCCCCGGCACGACTGGCAGGTGGAGAACCGCTCCCTCTACTACGCCCGGCTCTACCTCGACCTGAACGGTGAGCTCGACACGATCGAGGCCCACCTGTTCGACGCCGAGGACACCCTCGACACCGAGGAGTCACGCACCGGGCTCGCCCTGGCCGTCCTGGGCCATCTCGCGTCCTACGGCCGGCGGGACGCCCTCGAACTGCTCCGCAGGTACGCCGCCTCGGGCACCAACTGGGCCTGGGCCCTGGACGAACTGGCGCTCAGGGACGACGACGCGGGCCTGCGCGCCCTCGCCGCCCCCGTCCTGGCGCGCTTCCCGGCCGACCCGGAGGGCGACGCCGAGCTGGCCGTCGCCGTCCGCGACGCCTTCGAGCCACGGCCCTGGCGGCTGTGGGCCGACGATCCCCGCCCGTCGATCGCCACGCGCGTGCGTGCCGCGCACGAGACGGGCTGCTTCGACCGCTGGCAGCGGCAGATGAACCCCACCGGGCCCCGCCCTGGATGGAGCGTGCAGGCGGTCTTCGACTGGGCCCAGCAGGGCCTCGACCGCGGCGCCGCGCTGCACGTGCCCGCCGCCCGGTGCCTGTCGGCCGTCGCCGGGCCCGAGGACCGGCCGGAGATCCTCGCGGCGGCCCGGGAGGGCGGCGACGGGGCCCGCTGCACCGCTTTGCGCTACCTCGCCGACATGGGCGACCCCGATGTGCTCGACCTCGTGGAGGCCGCCGTCGTCACCGGGTCACCGGTCGTCGTGGAGGCCGCCCTCGACGCCTTCGAACGCATGCGCGGCGTCGCGGCCGTCGACCGGGCGCGCGGCTGGGCCCGGCGGCCCGACGTGCTGGGTGCCGCCGCCGGACGCGTGCTCGCCTGCCGGGGCGGCGCCCAGGACAAGGACCTCGTCCTCGCGGCCCTGCGGGAGGCCGTACGGGGGGATGGCCCCGACGCCTCCACGCTGTGGACCCTCGTCGACGGCACCGGACGCCTCGGCATCGCGTGTGCCGCTCCCGTCCTGCGCCACATCTACCGGGAGACCGCCTCCTCCCATCTGCGCGGCCGCACCGCCCGCGCCCTCGCCGCCACCGACCCCTCCTTCCCGGCCGGCTTCGCCGTCGAATGCCTCTGGGACTGCGAGGAGAACACCCGCGAACTCGCCGCCCGGCACGCCGAGACCGGCGACACCCGCGTCGTCGAGCGCCTGCGCCGCCTGGCCGCCGATCCGGCGGAGGAGGACGAGGTACAGACGGCGGTACGCAGCCGGATCGGGCCGGATGCGGCTATGGGCTGAGGTGGGTCAGGCGGGGCGAGGCGGGGCCGGTGGGGACCCCTGCGGGGGGCCTGTCTTCGGGCCCACGTGTTTGGGTGGTCGCCGCACCCTGCCGGCGGGGTGCCCCTGTGGGGGCGACTGACTGGTCCGGGGCTGCGGGCATTCGGGCGCTGGGGGGGGGGCGTGGTTCCCGCGCGGCGCTTGCTGCCGGGGTGGCGGACGGTCCGCGTCGGGTCGATGGTCTTCCGGTATGCGCGGATCGCGCCGCTGGGCGGACCGCGTCGAGACCTGGCACCTTCCTGGCACCTGGCGCGCCGGTGGGTGGTCGGGGACGCCGGGCAAGCCCCATGGGTGGTGGGACGGCACACCCGTCGATCTGTGCCCGGTGCAGTCCGGTCGGCCGTGGTCGGGGCGGCGCGCTGTGCCTGTTTGCGTCCCGCCCCTGGCTGCTGTGAGGCGCCAGCGGTGGCCCAGCCCTCGTAGGGCTGAGCGGCGGCGTGCTGGGGTGAGCGGATCGTTGTGCCCGGAGGGGGCCTGCGGGCAGTCCGGCGCGCCGGGGCATTGTCGCTGGCCGGGGCCGCACGCTCTGCCTGGCTCGGGGCGGCTGAGCGCGTCTGGGGCGCGGCGCCGCGGGCCGTCGGCAACGAGGACCCAGCCTCGGCAGGGCTGAGCGGCGGCATGCCAGGCTGAAGCAGGTCGGCGTGCCCCCGAGTCGCCGCTGGGCCAGATCGTGCGTTCCGTAGGGCGGCTGGTGCGGCTGCGGCGGGGCGTCGGCAACGAGAGCTCAGCCCCCCCCGGCAGGGGTTAGCGGCCCGTCGGGATGAAGCGGATCGGGGTGCCCGGTGGGGCCTGGGCGGCGGCGGGAAGGTCGGGGGTGCGGACCACCGCTATCACCGGGTAGCCGCCCGTCGTCGGGTGGTCGGCGAGGAAGACGACGGGACGGCCGTCGGGCGGGACCTGGATCGCGCCCAGGACCATGCCCTCGCTGGGGAGTTCACGGGTGACCGCCCGGTCCAGGGCCGGGCCCTCGGTGCGCAGGCCGATGCGGTTGCTCGCGGGGGAGACCCGGTAGGGGCGGGACGTGAAGACCCGGATCGCCTCCGGGGAGAACCAGTCCGCGCGCGGGCCGAGCGTGACCCGCAGGACGAGTTCCGCCGGGGGCGCCGGCTGGGGAGCGACGTCCACGCGCGCGTGTGGCCCCGCAGGGCGGCCCAGGGGCAGTACCGCGCCGTCCGTGAGGGGCGGCGGGCCCAGGCCGGAGAGCAGGTCCGTGGAGCGGCTGCCGAGCACCGGCTCGACGGCGAAGCCCCCGGAGACGGCCACATAGGTGCGTACGCCCGCCGTGGCGGGACCGACGTCCAGCAGGGCGCCCGCCGGCACCCGCACGGGAGCGCCCCACGCGACCGGACGTCCGTCCACCGTGACCCGGCAGGGCGCACCTGTCGCCGCGACCGTGACCGTCGAACGGGGCCGCAGGGTGCAGCCGTTGAGCGTCGTCTCCAGGACGGCGGTGTCGACGGGGTTGCCGACCAGCCGGTTGCCGAGCGCCGCCGCGGGCGGGTCCAGGGCACCCGAGCGCGGCACACCCAGATGCGCGTGGCCGGGGCGGCCGAGGTCCTGCACGGTGGTCAGGGCGCCGGCGCGGACGACGGAGAGCGCGTGGTCGGTCATGAGCCGTCCACCGGGACGAACCGCACGCGCGTACCCGGCGCCAGCAGCGCCGCCGGCACGCGCGTGTGGTCCCACAGCACGGCGTCCGTGGTGCCGATCAACTGCCAGCCGCCCGGCGAGGAACGCGGGTACACGCCCGTGTACGGGCCCGCCAGGGCCACCGCGCCCGCCGGGACGGCCGTGCGCGGGGTCGCCCGGCGCGGGACGTCGTACCGCTCAGGCAGCCCGGTCAGATAGCCGAACCCGGGCGCGAACCCGCAGAAGGCGACGCTGAATTCGGTCCCCGCGTGGATACGGGCCACGTCGTCCGGTGACACCCCCCAGTGCGCGGCGACGTCGGCCAGGTCGGGTCCGTCGTAGCGCACGGGGAGCTGGACGACGTCACGCGCGTGTGCCGGGGCGGGGGGCACGTCGGACACGGCGAGTTCGGCGGCGAGGCGGTCCGGGTCGGCCAGGCCGTCGAGCAGGACCGTACGGGCGGCGGGGACGATCTCCCGTACCGCCAGGAGGCCTTCGGCACGGCGGCGCAGCAACTCCGCGTGCAGGGCGCGGGCCTCCTCGCCCGAGGACACCTCCACCAGCAGTGCGTCGTCGCCGACGGGCAGCGTCCTCATGCGAACGCCTCCACCCGGACGCCCGACTCCTCCAGCCGTTCCCGTACCCGGCGGGCCAGTTCGACGGCACCGGGGGTGTCGCCGTGCAGGCACAGCGAGCGCGCGCGTACCTCGACGCGCGTCCCCGCGTGGGAGGTGACCTCGCCGGTGCGGGCCAGCCCCAGCGACCGTTCCACGACGGCCTCCGGGTCGGTGACCACGGCACCGTCCCGGCCGCGCGGCACGAGCGTGCCCTCCGCGGTGTACGCCCGGTCCGCGAACGCCTCGGTGACCGCGGGCAGTCCGGCCTTGACCGCCAGCTCCAGCAGCCGTGAACCGGGCAGGCCGAGCACGGGCAGCGTGGCGTCGGCGAGGAGCACGCCGTCGACGACGGCGCCCGCCTGCTCCTCGTCGCGCACGACCCGGTTGTAGAGGGCGCCGTGCGGTTTCACGTACGTCACGCGCGCGCCGGCGGCCCGCGCGAAGACCTCCAGGGCGCCGATCTGGTACGCCACTTCGGCCGCCAGCTCGGCGGGCGGCACGTCCATCGCGCGCCGCCCGAACCCCGCGAGGTCCCGGTAGGAGACCTGGGCGCCGATCCGCACCCCGCGCGCGGCCGCCTGCTCGCACACGCGCCGCATGGTGGCCGCGTCCCCGGCGTGGAAGCCGCAGGCCACGTTGGCACTGGTGACGACCGACAACAGCCGTTCGTCGTCGGTGAGCTGCCAGCGGCCGAAGCCCTCGCCCAAGTCGGCGTTGAGATCGATCGAGGTCATGAGTCGGTCGTTTCCCCGGTCCGGAGGTCAGGCGACGATGCGGTACTGCTCGTCGCGGGCGTCGGTCAGGAACATCTGACCCGGTGCGTGCGTGAGGGCGAACGGCGGGCGCGAGGCCATCACCGCGGCCTGCGGAGTCACCCCGCAGGCCCAGAACATCGGGATGTCGTCGGGCTCCAGGTCCACCGGATCACCGAAGTCGGGGCGGCCCAGGTCCGCGATGCCGAGCGCCGAAGGGTCGCCGCAGTGCACGGGAGCGCCGTGCACCGCCGGGAGCAGTCCCGTCTCCCGCAGCGCGGCCGCCACATGCTGCGGCGGCACCGGGCGCATCGACACCACCATCGGCCCGCGCAGCCGCCCCGCGGGACGGCACGGACGACCGGTGACGTACATCGGGACGTTGCGGCCCTGTTCGACATGGCGGATCGGGACGCCGGCCTCACCGAGCGCCGACTCGAACGTGAAGCTGCACCCGATCAGGAACGACACCAGATCGCTCCGCCAGTGGGCGCGCACGTCCGTAGGCTCCTCCACCAGTTCCCCGTCCCGCCAGACCCGGTAGCGCGGCAGGTCGGTGCGCAGATCCGCGCCGTCCGCGAGGACCGTCGTCCAGGAACCGGCGTCCGTGACGTCGAGCACCGGACAGGGCTTCGGATTGCGCTGGCAGAACAACAGCATGTCGTAGGCCCAGTCGGCGGGCACCGAGATGAGATTGGCCTGTGTGTGGCCGGCCGCGACCCCCGCGGTGGGGCCCGCCAGCCCGGCCCGGAAGCGGGCGCGGGCCTCCGCGGGGCTCCACGCGCGCGCGTGCGGGTCGAGGTGGACCACCGGCGAGTCGTCGACACCGGGCGAGGCGGTGCTGTTCATACGAGCTCCTTCCCGCGCGTCTCCGGCAGCCCGAGCAGGGCCAGTGCCGCGATGCCGTAGCCGATCGCACCGAACACCAGCGCGCCGCCCACTCCCCAGCTGTCGGCGAGGAAGCCCACCATGGTGGGGAACACGGCACCGACCGCGCGACCCGTGTTGTACGTGAAGCCCTGCCCGGTGCCGCGCACGGCCGTCGGGTACAGCTCGCTCAGATACGAGCCGAAGCCGCTGAAGATGGCCGACATGCAGAACCCGAGCGGGAAACCGAGCACCAGCAGCAGGGTGTTGGCGCCGGCCGGGATGTTCGCGTACGCCAGGATGCAGACGGCGGACAGGAGCGCGAACAGCCAGATGTTGCGGCGGCGGCCCAGCAGGTCCGTGAGATAACCGCCGGTCAGATACCCGGCGAAGGCACCCGAGATGAGGAACGTCAGATACCCGCCGGTGCCGACGACGGACAGCTCCCGCTCGGTCTTCAGATAGGTCGGCACCCAGGTGGCCAGCGTGTAGTAGCCGCCCTGGACGCCCGTGGAGAGCAGGCCCGCGAAGAGCGTGACCCGCAGCAGTCCCGGCTTGAAGATCGCGGTGAACGAGCCCTTCTCCGCGCTCTGTTCGCGTACGGCGACGGCCTCGGGGGCGTCGTGCACCCGGCGGCGCATCCAGATGACGAGCAGCGCGGGCAGGGCGCCCGTCCAGAACATCACCCGCCATGCCAGATCGCCGCCGACGAACGAGAACACCAGGGTGTACGTGACCGCCGCGAGGGCCCAGCCGACGGCCCAGGAGCTCTGGATGGCCCCGAGGGTCCGGCCGCGGTGCCGCGCGCTCGCGTACTCGGCGACCAGGATGGCGCCGACCGCCCACTCGCCGCCGAAGCCGAGCCCCTGGAGGGCGCGGAAGACCAGCAGCCACTCGTAGCTGGGTGCGAAGCCGCAGGCCAGGGTGAACACCGCGTAGGTGACGACGGTGACCATCAGGGCCTTGACCCGGCCGATCCGGTCGGCCAGCACGCCCGCGAGGGCGCCGCCTATCGCGGAGACGACCAGCGTGACGGTGGTGAAGAGACCGGTCTGGCCGCTGTCCAGACCGAAGTACGCGGCGAGCGCCACCATGCTGAGCGGCAGAGTGAAGTAGTCGTAGGAATCCAGGGCATAGCCGCCGAAAGCGCCCGCGAAGGCGCGGCGCCCGCGCGGCCCCAGGGCGCGCAGCCAGCCGAACGCGCCGTCACCGCCCGCCTGCGCGGCGGCGGATGCGGACGGGTGCGGGGCGTCCGGGGGAGCGGTCTTCGAGGTCTGCGGTGGAGGGGTAGTGCTCATGGGCACCTCGCAGTGAAGGGAGGGGTGGGGAGGGGACGGGGTGGTGCCGGGGTGCGTGTGGGGGGATGGGAGGAGCCGGCGGGTGAGGGGGCGGGAAGGGGCGGGGAGCGGGGGTGCGGAGGGCGGGGATGTGCCTTCCTGAACCGGACGGTGTGCAGCAAGGTAGAGGATCGTTGAACGATCCTTCAATACCCCTGTTGTCTCGCCCTCCTGGCTGCGGTTGAATTCCGGGCATGGCAGAGCAGCTGGGCGGACTGGCCGACGACCGTGCCCTCCTGGGGCGGACGAGTACGGCGGAGCGGGTCTCGGACATCCTCAGGAGCCGTATCTCCGAAGGCTTCTTCCCGCCCGGGACCCGGCTGTCGGAGGACAGCATCGGCGGGGCGCTCGGTGTGTCCCGCAACACACTGCGCGAGGCGTTCCGCCTGCTCACCCATGAGCGCCTCCTCGTGCACGAGTTGAACCGCGGGGTGTTCGTCCGGGTCCTCACCGTGGAGGACGTGGAGGACATCTACCGCACCCGGCGCCTCGTCGAGTGCGCGGTCGTCCGCGGGCTCGGCGAGCCGCCGTACCCCTTGGACGGGCCCGCCGAGGCCGTCGCCGAAGGGCAGCGGGCCGTACGCGAAGGTGACTGGAAAGCGCTGGGGACGGCCAACATCCACTTCCACCGCGAACTGGTGGCGCTGGCCGGCAGCGAACGCACCGACGAGCTGATGCGCAGTGTCTTCGCCGAGCTGCGGCTCGCCTTCCACGTCGTCGACGACCCCCGCCGCCTGCACGAGCCCTACCTCGCCCGCAACCAGGAACTCCTGCAGGCGCTGGAGGCCGGCGACACGGCCCGGGCCGAGCGGATCCTCGCCGTCTACCTCGACGACTCCCTGGAACGCGTGGTCGAGGTGTACCGGCGTCGGGTGGGGGAGGGGGAGATCGTCCCCTGAGACGGCCCGCGCGCGGCGGAGGCGATCCGGTGCCGGGGGCGGCCCGCGCGCCTGGCGGAGGTGGCTCGCGCCCGGTCCGAGGGGCGATCCCGTGCCGGAGGCGGCCCGCGCGCCCGGTGGAGGCGGCTCGAGCCCGGTCCGAGGGGCGATCCCGTGCCGGAGGCGGCCCGCGCGCCCGGCGGACGTGGCTCGCGCCCGGCGGAGGGGGCCCGCGCCCGCCGGAGGCGATCCGTGCCGTTTGGATCGATGTCAGACCTAGGACCTAGTCTGTGCACCGTGACTTCGCCTGCATCGACGGACCGCGTTCCGCCCCAGCTCAGCGCGGGGCCGCGCCCCGCGCCGGGCCCGGCCGCCGACGAGGGCCTGGCGCGGCGGCTGCGCGCGCTCGCCTGCACCGCGCCGCTGCACGACCTCGACGCCCGCAAGGCCAATCTGGCCGGCGAGTACTCGGTGTACGGCATGGCCGAGGTGGCGCTCGCCGCCATCGACCTGGTCACCCTCAACATGGACTTCGACACGGGCGCCGACCACGACCAGATAGTCGCCCGCCTCATCCCCCGCATCGCCGCCCAGGCCCCGCAACGCCCCGTCGCCGAGCACGAGCGGGTGGCCCGCTGGGTCCTGGAGAACCTGATCAACGTCGGCAGCGTCGACCGCGGCTTCCGGGCCGTCTACGGCACGTTCACGCCGGACGGCAGCTACGTCCGCCGCGACTACGACTTCAAGCTGATCGAGGAGGTCCCGGGCCCGGGCGGCACCGTGTACCTCCGCACGACCGACGAGGCCGTCAACGTCCTGGTCGGCGCCCTGGACACGGACGTCACCAGCGCGCAGATCGCCGCCGAGGTCAAGCTGGAGGTGCTGATCAGCCGGGGGCGCCTCGCGGACGCCCAGCTGGCCGCCGAGCAGGCCAGGTACCGCACCGTGCAGTACTCCGAGACGCTGCGCCGCGCCCTGGACGCCACCCGTCGCAACGTCCGGGCGGTCGACTGGCTGAACGCCGTCCCGGACATGATCGCGGAGGCCCTCGACCACGTCGCCGACCGGTACCGCCACGAGAACGCGATCCTCACCAACATCCGCAAGGCCCGTGACGAGACCGAGGACCCGGAGCACAAGCGCCGCGCGGCCGAGCTCGTCGACATCGTCAAGGACTGCATCCGGCGCCACACCCAGCTCCAGTCCCGGCTGCTGGAGGCCGGGCCGCTGTTCCGCGCCGAGCAGGACCGGCAGGCCTTCGCCACCCCCCTGACCACGTCGGGCATCGACCTGTACGGGCATCTCGTCGCGCCCGTCCTGCCGTTGCCGCTGGAGCGGGCCGTCCGCGTCACGGACGCCTTCTTCGCGCACGGCACCGGTCTGCGCACACCGGTGTCGGTGCGGCTCGGCGACCTCGTCGACATCCTGCTCACCCCGCCCGTGGAACGGGAGCACCTGGGCGCCGAGATGCCCGAGCCGGACCTCATCGCGACCCCGGACGACAGCCGGTTCAGCGAGGAGCAGCTCGCCGCCGCCATGGAGCTGCTCGACCTGCCCGCCGACGCGCCCCGCCGCCTCTCCGGCCTGCTGGCCGAGGCGCGCCGGCAGGACCCCGAACTGCCGTATCTGGTCGCCCTGCTGGCCGTGCACGCCGCCAGCCCTCCGGTGGGCACCGCCTACCGGCAGGGCGAGGAGAAGCTGCTCTTCGCCGTGGACGACGGGACGGAGCTCGACGACCCCGAGTTCGGCGGCGCCGACCTCATCGTCGGCACGGCACTGCTCGACGCGGCCGGGATGGCCGCCGACCGGACGGAAGCCGCATGATCCGGCCGCCGCGCGGCGCCGGGCACCACCAGCACCGAGCGCACCGCATGACCTCGCACCACCGCCACAAGGAGCCGCAACCGTGACCGAGCACGTCGATCGGAGTGAGCCGGAGGCCGCCGTACCGCAGGCGCCCGCCGCCGTCACCCCCGCCGACGCCGCCGACGCGGCGCGGCTCGTCTCCTTCGGACTGCAGCCCAAGCTCCAGCCCGCCCGCGACCAGGAGTACACCGAACTGCTGCGCCGCTACCGCGAGGACCCGTCGTTCGCGCGGCTCGCCGACGCCGTGGCCACCGGACTCGGCCTCGTCGTGCTGGAGGTGTCCCCGCGCGCGGGCATGGCGGTCACCGCCGCCGAGGACTCGGTGTTCGCCGTACGCATGAGCGACTACGCCCGCCGGACGTCCGCCGACGGCGGCGACCGCTTCCTGCACGGGCTGGCCCATCTCGCCGTCGCCGCGATGGCGTTCCCGCGCCCCGAGGACCTCGCCGACGACGGCTACATCGGGCGCGTCACCGTCAACGGCGTCGACGCCTTCGTCCGCCAGGCCTGCCGCCGCCTGGAGGAGCGCGCCGAGGAGCAGGGCGAGAACACCGACCCCGCCACGGACGCCCCCGGCCTCGAGGCCGCCTGGCGCATCTGGATCAGACGCAGCGCCGCCGGCGCCACCAAGGACGCGCGCCGGCTCGCCGGCTCCACCACCGGCATCGTCGGCAAGGCGGTCGCGTTCCTCACCGACTCCGGCTTCCTCCAGCGGACCGGCGACGACCACGGCGGCACCTACCGCACCACGGCCCGCTACCAGCTCCAGGTCCGTGACATGGCGGGCAGCGCCGCCATGACCGAGCTGCTGGACCTGGGCGTCGTCCCGGTCACCGACGGCACACCCACCCTGCTGCCCGCCGAGGACACCGACGCCCTGGACCTGGTGGCCGACGCCGGTCTGCCGTTCCACTCGGCCTGAGCCCCCACCGACCTCCCCCACCTGCCGAAGACTTACGAGAGTCCGCCATGTACGAGCTGTCCCGGGTCCGCCTCTACTCCATCGGACCGGCCGGAGCGCGCTACGCCGACACCGTGCTCGACCTGCGCGGCGTCGGCGAGCCCGTGCCCGACCCCGCGCCCACCCAGGCGGAGTTCTTCGAGGAGGAGCCGGTCGGCCCGCCGCGCCGGCCCGCCCCCGCGGGCGTGCTCTTCCTGGAGAACGGCGGCGGCAAGTCGGTCCTGCTCAAGCTGATCTTCTCGGTGATGCTCCCCGGTCACCGCAACACCCTGGGCGGCGCCAGCTCCGGCGTGCTGCGCAAGTTCCTGCTCGCCGACGACTGCGGGCACGTCGCCCTGGAGTGGCAGCACACCCTGACCGGTGAGTGCGTGGTGGTCGGCAAGGTCAGCGAGTGGCGCGGCCGCCAGGTCTCCAACGACCCGCGGAAGTTCGCGGAGGCCTGGTACTCCTTCCGCCCCGGCCCCGGCCTCAGCCTGGACAACCTCCCCGTCGCCGAGTCCACCGCCGTACGGCCGCCGGTCGAGGGGCAGTCCGGCGCACAGGGCCGCCGGCGCACCATGAAGGGCTTCCGGGACGCGCTCACCGAGGCGGGCAAGGCGTACCCGCACCTGGAGGTCCACTGGGAGGACATCCACGACCGCTGGATCGAGCACCTCGGCGACCTGGGCCTCGACCCCGAACTCTTCCGCTACCAGCGGGAGATGAACGCCGACGAGGGTGAGGCCGCCGGCCTCTTCGCGGTCAAGAAGGACTCCGACTTCACCGACCTGCTGCTGCGGGCCGTGACCGACACCCGCGACACCGACGGTCTCGCCGACCTGGTCAGCGGGTTCGGCAACAAGCTCGGCCGGCGCGCCGAACTGATCGCCGAACGGGACTTCACCGCCGGGTCCGTCGACCTGCTCGGCCGGATCGTCGAGGCCGCCGAGACCCGCGCACGCGCGCGCGACATCCACGCCGGCGCCGAGCGCCGCACCCGCGCCCTCGCCCGGCGCCTCACCGCGCGGGGCACACGGGAACGGGTCCGCGCCGCCGACCTCGCCCAGCGCGTCACCGCGGCCGCCCACGCCGTCACGCACGCCGAGGGCGCGCGCGAGCGCAGTGCGCTGATCGCCGCGGAACTCGCCTACCGGCACGCCTCGTTGGCGCTCGCCGCCGCCGAGAAGTCCGCCGCCGCGCAGAAGCGCGAGCTCGCCGACGCCCGCACCCTGCACTCCGCCTGGCAGGCCGCCGAAGCCGTCCTGCGGCACCGCGCCGCCGCCGACCGGGTGGCACGCGTGGCCGCCGCCATCCAGGAGGCCGAACGCGACGCGGCCCCCGCGCTGGCCGCCCGCGCCAAGGCCGCCGTCGATCTCGTCCGCGCCCTGCACGCGGCAGCCGAGCGCGCCGAGGCACAGGCCAACGAGGGCGAGGAGCGGTCCGCCGCGCTCCAGGAGGCCGGCGAGTCCGCCCACCGGGACTCCACGGCCGCCGCCACCGAAGCCCAGCGCGCCCGCAGCGAGGCCGGGCATCTGCGGCAGCGGCTGACCGAGGTCGAGCAGGAGACCGCCGAGGCCGTCCGCGCCGGCTGGCTCGACGACAGCGCCCCCGACGCCGACCCGGCCCGTGCCGCCCTCGCCGCGAGCGATGCCGAGAAGTCCGCCGTCGCCGCCTGGGACACCGCCCGAGAGGCCTCCCGGCGGGCCTCGGAGCACGCGCGTGAGGCGGCCTCCGCGGAGTCCCGTGCCGAACTGACGGCGGCCCGCGCGGCCGACGCGGCCTCGGCGGCGGAGCGCGCCTACGACGCCGAGCGCCGGCTCGCCGAGAGCCTCGCGTCGGAGGAGCGCCTGGTCGAACTGCTCGGCCTGGCCGGTGACGCGGGTCCCAGGCGCGGCTCGGTTCCCGCTCCGCGCACCGGCGACCAGGCCGGCGCCCGGGCGCGGACCGACGTGGGCGGGGCCGTGGAGGGCGCGCTCACGCCCGAGGACCTCGACCGGTTCGCCGACGAACTGCGCGAACTCCTCGACGACGCCGTCTCCTCCGCCGAGCGGCAGCTCTTCGACCTGCGGACGGCCGCCGCCGACGACGCCCGCATCCTCGGCGCGCTCGGCGACGGCGGGCTGCTCCCGCCCGGCCCCGACGTCCTGGCCACCGTGGAGTTCCTCGGCGAGCAGGGCATCCCCGCGCTGCCCGGCTGGCGCTACCTCGCCCAGGCCGTCGACCCCGCCGATCACGCGCGCGTGCTCGCCGCCCGCCCCGAACTCGTCGACGGCGTGATCATCACCGACCCCGGCACCCACGCCCGGGCCCGCGAGGCGCTCGCCGACGCCGCACTGCTGCCCCGCTCCACCGTCGCCGTCGGCACGGCGGCCGCCCTGCTCGCCCCCACCCCGGCCGCCGACGCGCCGGACACTGACGTCTTCCTCGTGCCGCCGAACCCGGCCATGCACGACGAGCACGCCGCCGATGAGGAACGGCAGGCGCTGCGGGCCCGCGCCACCGAGCGGGACGAGGAGATCCGCGGCCTCGCCGCCCGCCTCGGCAAGGACCGGGAGCTGGCGGCACGCCTGGCCTCCTGGCGCACCGGCTGCCCGGCCGGACGGCTCCTGGAGCTGGCCGAGGCCGCTCGGGAAGCGCGCGTGTTCGCCGAGGAGTCGGAAGCGGAACTCGCCGAGGCGCGGACCGTGCGCGCCGAAGCCGACGAGGCAGCGGCCGAGGCCGCGGCGGTCCGCGACGAACGCCAGGAGGCCGCGCAGAAGGCGCGGCGCGCCGCCGACGCCCTCGCCGGACTCGCCTTCCGGCTGCGCGAGCGGGCCGGCTGGCAGGTCAGACTGCGGGAACTCGCCGACGAGGCCGCCGAGTCCGAGGCCCGCGCCCAGTCCTGTCTGGAGCGCGCCCGCGCCGCCGACGAGGACCGGCGTGCCGCCCAGCGCGCCGCCGACGACGCGCGCCGCACCGCACGGGCCCTGCGCGCCGAGCGCGCCGAGATCGCCGGCGCCCCCGACGACGTACCGGACACCGACGCGGACACCCCGAAGGCGTCCCTGCCGGCGCTCCGCGAGGCGTACCGGGCGGCCTCCCAGGTGTACGAGAAGGTCGGTGTGGGCGCCGACCTGCGCGCCGAGCAGGCCCGCGCGGAGAGCGACGAGAGCGCGGCCCGCACCGAGCTGGACCGGCTGAGCAACAAGGTCCGCACCCGCGCCGAACAGCTCCTCGAGTCACCGGACGGCTCCGACGGGCCGTCCCGGCAGGCGGCCGCCTCGCGCGCCGAGGAACTGGTCCAGCTCCTGGAGACCCGCATGTCCGCCGCCAGCGAGCAACTGGGCCGGCTGCGCGGCGAGGCCGAGCGCCACGCCCCGCAGGAGGGCGACGCGCACACCGAGCTGCCGGAGGAGCTGCAGCCGCGCGACGCCGAGCACGCCCAGGCCCTGCTGCGGACGGCCACCGGTGAACTCGCCGCCCACAGCGACGCGTTGGCGCAGGCCCGTGACGCGCACACGGAACTCCTCGAAGCCCACCGTGCCGCCGAGGACGCGGCCGGAGGGTTCGACGAGATCGCCGCGATGCTGCGCGACCTGCTGCGTGAGCACGGCTCGGACGAGGAGCAGGAGGAGGTCGAGCCGTACCCCGGCAGCCTGGAGGAGGCCCGGCGGTCGGCGGCCGAGGCCCGTCGCTCCCTGCGGGGCTGCGCCGCCGACCTCTCCGCCGCCGAGGCCGCCGTGCGCGAGGCGAGCGACGTCCTCGTCCGGCACGCCAACTCCACCCGCTACGAACAGGTCCGCACCCCGGCCCGTCAGCAGATCCGTGAGCTGCCCGCCTCCGCGCTGCCCGAGCACGCGCAGAAGTGGGCGGACGCCTTCGCGCCCCGGCTGCGCGTCCTCACCGACGAACTGGCCCAGCTGGAGCGCAACCGCGACTCGATCGTCGACCGGCTCCGCGGCCTCGTGGAGTCGGCCCTGGCGACCCTGCGGTCCGCCCAGCGGCTGTCCCGGCTGCCCGAGGGACTGGGGGAGTGGTCCGGGCAGGAGTTCCTGCGCATCCGTTTCGAGGAGCCCGACCAGGCCACCCTCACCGAACGGCTGGGCGAGGTCATCGACGACGCCACCCGGGCCGCCGTGAAGAAGAACTCCGACCTCCGGCGGGACGGCATGTCCCTGCTGCTGCGCGGAGTGGCCGCCGCCCTCCAGCCGAAGGGCGTCGCCGTCGAGATCCTCAAGCCGGACGCCGTGCTGCGCGCCGAGCGGGTGCCCGTCGGACAGATGGGCGACGTGTTCTCCGGTGGGCAGCTGCTCACGGCCGCCATCGCCCTGTACTGCACGATGGCAGCGCTGCGGTCCAACGACCGGGGCCGGGACAAGCACCGGCACGCCGGCACGCTGTTCCTGGACAACCCCATCGGGCGGGCCAACGCCACCTATCTGCTGGAGCTCCAGCGCGCCGTGTCCGACGCGCTCGGCGTCCAACTGCTCTACACCACCGGTCTGTTCGACACGACCGCCCTCGCGGAGTTCCCGCTCGTGATCCGGCTGCGCAACGACGCCGACCTCAGGGCCGGCCTGAAGTACATCAGCGTGGAGGAGCACCTGCGTCCCGGACTGCCGCAGCAGCAGGCGGGCGAGGCAGGGCACAGCGAGATCACGGCCACCCGGATGTTCAAGCGGCCCGCGCCCGTGGACCCGCAGGGGGTCTGACGGCCGGCCGTCGCAGCGGCCGGAGGCGGGGCGCGACGGCTGCCCCGCAGTGGCTGGATCAGCGGTGCGACGGCTGCCCCGCGCCGACCGGGGTCACGGGTGTCCCGCTTCGGCCGGGGTCAGGGGCGCGACAGCTGCCCGGCTTCGGCCGGAGTCAGGGGTGCGACAGCTGCCCGGCTCCGGCCCGCCGGCGTATCCGCGTCCGGGCCCGCTCGGCCGACCGCGCCGCGCGTCGCGCCGCGCGCCGCTCACGCCGCAGGGCCCGCGCCGTGCTGCTGGGTGTCGACACCACACCGTGCCGCTGGTTCCAGACCTGGCGGGTGACCCAGACGTCGAGGGCGGCCCAGGTCGCCACGACGACGCTGACCACACTGCTGATGACCATGGGGAAGGCCAGCCAGGACCCCGCGAGCGTGCACAGGAACGCCACCATCGCCTGGATCAGCGTCACCGAGACGACGAGCACCGCCCGCACCGCCGCCGTCCGCACCGGATCGGGCATACGCCGCCGCGGCTCCGGGTCCTCGACCCACAGCGGCCGGTAGGACGCCCGCTCGTCGCGCGCGGCACGCTCGGCACGCCCGCCCCCGGTCACCGGAATGTCGCGAGCCGGCACATCGGGTCCGCTCCGCACCGCAGCGCTGCCCCGGGACGCCTCGCGCTGCTCCGCCGTACCCATCACCGTGTCACTCCCCACCGTCCGCGGACCGCTCGCCCGCATCCCAAGTCCCAGCCCCTGAGCGACTGCCCGGCTTGCGCCGCTTTACGCCGCCGGGGGGCTGGACGCGGCTCTCGTGGTCCCATCCGCCCCCATTTCCCGTAGAGAAGGACGATCAGCACCCCTGGAAGATTCCCGCCGAAGAGAGATTTCCGGCCAACTGGCCGAGCGGGTGGGCCGGAACGCTTCACCGGGGTGCACGATGTTTGCGGGAGGTAATTCCCGTCATGACCGGACAACTCCCCATGTCTCGTCACCAGTGCGGAAGTTCAGGCTCCGGATGTCTCTTCGAGTTACCAGTGCGTCGGTAGTAGGCTCGCGCCCATTGTTGACGCACAGGTGTGCCCCCTGGCCGGCAGGGGGACCGAGCTGGGGGAGGCCATGCGCTTTCGCGGGAAGTCGATCCGCCGGAAAATGGTGGCGCTGCTTCTCGTGCCGCTGGTGTCCCTGACCGCGATCTGGGGATTCGCCACGGTACTCACCGGGCGAGAGGTGGCCCAGCTGTTCACGGTGTCCTCCCTCGTCGAGAAGATCGGCTACTCCACCGAGGACGCCGTCCGCGTCGTCCAGCAGGAGCGACGCCAGGCCCTCGTCTACCTCGCCGACCGCCGCGCCTCCGACGCGCTGTCCGCCCTCCGGGAGAGCCGGAAGGCCACCGACACCGCCATCGCCGAGATCCGCCGGAACGCCCGGGACCCCGACGTCCGCGACGGCATGGACGCGAACGACACCGAACACCTCACGGCCGTGCTGGACGCCTTCGACGGCATCGGCCCCCTGCGGCGCAGCGTCGAGGACGGCACGGTGAAACGCGCCGAGGCGCTCCACCAGTACAACCTCCTCGTCGAACCCTGCTACGCCCTCCTCGCCTCCCTCGACGGCATCGACAACGTCGCCATGGACAAGGAGGCCCGCGCCCTCCTCAACGTCACACGCGCCCGTGAACTGCTGTCCCGCGAGGACGCGTTGCTCAGCTCCGCCCTCGTGGTCGGCCGGCTCACCCGCGACGAGATCCGCGACGTCTCGGACCTCATCGCCCAGCGCACCCTGATGTACGACCTGAGCCTGACCGACCTGCCCTCGGCCGAACGCGAACGCTTCCAGCACTTCTGGAAGAACGGCTCCACGGCACCGCTCCGGGTCGCCGAGCAGTCCGTCATCTTCTCCCAGCCGGGACGCCCCAGCACCGTGGACGCCCAGGACTGGGACACCGCCGCCGGCGGTGTGCTCGACGAGCTCGGCAAACTGAACGACGAGGCCGGCGACCGCTACCAGGACCGCGTCCGCCCCGTCGCGATGGGCGTCATCCTCAAAGCCGTCGTCGCCGGCGTCCTCGGACTGCTCGCCGTGCTGTTCTCGCTCTTCCTGTCCGTACGGATCGGCCGCGGCCTCGTCCGGGACCTGCGCCAGCTCCGCCTCGACGCCCACGAGGCCTCCGGCGTCCGGCTGCCCAGCGTGATGCGCAGGCTGTCCGCCGGTGAACAGGTCGACATCGAGACCGAGGTGCCGCGTCTCGCCTACGACAAGAACGAGATCGGCGAGGTCGGCCAGGCCCTCAACACCCTCCAGCGAGCCGCCGTGGAGGCCGCCGTCAAACAGGCCGAACTGCGCGCCGGCGTCTCCGAGGTCTTCGTCAACCTCGCCCGCCGCAGCCAGGTCCTCCTGCACAAGCAGCTCACCCTCCTCGACACCATGGAACGCCGGACCGAGGACACCGACGAACTCGCCGACCTGTTCCGTCTGGACCACCTGACCACGCGCATGCGCCGCCACGCCGAGGGACTGGTGATCCTCTCCGGCGCCGCCCCGTCCCGGCAGTGGCGCAAACCCGTCCAGCTCATGGACGTCGTACGCGCCGCGGTCGCCGAGGTCGAGGACTACGAGCGCATCGAGGTACGCCGGCTGCCCCGCGTCGCCGTCACCGGGCCGGCCGTCGCCGACCTCACCCATCTGGTCGCCGAACTCCTCGAGAACGCCACGGTGTTCTCCCCGCCCCACACCGCGGTCCAGGTCCTCGGCGAGCGGGTCGCCAACGGCTTCACCCTGGAGATCCACGACCGCGGCCTGGGCATGGCCGCCGACGCCCTGCTCGACGCCAATCTCCGGCTCGCCGAGACCCCCGAGTTCGAGCTGTCCGACACCGACCGCCTCGGTCTCTTCGTGGTCAGCCGGCTCGCCCAGCGGCAGAACGTCCGCGTCTCCCTGCAGCCCTCGCCGTACGGCGGCACCACCGCCGTCGTCTTCATCCCGGACGCCCTCCTCACCGACGACGTCCCGGACACCAACGGCATCGGCTTCCGCCTCGACCGGCCCACCCCCTCGAAGGAGGTCGAACTGGAGGAGTCGCGACGCGCCGCGCTCTCGAAGGTGCCGGCCCGTACGCCGGGGCTGCCGGCCGCGCTCCTCGACGGCCCTGTCGAACTCGAGGCCCCCGTCGACCTCGACGCCCTGAGCGACTTCCCGGACCCCCTCGACGAGGAGGACGGAGAGCAAGGCGGCCTCTTCCACCCGCGCCGCGCGTTCGGCCGCTCCGAGGACGACACCACGAGGCGCCGCGGCGATCTGGGCCCGGTCGCCGGGGTCCCCGACGCCGCGGACGACGACCCGAACGCCCCGGTCCCGCTGCCACGACGCGGCGCCCCCAAACTGGTCAGCTCCCACGGACGGCCCGTCACCGACCACCGGACCCGCCTGGAGAAGACCGACGCGGAACCCTCGTACCGCCCGAGCCGCGCGCAGTCCGACGGTCTCGCCCCGCTGCCCACCCGGCGCCGCGGCACGGGCCCCCGGGGCGGTATCGCCGACGCGGCGCGACCCCAGCGCTCCGGCGACCCCGCCGGGCCCGGACGGACGGCCGGATCCGGCCGCTCCGACGCACCGGACACCGCCAGGCCCGACGCCGTCGGCCCGCACGAGCCCGCCGCCCTGACCGGGCGCGCCCGCCGCCCCGAGATCGCGGCCGGCGGACCCGACGACACCACCCCGGACCCCAGCACGGCCCCGCAGCCGCCCGCACCCGGCACGGGCGCGCTGCCCCGGCGGGTCCGGCAGGCCAGCCTGGCACCCCAGCTCAAGAAAGCACCCGCACCCCGTCCCACGGCGCCGGACCCCGGCGAACGCGACGCGGACGAGGTACGCAGCCGTATGGCCTCGCTCCAGCGCGGCTGGCAGCGCGGGCGTAAGGAGAACGCCGCGGGCGACGACACCGCCCCGGGCGGCACAGCACCACAGGGAACGAACAAGGGGGACGGTCGATGACCGCACCAAAGGCGACCGACCACGCCGCGACCACCCAGAACGGCGAGCTCAACTGGCTCCTCGACGACCTGGTGGACCGCGTCGCCAGCATCCGCAAGGCCGTCGTGCTCTCCGGGGACGGCCTGGCGACCGGCGTGTCCAAGGACCTGACCCGTGAGGACAGCGAGCACCTGGCCGCCGTCGCCTCCGGGTTCCACAGCCTCGCCAAGGGCGTGGGCCGGCACTTCGAGGCGGGCAGCGTCCGACAGACCGTCGTCGAACTCGACGAGGCCTTCCTGTTCGTCACCGCCGCCGGTGACGGCAGCTGTCTCGCGGTGCTCTCGGACGCGGACTCCGACGTCGGCCAGGTCGCCTACGAGATGACACTCCTCGTGAAGCGGGTCGGCGTGCATCTGGGGACCGCACCGCGCACCGATCTGTCCTCGGGCGGGTAGTGGGAAGGCATGAGCGCTGACGGTCAGGGAAGAAGCCACTGGTTCGACGACGAGGCCGGACCGGTCGTCCGCCCCTACGCGATGACACGCGGCCGCACCACGAGTGCGGCCCAGCACCGCCTCGACCTGATCGCGGTGGTCGTCACCGAACCGCACGCGGACGATCCGGAAGCCGACTCGACGCTGTCCCCGGAACACGTGGAGATCGTCGGACTGTGCCGTGAGACCCCGCAGTCCGTCGCCGAACTCTCCGCCGAGCTCGACCTGCCCGTCGGAGTGGTACGGGTCCTCGTCGGCGACCTCGTGGACGGCGAATTCGTCCATGTGAACCGCCCTGTCCCACCGGCCGAGATGGTCGACGAGAGTATTCTGCGCGACGTGATCGACGGCCTGCGGGCGCTGTGAGCGGCGCGGAAGCGGGGTAGTGACGTGACAGCCTGGCAGTTCTGGGTCGACCGGGGCGGCACCTTCACGGACATCGTCGCGCGCCGCCCGGACGGCCGGCTGCTCACCCACAAACTGCTGTCGGAGAACCCGGCCCGCTACGCGGACGCGGCCGTCGCGGGCGTCCGGGAACTCCTCGGCGACTCCACCGCCCCCGTCGAAGCCGTCCGCATGGGCACCACCGTCGCCACGAACGCCCTCCTCGAACGCAAGGGCGAGCGGACCCTCCTGGTGATCACCCGCGGCTTCCGTGACGCCCTGCGCATCGCCTACCAGAACCGGCCGCACATCTTCGCCCGCCGCATCGACCTCCCGGAACTGCTGTACGAACGGGTGGTCGAGGTCGACGAACGCATCGCGGCGGACGGGACCGTCCTGCGCGCCCCCGACCTGGAGGCCCTCACCGGCCCGCTCCAGGAGGCGTACGACGACGGCATCCGGGCCGTCGCCGTCGTCTGCCTGCACAGCCATCTGCACCCCGGGCACGAACAGGACATCGGCCGGCTCGCCGCCCGTATCGGCTTCCAACAGATCTCGCTGTCCAGCGAGGTCAGCCCCCTGATGAAGCTCGTGCCCCGCGGGGACACCGCCGTCGTCGACGCCTACCTCTCGCCGGTCCTGCGCCGCTACGTCCAGCACGTCGCCGAGGAACTCGACGGCGTACGGCTGATGTTCATGCAGTCCAACGGCGGTCTCGCCGAAGCGGGACAGTTCCGCGGCAAGGACGCCATCCTCTCCGGTCCCGCGGGCGGCATCGTCGGCATGGCGCGGATGTCGCAGCTCGCCGGCCACCACCGGGTCATCGGCTTCGACATGGGCGGCACCTCCACGGACGTGTCCCACTTCGCCGGCGACTACGAGCGCGTCTTCACCACACAGATCGCCGGCGTCCGGCTGCGCGCGCCCATGCTGGACATCCACACCGTCGCGGCCGGCGGCGGATCGGTGCTGCACTTCGACGGGTCGCGCTACCGCGTAGGGCCGGACTCGGCGGGCGCGGACCCGGGGCCCGCCTGCTACCGGGGCGGCGGCCCGCTCACCGTCACCGACGCCAACGTCATGCTCGGCCGCATCCAGCCCGCGCACTTCCCCGCCGTCTTCGGCCCCCGGGGCGACCAGCCCCTCGACGCCGGCCTCGTCCGCGAACGCTTCACCGCGCTCGCCGCCGAGATCCGTGACCGCACCGGCGACGACCGCACCCCGGAGCAGGTCGCCGAGGGCTACCTGCGGATCGCGGTCGCCAACATCGCCAACGCCGTGAAGCGGATCTCCGTCCAGAAGGGGCACGACGTCACCCGCTACGCCCTCACCACCTTCGGCGGCGCCGGCGGCCAGCACGCGTGCAAGGTGGCGGACTCCCTCGGCATCCGTACCGTCCTCGTGCCTCCCATGGCCGGTGTCCTGTCCGCGCTCGGCATCGGCCTCGCCGACACCACGGCGATGCGGGAACAGTCCGTCGAAGCACCCCTGGAACCGGCGTCGATGGGCGGAGTCCTGAAGACCGCGGACGACCTGGAGGCGGCCGCCGGCACCGAACTCCTCGACGAGGACGTCCCCGCCGACCGCATCCGGGTCACCCGCCGCGCCCAGCTGCGCTACGACGGCACCGACACCACCCTCACCGTCGAACTCACCGAGCCCGACACCATGCGGCGAGCCTTCGAAGAACGTCATCGCGCCACGTACTCCTTCACGCTCGACCGCCCGATCGTCGTCGAAGCCCTCTCCGTCGAAGCCACCGGCCTCACCGAACCCCCCGATCTCTCCGCTCTCACGCCCCCCGGCACCGCCCGCGAGGACAGCCCGGAGGACCCGCGCACCGTCCGCCTCCACACCGGCGGCACCTGGCGCGACGTCCCCCTGCACCGCCGGGAGCGACTGGCCCCCGGCGCATCCGTCACCGGCCCGGCGATCATCGCCGAGTCCGGTGCGACGACCGTCGTCGACGACGGCTGGCGAGCCGGGACGTCCGACGACGGGCATCTGGTCATGGAACGCGTGGCGGTCACGGAGAGTTCCGAACTCGACACGAAAGCCGATCCGGTTCTGCTGGAGGTCCTCAACAACCTCTTCATGTCGATCGCCGAGCAGATGGGCGCCCGCCTGGAGTCCACGGCCCAGTCCGTCAACATCAAGGAGCGCCTGGACTTCTCCTGCGCGCTCTTCGACCCGGACGGAAACCTGGTGGCCAACGCCCCGCACATCCCCGTCCACCTGGGCTCCATGGGCACCAGCGTCAAAGAGGTCATCCACCGCCGCGGTGACCGGATGCGCCCGGGCGACACCTACGCCGTCAACGACCCGTACCACGGCGGCACCCACCTGCCCGACGTCACCGTGATCACCCCGGTCTTCGGCACCGACCCCCGGACGGACACGGAGGGTGAGCAGAGCATCCTCTTCTACGTCGCCTCACGCGGCCACCACGCGGAGATCGGCGGCATCGCGCCCGGATCCATGCCCGCGAACAGCCGCACCATCGACGAGGAGGGCGTCCTCTTCGACAACTGGCTGCTCGCCGAGGACGGCCGCTTCCGCGAGGAGGAGACCCACCGCCTGCTCACCGAGGCGCCCCACCCCTCCCGCAACCCCGCCACCAACCTCGCCGACCTGCGGGCCCAGATCGCGGCCAACCGCAAGGGCGCCGACGAGGTCGCCCGCATGATCGACGACTTCGGCCTCGACGTCGTCCAGGCCTATATGCGGCACGTCCAGGACAACGCCGAGGAAGCGGTCCGCCGCGTCATCGACGCCCTGGACGACGGCGAGTACGCCTACGAGACCGACTCCGGCGCCGTCATCCGCGTCCGCGTGCGCGTGGACCGCGCCCAGCGCGCCGCCACCGTCGACTTCACCGGCACCTCTCCGCAGCTGACCAGCAACTTCAACGCCCCCTTCGCCGTCGTCAACGCCGCGGTCCTGTACGTCTTCCGCACCCTGGTCGCCGACGACATCCCCCTCAACGACGGCTGCCTGCGCCCCCTGCGCATCGTCGTGCCGCCCGGCTCCCTGCTCGCCCCGCAGCCCCCGGCCGCCGTCGTCGCGGGCAACGTGGAGACGTCCCAGGCGATTACCGGTGCCCTCTACGCCGCCCTCGGCGTCCAGGCGGAGGGCTCAGGAACCATGAACAACGTCACCTTCGGCAACGCGCGCCACCAGTACTACGAGACCGTGGCCTCTGGTTCCGGCGCGGGCGACGGCTTCCCCGGTGCCCCCGTCGTCCAGACCCACATGACCAACTCCCGCCTCACCGACCCCGAGGTGCTGGAGTGGCGGCTGCCCGTACGGCTCGACGAGTTCGCGGTCCGGCACGGCAGCGGCGGCGCCGGACGGTGGCGCGGCGGCGACGGCGCGGTACGCCGCATCCGCTTCCTCGAACCCATGACCGTGTCGACACTGTCCCAGCACCGCAGGGTGCCGCCGTACGGCATGGCGGGCGGCGCACCCGGCGCCCTGGGCGCCAACCGCGTCGAACACGCGGACGGCACGGTGACCACGCTGGCCGGAAGCGACTCGGCCGACGTCGGCCCCGGCGACGTACTCGTCATCGAAACCCCCGGCGGCGGAGGCTACGGCCCACCGTCGCGCGACCCCCATCAAGCAGGAGAAGAGATCGATGATCTTCGGGCGTTCTGAGCGCGGGAAGCCTCCGGTCGAGCCCGTCACGCTCAAGATCCTCGTGGCCGGCGGCTTCGGCGTGGGGAAGACCACGCTCGTCGGCGCGGTCAGCGAGATACGGCCGCTGCGCACCGAGGAGCTGCTCACCGAGGCCGGACGGCCGATCGACGACACGAGCGGTGTCGAGGGCAAGCGCACCACCACCGTGGCAATGGACTTCGGGCGCATTACCCTGCGCGAGGACCTGGTGCTGTACCTCTTCGGCACGCCCGGTCAGGAGCGGTTCTGGTTCATGTGGGACGAGTTGTCCGAGGGAGCGCTCGGCGCCGTCGTCCTGGCCGACACCCGCCGCCTCCAGGACTGCTTCGCGGCCGTCGACTACTTCGAGCGGCGCGGCATCCCGTTCGTCGTCGGCGTCAACTGCTTCGAGGGGGCCGCCCGTTATCCCGCGGAGACGGTACGGCAGGCCCTGGACCTCGACCCGGACGTACCGCTGCTCCTGTGCGACGCCCGGGACCGCGAGTCGGTCAAGGAGGTCCTGATCGGCGTCGTTCAGCACGCCATGGCGTTCCAGGCGGAGCGCCGCCAGGCCGTGACCACCTGACAGCGGGACGAGCTGCCGAGGGCCACGACCCGTACCCCCGCCGACCGGGGTACGGGCCGCGGCCCGTGGGCCCACGCGCCTGTGGGTTCGCGCGGCCCGCACACGCGTGTGCCCCCTTCCGGGATCCTTACACCGAGACCGGCCCCCCCCCACGAGGAGGGGGACCGGTCCCGGTGGCGAAGGGGCTCAGCTCTGGCCGTCCTCCTCCCAGCCGAAGCTCTTCTCCACCGCCTTGCGCCAGTTGTGGTACTCGCGGTCGCGTTCCTCGGCCGACATGGACGGCGTCCACTCCGTGTCCTTCGCCCAGTGCGCCTTGAGCTCGTCCAGGTCGTTCCACACGCCGGTCGCCAGCCCGGCCGCGTACGCGGCGCCGAGGCAGGTCGTCTCGGAGATCTTCGGCCGGATCACCGGCACGTCCAGCACATCGGCCTGGTGCTGCATGAGCAGATTGTTCTTCGTCATGCCGCCGTCGACCTTCAGGCTGGTGATGTGCACACCGGAGTCCTGGACCATGGCGTCCACCACCTCGCGCGTCTGCCAGCTTGTCGCCTCCAGGACGGCACGGGCCAGATGCGCCTTGGTGACGTACCGGGTCAGGCCGGTGACGACACCGCGCGCGTCGGAACGCCAGTACGGCGCGAAGAGGCCGGAGAAGGCCGGCACGATGTACGCGCCGCCGTTGTCCTCGACGCTGGCCGCCAGCGGTTCGATGTCGTCGGCGGTCCGGATGATGCCGAGCTGGTCGCGGAACCACTGGACGAGGGCGCCCGTGATGGCGATCGCGCCCTCCAGGCAGTACACCGGGGCCTCGCTGCCGATCTTGTAGCCCATCGTCGTCAGCAGCCCGCTCTTCGACGGCACCGGACGGTTGCCGGTGTTGAGCAGCAGGAAGCTGCCGGTGCCGTAGGTGTTCTTCGCGCTGCCCACGTCGTAGCAGGCCTGCCCGAACACGGCGGCCTGCTGGTCGCCGAGCGCCGAGGCGACCGGCACCCCGGCGAGCTGACCGACAGCGGTGCCGTACACCTCGGCGGACGACTTGATCTCCGGCAGCATCGCCTCCGGCACGTTCATGGCCGACAGGATCGACGGATCCCACTGGAGGGTCTGCAGGTTCATCAGCATGGTGCGCCCGGCGTTCGTCACGTCGGTGACGTGCTTCCCGCCGTCGGTGCCGCCGGTGAGGTTGTAGATCAACCACGAGTCGATCGTGCCGAAGGCGATCTCCCCGCGTTCGGCCCGGTCCCGCAGACCGGGCACGTTGTCCAGCAGCCATGCCGCCTTGGGGCCGGAGAAGTAGCTGGCCAGCGGCAGCCCGGTCTGCTCACGGAAGCGGTCCTGCCCCTCCGCGCCGCCCAGCTGGGCGCACAACTGGGCCGTGCGCGTGTCCTGCCACACGATGGCGTTGTGCACCGGCTTGCCCGTCGCGCGGTCCCACAGGACGGTCGTCTCGCGCTGGTTGGTGATGCCGAGCGCGCTGAGCTGGTCGGCCTTCAGCCCCGCCTTGGCGATCGCACCGGCGACCACCGCCTGCACCTTGGACCAGATCTCGGTCGCGTCGTGCTCCACCCAGCCGGGCTTGGGGAAGATCTGCCGGTGCTCGCGCTGGTCGACGGCGACGATGGCACCGTCCTGGTTGAAGACGATGCAGCGGCTGGAGGTCGTGCCTTGATCGATTGCGGCGACGAACTTGTCCGTCATGACGTCCCCTTCGTCGTATCCGTCAGAAGGCTGCGTTGAAGATGAGGCCCGCCAGCGCCCCGCCGATCAGCGGTCCGACCACCGGAATCCACGCGTAGCCCCAGTCCGACGACCCCTTGTTGGGGATCGGCAGCAGGGAGTGGATGATGCGAGGGCCGAGGTCACGGGCCGGGTTGATCGCGTATCCCGTGGGACCGCCGAGGGACAGACCGATGCCGACCACCAGGAACGACACGATCAGGATCCCGGTCCCCGACAGGGCGAGTCCCTTGGTCAGGCCGAACGCCAGGAGCGGCAGCACCAGCCCGATGGTCGCGATGATCTCGGTGATGAGGTTCGCCACGGGATGCCGGATCGCCGGCGCCGTGGAGAAGATCCCCAGCGTCGGCTGTGCGATGTCCTTGTCGGCGTTGGCCTGGAACTGCGCGAAGTAGACCAGCCAGCACAGCACCGCCCCCAGCATCGCGCCCACCATCTGGCCCGCGATGTACAGGGGGACCTTGTCCCATTCGCCCGTGTCGATGGCGATTCCCAAGGTCACGGCCGGATTGAGATGCCCGCCGGACAGCGGCGCCGCGGTGTACGCGCCCGCCATGACGGCGAAGCCCCATCCGAACGCGATGACGATCCAGCCACCGTCTTTCGCCTTCGAATAGTTGAGGACGACAGCGGCGACCACTCCGGCGCCGAACAGGATCAGAATCGCGGTGCCTATGACCTCACCGACGAAGATGTCTCCATTGCTCATGGCGGCTCCTAGGCCTGGCCGGGACGATCGGCCCCGGTTTCTCCGTGCGGGGTGCGTTCCCTCGGCGACTTCAGCCGAAGGCGGGGCGTGTCCCGCGCCCCACCCGGCGTCCGTGACGAGCGTGCCGTCGCAACCGAGTCGCCGGAGGGGGAGGGCCTGATACGGGCGCAACCGCGCGGCGCGCTGCGTGGATACGCCGACAAATATGGGGCGATGTCGGCTGACACCGGGAAGTGTTCACCGGCGTCCGGGGGGCGTCAAGGTCGCGGACGCCGACGGTTGGGGGACGTGCCGACGACTCACGGACCGTCACCGGTCCGGCCCGTGGCACGCCCGCTCGGATGCGGGACGAACGACGCGGCCCTGCACGGACCGACAGGCAGGCCAGCTCCTGCCGAGCCGGGCAGTGGCCACTGACCATGGCTCACATGGGGTCGGGCGGATGGCCTCCGCCGACCTCGTGACAGAAGAATCTCACCGTCTGCCCGGGTCCGCCACCGCCCGCCCGCGCGGCTGACCGTGGGCTTCGTGGCCCCACGTCCACGCCGCCGGCCGGTGGCAGCCTTCCCGGCCCCTCACCGCACGGCGACCACCGCGGACCCGTGCCCGAACAGGCCCTGGTTCGCGGCCAGGCCCACGCGGGCGCCGGGGACCTGCCGGTCGCCGGTGACTCCGCGTAACGGCCAGGTCAGCTCGCACGCCTACGGCGTCCCCGGCGCCGTGCCGGCGGGCGAAGTCCATGCCCGCCAGTACCAGCGCGGCCCCGCCGTCGGAGGTTGCGCAGATGTCGAGCAGCGGCAGCGGATCGGCGACCACGGCCGACGCGGCGACCTCCTTGCGGTAGCGGGCGTAGGGATTCCGAGCACCCAGGGCGGCGTTCTTCACCTTGACCTGCGCGAAGTCCTCCAGCATGTCCCCGTGCACCGTCATCCGCCGACGCGAGTACAGCCCGAAGTACGTCGGATTCGTCGCCCCCAGGATGCGGAAGCGTAGCCAGTCCGGTCGTCCGGCCGATCCCCGCCCGGGGGCCGCAGGAACCCCTTGCGAGCCGCGTCGGCCCCCACCACCAGCACCACGTCCGCCAGTCCCGCGAGGATCTGCGCCCGCGCGGTGGCGATGGCCTGCGCTCCCGAGGCGCAGGCCGCGTAGACACTCGTGACACGGGTGCCCTGCCAGCGGAGCGCCTTCGCGAACGTCGCCCCGGCGGCATGCCGCGGATAGCCGCCACGCACCGTGTCGGCGCCGACGATCGATCCGACGTCCCGCCGCTCCAGTCCCGCGTCCGCGAGCGCTGCGCGGGCCGCCTTCACGCCGTACTCGACGAAGCCGCGCCCCCACTTGCCCCACGGATGCATGCCCGCACCGAGCACCACCACGTCCCGCGTCATGCCTCCACCCCCGTAGGCCGCCACTGCCAGGTCGTCCAGGTCGTCTCCGTGTCCTCGTACAGCACACCGGCGACGGCGCCCGCACCTTCATGCCCACCGCCGGATCGGCGACGGTGATCCCGGGAGCCGCCTGCCCCGGTACCACGAGACGCTCGGCCGGAAGCTCCACAGCGATCAACGTGCACGGACCCATGGAAGTTCCGGACCGGTCACACAGGGTGACGGAGGACGGTTCCGGCTGTCGGTGTACGACCAGACGCGCCCGCGGGACGACAGCGGCACCCCCACCAGCCGGCCGCCGCCGCAACGGGGGTTGCGGCAGTGGGTGTCCTCCCGGGGGAAGAAGACCGTCGAGCAGGCGGGACACCGCGTGCCGAGCAGCCGGAAGCCGTCTCCGTCGCCGGTGAACCACCCGGCGACCACGGGCGTGCGCGTACGTGGCATGAGCCCTTCCGATGCCACATCTGACGGGCCATCAGAAGTGTGCCAGAGGGGGCCGCCGGACGGCTGGGGACCGGACGCCGACCCTTTGGCGGAGGGCCCTGTTCCAGCCCTGAAGCTCCCAAATCGCCCCCCGCGCAGCCATATCCCGGCCCCCGGAAGACGGCCTTCCACTGATCGGATACAGTCCGCGCGTGTCCGAATCTCAGCACTCCGACCCCAACTCCGCAGCGAACTCCCACTGTTCGAGCTGCGGCGCGCCCTACGGAGAGGGCGTCTCCGGCTGGCCGCGCACCTGCTCCGCGTGCGGCACCGTGGCCTACCGCAACCCGCTGCCCGTGGCCATCGCGCTCCAGCCCGTGTACGACACCAAGGGAACCGCCTTGGTCGTCATCACCCGAAGCATCGCCCCCGCGCGCGGAGGTGTCGCCCTGCCCGGCGGCTACATCGACGACCGGGAGGACTGGCGCCAGGCCGTCGTCCGCGAACTCAAGGAGGAGACCGGCCTCGACGCCGCCGCACGCGATGTGCGGCTCGCCGACGCGATGAGCTCGCCCGACGGGCATCTGCTGCTCTTCGGCCTGCTCCCCGAACGCCCCGCCGACCGCCTGCCGGCCTCCGCCGCGACCGACGAGACCGAGGGATGGCAGCTCCTGCGCAGGCCGGAGGAGCTCGCCTTCCCCCTGCACACGCTGGCCGTCCAGGCGTTCTTCGAGGGCCGCTACATCTGAGCCCGGCGTCCGCCGAGCCCGCGCACCCGCACCGGACGGGGCGACGCGATGGCCCCGTCCTCGTGCTCCAGCTCGACGACCAGTTTCTCGCCGTCCCAGCGAGTGACGTAGCGCTCGATCACCGGCTCCTCCCAGCCGTCTCCCGGATCCGGCACCACCAGCCCGCCCCCGGTCCGCCCGGGGGCGGGAGCCCACACCTCCAGCTCCAGCCCGCCGTCGTCCCCCCGCACGGGGACGACGGCGCCCGAACGCGCCAGCACCGGGATCCGTGCCAAGGGCGCGTCGACGCACACCTCCCCGGGGCCCTCATAGGCCCGCTCCGTCGCCGTGTCGTACCAGCGCCCCCGCGGCAGCCGCACCGCCCGCCGCTCGACACCCCGCTCCAGCACCGGCGCGACCAGCAGACAGTCACCGAGCAGAAAGGCGTCCTCACAGTCGCGCAGCCGCCGGTCGTCGGGCGCCGACCACCACAGCGGACGGACATAGGGCGCGCCCGTGCGCCCCGCCAGGTGTGCCAGCGTCACGAAGTACGGCAGCAGCCGGCGACGCTCGACGAGCGCCACGCGCGCGTGCTCCAGCACCTGGGGGCCGAACTCCCACGGCTCCCGGCGTCCCGCCCGCAGACTCGCGTGCGTACGGAACAGCGGCAGATAGGCGGCCATCTGGAACCAGCGCAGATACAGCTCCGGCGACGGAGAACCGTCGAACCCGCCCACGTCGGGCCCCGAGAACGGCACCCCGCACAGACCGAGCCCCACGACCAGCGACAGCGACGCGCGCAACCCGGGCCACCCCGTGGCCACATCGCCGGACCACGCCCCTCCATAACGCTGCATCCCCGCCCAGCCGGACCGCGAGAACACGAAAGGCCGCTGCTCGGGAGCCAGGTCCAGCAGGCCCTCGTAGCCGGCCCTGGCCATGGTCAGGCCGTACACGTTGTGCGCCTCCCGGTGGTCCCCGCCGCGGCCCTCCAGGCCGTGCCGGGCCGAACGGGGCAGCGTCGTCTCCCCGAACGCCGCGAACGAGGTCGGCTCGTTCATGTCGTGCCAGAAGCCCGCGAAGCCCTGCCCGAGCCGCTCCGCGTACAGCGCACCCCACCACCGGCGCACACGCGCGTGCGTGAAGTCCGGGAACACCACCTCACCCGGCCAGGCGACGCCCCGCACCACACGGCCCGCGGCGTCGCGCACGAACACGTCCTCGGCGCTCCCGCCGTCGTACACGGCCTGTCCGGGCTCCGCGACGACCGCCGGGTCCACGATCGACACCAGGCGCACACCGTCCCCGCGCAGGTCCTCGGCGAGCTCCGGCAGCTTCCCGAACGCCTCCTGGTCGACGGAGAACACCCGGTGTCCGTCGTAGTGGTCGATGTCCAGATGGACCGCGTCCAGCGGAAGCCCCCGCTCCACGTAGCCCGAGACGATCCGGCGCGCCTCGTGCGCACTCCCGAAGCCCCACCGCGCGTGATGGTGCCCCAGCGCCCACGAGGGGGGCGGTGCGGGCGCACCCGTGAGCGACGCCCAGACGAGCAGCACGCGCGCGGGGGTGCCCACCATGACCCAGCACCGCAGGGGCCCGCCCTGCATCCGCAGCTCGCTCGCGCCCGGACGGTCGTGCCCGGAGCCGGCGCCCTCCTCGCCCTCGCGCAACGTCACCGTGCCGTCCCACGACGTGTCGTGGAACACCAGATGCGTCGCCGCGTCCGCCACCACCACCTGCACCGGCATCGTGATGTACAGCGGATCGTCGGCGGGCCCGAACGCACGACCCGGATCCGTGTTCCACAACCGGTACGTGCCACCCCTCAGCCGCGGCCCCGACGCCCGCCCGCCCAGCCCGAAGAACCGGGCGTCCGCGGCGACCTCCGACCGCTGCATCCACCGCGCCACCCCACCCCCGACCGGCTCCCACCACCGCGGCGGCTCATCCCGGCGCACCAGCACCCCACCGGGCGTCTGCACCTCCACCGCGCCGTGCCGCGAGATCACCACGGTCACGCGCTCGGCCACCACCCGCCAGCCGCCCTCCGTGTCCGGCTCCAGCACCGCCCGGGCGTCCGGCTCAGGAGATCCCGCGAGCGCGTACGACGGCTCGGGGGATGCCCCGTCCCACCCCCAGAAGACCGCCCCGTTCACCGCGACGATCACGCTCAGCTCGGAACGGCTGAACCGGATGACCCCGCCTCCAGGGCCGGGCCGCACCTCCTGCACGGTGCCCGGCACCCGGGCGCGCTCGGGACCCCTCGGCGGCAACCCGGCGGCATCGGCACGCCGCGTACGCCACGCCGCCCGCAGGGTGCGCACGGCATGGGCGGCCCCCGCAGCACCCACCGCCCTCATCGAACGCACCAGGTCACGACCGTTCATGCTGCTCAGCCTGCCATTGAGGACCCACGCGCGGGGGGTCGTTCAACTGCCGTTCACTCGTGCCCGGACCACATCTTCACGACACGGACTATGTGGGGCGCACCCTGGTGCCGAAGTCGATCACATGGCATCGTCCGTGTCATCCGCGTCACGCGCACACCCCGCCGTGCGCGGCCGACGCACACGACGCGCAGAGTCCGGGAGCCACCCCATGACGATCGAGAACCCCCAGCCGCTCTGGCAGCCAGATCCGCAGCGCATCGCCGACGCCCAGATCACCAGGTTCCAGGCCTGGGCCGCCGAGCACCACGGCGCCCCGGCCGACGGAGGCTACGCAGCCCTGCACCGCTGGTCGGTCGACGAGCTGGAGACCTTCTGGAAAGCCGTCACGGAGTGGTTCGACGTCCGTTTCACGAGCCCCTACACGCGCGTGCTGGGCGACCGCCCGATGCCCGGCGCCCAGTGGTTCCCCGGCGCGACCCTCAACTACGCGGAACACGCCCTGCGCGCCGCCGCCACCCGGGCCGACGAACCCGCGCTCCTGCACGTCGACGAGACCCACGAACCCCAACCCGTCACCTGGGCCGAGCTGCGCCGCCAGGTCGGCTCCCTCGCCGCCGAACTGCGCGCCCTCGGCGTACGCCCCGGAGACCGCGTCAGCGGCTACCTCCCGAACATCCCGCAGGCCGTCGTCGCCCTCCTCGCCACCGCCGCCGTCGGAGGCGTCTGGACCTCCTGCGCCCCCGACTTCGGCGCCCGCAGCGTCCTCGACCGCTTCCAGCAGATCGAACCGGTCGTCCTGTTCACCGTCGACGGCTACCGCTACGGCGGCAAGGAGCACGACCGCCGCGACGTCGTCGCCGAACTGCGCCGCGAACTGCCGACCCTGCGCGCGGTGGTGCACATCCCGCTCCTCGGCACGGACGCACCCGAGGGCGCCCTGGAGTGGCCGGCCCTCATCGCGGGCGACCAGGAACCCGTCTTCGAGCAGGTGCCCTTCGACCACCCCCTGTGGGTGCTCTACTCCTCCGGCACCACCGGCCTGCCCAAGGCCATCGTCCAGTCCCAGGGCGGCATCCTCGTCGAACACCTCAAGCAGCTCGGCCTGCACTGCGACCTCGGCCCCGACGACCGGTTCTTCTGGTACACCTCGACGGGCTGGATGATGTGGAACTTCCTCGTCTCCGGCCTCCTCACCGGCACCACGGTCGTCCTCTACGACGGCAGCCCCGGCTACCCGGACACGGGCGCCCAGTGGCGGATCGCCGAACGCACCGGAGCCACCCTCTACGGCACCTCGGCCGCCTACGTCATGGCCTGCCGCAAGGCCGGCGTCCACCCCGGCCGGGACTTCGACCTCTCGAAGGTCCAGTGCGTCGCCACCACCGGCTCGCCCCTGCCGCCCGACGGCTTCCGCTGGCTCCACGACGAGGTCCGCGACGACCTGTGGATCGCCTCCGTCAGCGGCGGCACGGACGTGTGCTCCTGCTTCGCCGGGGCCGTCCCCACCCTGCCCGTCCACATCGGCGAACTCCAGGCCCCCAGCCTCGGCACCGACCTCCAGTCCTGGGACCCCAGCGGCCGGCCCCTCGTGGACGAGGTCGGCGAACTCGTCGTCACCAACCCCATGCCGTCCATGCCGGTCTACTTCTGGAACGACCCGGAAGGCACCCGGTACCACGACAGCTACTTCGACACCTACCCCGGCGTATGGCGCCACGGCGACTGGATCACCGTCACCTCACGCGGATCCGTCGTCATCCACGGCCGCTCCGACTCGACCCTGAACCGCCAGGGCGTCCGCATGGGATCCGCCGACATCTACGAGGCGGTGGAGCGCCTGCCCGAGATCAAGGAATCCCTGGTCATCGGCATCGAACAGCCCGACGGCGGCTACTGGATGCCCCTGTTCGTCCACCTGGCGCCCGGCGCCGTCCTCGACGACGCCCTGCTCGGCCGCATCAAGCAGACCATCCGCGAACAGCTCTCCCCGCGCCACATCCCGGACGAGATCATCGAGGTCCCCGGCGTCCCCCACACCCTCACCGGCAAGCGCATCGAGGTCCCGGTCAAGCGCCTCATGCAGGGCACCCCGTTGGACAAGGCGGTCAACCCGGGCTCCATCGACAACCTCGACCTCCTCCACTTCTACGAGGACCTGGCCCGCAAGCGCTCCTGACCACCCCGGCCACGGCCTCCCCGGCCAAAGGGGAGTCCGCGGCCCGGTCCCGTTGTCAGTGCCCCTGGTTACTGTGAGTGAGCATTGATCGCCGCACTGCTCACAGGGGGAACGATGACGGACACCGACCGCCGCACCATGCGACACGTCCTGCGTCGCGAGATCGCCGGCACGATCGGCCTGCTCACCGACGAACACGACTTCCGGGTCATGCGCCGGTACCGCAGCTTCACCTTCGACGACCACACGACCTACCTCGAACAGGTCGAAGACCTGCTCCGCACCCGGGCGGCCCAGGGCACCCACACCACGATCGCCCTCTTCGACCCGGAGGACTACGCCGCCTTCTGCACCGGCACCGGCCTCGAACCCGACACCCCGGCCAGCCGCACCCGCTTCACCGCCGAACTCGCGACGACAGGCCCCACCGTCCCCTACGACGGCCGCCCGCTGAAGGAACTCGTCCCGGTCCTCGTCGACGAAGCCGTCCGGCAGGCCACCTGGGAGTACGCCGCGACGCTCCTGGCGCGCCTCGGCCCCTGCGTCACCTGCGGCGAGGACATCGGCCGCGCGGCCTTCACACGAGCCTCCCGCCTCGTCACCCGCGTCCTCGACACCGCCCCACCCGGCAACCGCCACCTCGTGTGCAGCGTGACGGGCACCCCGGAGACCCTCCTCGCCGTCCTCCACGCCGACCAGCAACCCGACGGCACCCACCACCTCGACGAAGCCGAACTACTGGAATTCACCACCGTCCTCGCCCTCGGCCTCGCCACCCGCAGCCCCGGCGGACTGGTCATGCGCACCAGCGCCCCAGGCACCACCGACTGTATCTACGGCTGGCGCCTGCGCGCCGACCAGGGCGACGGCCTCGTCCCTCTCACCGCCGGTGAGGTCTTCGACGCCTACTGCACCGACGTGGAGTCCGGCGACCTCATCTCCCCGGAATCCGGCGTCGACTACTGCGTGCCGCCCGACCTCGGGGACGACGGGGCACCGCCGGCACACCGGCACTGACGCGAACGGGGCGCCCCACCCACAGGTGGAGCGCCCCGGCACACCGCCGAACGCGACCGGCTACTCGCCCGACAGCACAGCCTGAGCGGCGCTGCGCGCCTCGTCGGCGCTGTCCGTCGCACGCGCCGCGGCGGCCGCACGCTCGCACTGGGCCAGCGTGTACTTCGCCAGCGTGGCCCGCACGTACGGGATCGACGCAGACCCCATCGACAGGGAGGTCACCCCCAGACCGGTCAGCACACACGCCAGGAGCGGATCCGACGCCGCCTCACCGCACACGCCACAGCTCTTGCCCTCGGCCTTCGCCGCCTCTGCGGACAGCGCGACCAGGTCGAGCAGCGCAGGCTGCCACGGGTCCTGAAGGCGCGACACCGCACCCACCTGACGGTCCGCGGCGAACGTGTACTGCGCGAGGTCGTTCGTCCCCAGCGACAGGAACTCGACCTCCTGCAGGATGGACCGCGCCCGCAACGCGGCCGACGGGATCTCGACCATCGCGCCGAATTTGGCGCGCAGCCCCGCCTCACGGCACGCGTTCGCGAACGCCTTGGCGTCGGCGCGGTCGGCCACCATCGGGGCCATGACCTCGAGGTACACCGGCAGACCCTCGGCAGCCTTGGCCAGCGCCGTCAACTGCGTCCGCAGCACGTCGGGGTGGTCCAGCAGCGTCCGCAGCCCGCGCACGCCCAGCGCCGGGTTGGGCTCGTCGGCCGGCGTCAGGAAGTCCAGCGGCTTGTCCGCGCCCGCGTCCAGGACACGGACGACGACCCGCCCCTCGGGGAAGGCCTCCAGCACCTGGCGGTAGGCCGCGACCTGCTTCTCCTCCGACGGCGCCTGCTTGCTGTCGTCGAGGAAGAGGAACTCCGTGCGGAACAGACCCACACCCTCGGCGCCGGCCTCCACGGCCGCCGGCACGTCGGACGGCCCGCCCACGTTGGCCAGCAGCGGCACCTTGTGCCCGTCCGCCGTGGCGCCCGGCCCGGTCGAAGCGGCCAGCGCGGCCTTGCGCTCGGCGGCCGCGGCCTCCAGCTCGGCCCGCTTCTGCGCGCTCGGTTCCACGAAGACGTCGCCGGTGCTGCCGTCCACCGCGACGACCGTGCCCTCGGCCAGCTCACCGGCGCCCGGCAGCGCGACCACGGCGGGCACACCGAGCGCCCGCGCCAGGATCGCGCTGTGGCTGGTCGGCCCACCCTCCTCGGTCACGAACCCGAGGACCAGCGTCGGGTCCAGCAGCGCCGTGTCGGCCGGCGCGAGATCACGGGCCACCAGCACGTACGGCTCGTCACTGTCCGGGACACCCGGCATCGGGACACCCAGCAGCCGCGCGACGATACGGTTCCGCACGTCATCGAGGTCCGCCACACGCCCCGCCAGGTACTCACCGGCACCGGCCAGCAGCTCGCGGTACGCGGCGAAGGCGTCGTACACGGCACGCTCTGCCGTGCTGCCGACGGCGATCCTGCGCTCCACGTCGGCCATCAGCTCGGGGTCTTGGGCCATCATGGCCTGGGCCTCGAGCACGGCCTGGGCCTCGCCGCCCGCAAGGTTGCCGCGTGCCATCAGATCGGCGGCCACCGCCTCCACGGCCTTGCGAGCGCGCCCCTGTTCACGCTCGGCGTCCTCCGGCGGGATCTGCTTGGCCGGCGGTTCCAGGACCGCCGTCCCCATGTGCCGTACCTCGCCGATCGCCACACCGTGGCTCACGCCGACGCCTCGCAGCGTTGTCTCCATCTCACCCGTCTCCGTTGACGCGGCGGGCCCCGCCGCCGCGGTGGTTGTGATCGGTGCCTGTGCGCCGCCGTACGACGGCGGTGATGTCACTTCCAGGTGAAGAGACTGTCGCCGGCCTTCACTTCGCCGCTCTCACGGAGCTCGGACAGCGCCTCGGCCGTGGCCTCGAGCGCGACGACCGGGCACACCGGGGACTTGCCGGCGGCCTCGACGGCGGACGGGTCCCAGCGGACGACGGCCTGGCCGCGGGCCACGGTGTCGCCCTTGCTCACCAGCAGTTCGAAGCCCTCACCGTTCAGCTGCACGGTGTCGATGCCGAGGTGGGTGAGGACGCCGTGACCCTGGTCGTCGACGACGACGAACGCGTGCGGGTGAAGCGAGACGACGACTCCGTCCACCGGAGACACGGCCTCGGACGGCTCACGGACGGGGTCGATCGCGGTGCCCGGGCCGACCATGGCCCCGGAGAAGACCGGATCCGGTACGGACGCCAGTCCTACGGCGCGTCCGGCGAGCGGGGACGTCACGGTGGTCATGGGAAGCCTCCCAGGAGTGGAGATCCATAGGGCCGTCTCTGCCTGTGCGGGACGGCACTGTTGAGCAGGGTATGTCACATGAAGTGCCGATTCCGCGTGAGCACTCCAGAGTGGTCTAGACCATACAGCAAACCGATTTGCACCCGCTCGTCGGCCGCGTGTACAGTCGTACTCCTGCTTGGGGGTGACCGACGCCGCTGTGTGTCGTGACCCGGCAGCACCCAAACTTGTCAGATCCTATCTTCGGATCCCTTTCTGCATGCCTGCGGAATGGTGGTCAGGAGGACGGAAAAACACTGATAGAGTTTGGAACACCGAAGGGAAGCGCCCGGAGGAAAGCCCGAGAGGGTGAGTACAAAGGAAGCGTCCGTTCCTTGAGAACTCAACAGCGTGCCAAAAGTCAACGCCAGATATGTTGATACCCCGTCTCCAGCATCTGCTGGGGCGAGGTTCCTTTGAAATAAACACAGCGAGGACGCTGTGAACGTCGGGATCATTCCTCCCGATGTTCCGCTCTCGTGATGTGTGCACCCGATTACGGGTAAACATTCACGGAGAGTTTGATCCTGGCTCAGGACGAACGCTGGCGGCGTGCTTAACACATGCAAGTCGAACGATGAACCACTTCGGTGGGGATTAGTGGCGAACGGGTGAGTAACACGTGGGCAATCTGCCCTGCACTCTGGGACAAGCCCTGGAAACGGGGTCTAATACCGGATACTGATCTACTTGGGCATCCAAGTGGTTCGAAAGCTCCGGCGGTGCAGGATGAGCCCGCGGCCTATCAGCTTGTTGGTGAGGTAATGGCTCACCAAGGCGACGACGGGTAGCCGGCCTGAGAGGGCGACCGGCCACACTGGGACTGAGACACGGCCCAGACTCCTACGGGAGGCAGCAGTGGGGAATATTGCACAATGGGCGAAAGCCTGA
Organism: Streptomyces sp. SS1-1; assembly: GCF_008973465.1. Classification (NCBI taxonomy): domain Bacteria; kingdom Bacillati; phylum Actinomycetota; class Actinomycetes; order Kitasatosporales; family Streptomycetaceae; genus Streptomyces; species Streptomyces sp. SS1-1. Next base: position 1,058,158 of record NZ_WBXN01000004.1, on the reverse strand, counting down.
TGCAGCGACGCCGCGTGAGGGATGACGGCCTTCGGGTTGTAAACCTCTTTCAGCAGGGAAGAAGCGAGAGTGACGGTACCTGCAGAAGAAGCGCCGGCTAACTACGTGCCAGCAGCCGCGGTAATACGTAGGGCGCAAGCGTTGTCCGGAATTATTGGGCGTAAAGAGCTCGTAGGCGGCTTGTCACGTCGGTTGTGAAAGCCCGGGGCTTAACCCCGGGTCTGCAGTCGATACGGGCAGGCTAGAGTTCGGTAGGGGAGATCGGAATTCCTGGTGTAGCGGTGAAATGCGCAGATATCAGGAGGAACACCGGTGGCGAAGGCGGATCTCTGGGCCGATACTGACGCTGAGGAGCGAAAGCGTGGGGAGCGAACAGGATTAGATACCCTGGTAGTCCACGCCGTAAACGGTGGGCACTAGGTGTGGGCAACATTCCACGTTGTCCGTGCCGCAGCTAACGCATTAAGTGCCCCGCCTGGGGAGTACGGCCGCAAGGCTAAAACTCAAAGGAATTGACGGGGGCCCGCACAAGCGGCGGAGCATGTGGCTTAATTCGACGCAACGCGAAGAACCTTACCAGGCTTGACATACACCGGAAACGTCCAGAGATGGGCGCCCCCTTGTGGTCGGTGTACAGGTGGTGCATGGCTGTCGTCAGCTCGTGTCGTGAGATGTTGGGTTAAGTCCCGCAACGAGCGCAACCCTTGTCCCGTGTTGCCAGCAGGCCCTTGTGGTGCTGGGGACTCACGGGAGACCGCCGGGTCAACTCGGAGGAAGGTGGGGACGACGTCAAGTCATCATGCCCCTTATGTCTTGGGCTGCACACGTGCTACAATGGCCGGTACAATGAGCTGCGATACCGCGAGGTGGAGCGAATCTCAAAAAGCCGGTCTCAGTTCGGATTGGGGTCTGCAACTCGACCCCATGAAGTCGGAGTCGCTAGTAATCGCAGATCAGCATTGCTGCGGTGAATACGTTCCCGGCCTTGTACACACCGCCCGTCACGTCACGAAAGTCGGTAACACCCGAAGCCGGTGGCCCAACCCCTTGTGGGAGGGAGCTGTCGAAGGTGGGACTGGCGATTGGGACGAAGTCGTAACAAGGTAGCCGTACCGGAAGGTGCGGCTGGATCACCTCCTTTCTAAGGAGCACTTCTCACCAACTTCGGTTGGTCAGAGGCCAGTACATCAGCGAATGTCTGATGCTGGTTGCTCATGGGTGGAACGTTGACTACTCGGCACGGTCCAGGATGGACCAGGCGCTAGTACTGCTCTTCGGAGCGTGGAACGCTGATCTGGTCGACTGACTGTGTCGGGCACGCTGTTGGTGTCTGAGGGTACGGCCGCGAGGTCGCCTTCAGTGCCGGCCCCAGTGCACTCGAGCTTCGGTTCGGGGTGATGGGTGGTTGGTCGTTGTTTGAGAACTGCACAGTGGACGCGAGCATCTGTGGCCAAGTTTTTAAGGGCGCACGGTGGATGCCTTGGCACCAGGAACCGATGAAGGACGTGGGAGGCCACGATAGTCCCCGGGGAGTCGTCAACCAGGCTTTGATCCGGGGGTTTCCGAATGGGGAAACCCGGCAGTCGTCATGGGCTGTCACCCGCTGCTGAACACATAGGCAGTGTGGAGGGAACGCGGGAAGTGAAACATCTCAGTACCCGCAGGAAGAGAAAACAACCGTGATTCCGGGAGTAGTGGCGAGCGAAACCGGATGAGGCCAAACCGTATGCGTGTGAGACCCGGCAGGGGTTGCGTATTCGGGGTTGTGGGATCTCTCTTGATCAGTCTGCCGGCTGGTCGACGAGTCAGAAACCGTTGATGTAGGCGAAGGACATGCGAAAGGTCCGGCGTAGAGGGTAAGACCCCCGTAGTCGAAACGTCAGCGGCTCGTTTGGGAGACACCCAAGTAGCACGGGGCCCGAGAAATCCCGTGTGAATCTGGCGGGACCACCCGCTAAGCCTAAATATTCCCTGGTGACCGATAGCGGATAGTACCGTGAGGGAATGGTGAAAAGTACCGCGGGAGCGGAGTGAAATAGTACCTGAAACCGTGTGCCTACAAGCCGTGGGAGCGTCGGGCAAGCACTTGTGCTTGCCTCGTGACTGCGTGCCTTTTGAAGAATGAGCCTGCGAGTTTGCGGTGTGTTGCGAGGTTAACCCGTGTGGGGAAGCCGTAGCGAAAGCGAGTCCGAATAGGGCGATATAGTAGCGCGCTCAAGACCCGAAGCGGAGTGATCTAGCCATGGGCAGGTTGAAGCGGAGGTAAGACTTCGTGGAGGACCGAACCCACCAGGGTTGAAAACCTGGGGGATGACCTGTGGTTAGGGGTGAAAGGCCAATCAAACTCCGTGATAGCTGGTTCTCCCCGAAATGCATTTAGGTGCAGCGTCGTGTGTTTCTTGCCGGAGGTAGAGCACTGGATAGGCGATGGGCCCTACCGGGTTACTGACCTTAGCCAAACTCCGAATGCCGGTAAGTGAGAGCGCGGCAGTGAGACTGTGGGGGATAAGCTCCATGGTCGAGAGGGAAACAGCCCAGAGCATCGACTAAGGCCCCTAAGCGTACGCTAAGTGGGAAAGGATGTGGAGTCGCAGAGACAACCAGGAGGTTGGCTTAGAAGCAGCCACCCTTGAAAGAGTGCGTAATAGCTCACTGGTCTAGTGATTCCGCGCCGACAATGTAGCGGGGCTCAAGCGTACCGCCGAAGTCGTGTCATTCCAGCATGTACTCCCAACGGAGGCTGGGATGGGTAGGGGAGCGTCGTCTGCCGGGTGAAGCAGCCGCGGAAGCGAGTTGTGGACGGTTGACGAGTGAGAATGCAGGCATGAGTAGCGATTCACACGTGAGAAACGTGTGCGCCGATTGACTAAGGGTTCCTGGGTCAAGCTGATCTGCCCAGGGTAAGTCGGGACCTAAGGCGAGGCCGACAGGCGTAGTCGATGGATAACCGGTTGATATTCCGGTACCCGCTGTGAAGCGTCAAACATCGAATCCAGTGATGCTAAGCCCGTGAAGCCGCCGGCTGAGTCTTCGGACGAGGTCGGAGTGGTGGAGCCGGTGACCCGAGCTGGTAGTAGGTGAGTGATGGGGTGACGCAGGAAGGTAGTCCATCCCGGCGGTGGTTGTCCCGGGGTAAGGGTGTAGGACGTCAGGTAGGCAAATCCGCCTGACACATAGTCTGAGACCTGATGCCGAGCCGATTGTGGTGAAGTGGATGATCCTATGCTGTCGAGAAAAGCCTCTAGCGAGTTTCATGGCGGCCCGTACCCTAAACCGACTCAGGTGGTCAGGTAGAGAATACCGAGGCGTTCGGGTGAACTATGGTTAAGGAACTCGGCAAAATGCCCCCGTAACTTCGGGAGAAGGGGGGCCATCACTGGTGATCCAATTTACTTGGTGAGCTGGGGGTGGCCGCAGAGACCAGCGAGAAGCGACTGTTTACTAAAAACACAGGTCCGTGCGAAGCCGTAAGGCGATGTATACGGACTGACGCCTGCCCGGTGCTGGAACGTTAAGGGGACCGGTTAGTCGAGATTCGTCTCGGCGAAGCTGAGAACTTAAGCGCCAGTAAACGGCGGTGGTAACTATAACCATCCTAAGGTAGCGAAATTCCTTGTCGGGTAAGTTCCGACCTGCACGAATGGCGTAACGACTTCTCGACTGTCTCAACCATAGGCCCGTTGAAATTGCACTACGAGTAAAGATGCTCGTTTCGCGCAGCAGGACGGAAAGACCCCGGGACCTTTACTACAGTTTGATATTGGTGTTCGGTTCGGCTTGTGTAGGATAGCTGGGAGACTGTGAAGCTCGGACGCCAGTTCGGGTGGAGTCGTCGTTGAAATACCAGTCTGGTCGTGCTGGATGTCTAACCTGGGTCCGTGATCCGGATCAGGACAGTGTCTGATGGGTAGTTTAACTGGGCGGTTGCCTCCTAAAGGGTAACGGAGGCGCCCAAAGGTTCCCTCAGCCTGGTTGGCAATCAGGTGTTGAGTGTAAGTGCACAAGGGAGCTTGACTGTGAGACCGACGGGTCGAGCAGGGACGAAAGTCGGGACTAGTGATCCTGCGGTGGCTTGTGGAAGCGCCGTGCTCAACGGATAAAAGGTACCCCGGGATAACAGCTGATCTTCCCAAGAGTCACATCGCCCAAGATCTTCCCCAAGAGTCCATATCGACGGGATGGTTTGGCACCTCGATGTCGGCTCGTCGCATCCTGGGGCTGGAGTCGGTCCCAAGGGTTGGGCTGTTCGCCCATTAAAGCGGTACGCGAGCTGGGTTTAGAACGTCGTGAGACAGTTCGGTCCCTATCCGCTGTGCGCGTAGGAGTCTTGAGAAGGGCTGTCCCTAGTACGAGAGGACCGGGACGGACGAACCTCTGGTGTGCCAGTTGTTCTGCCAAGGGCATGGCTGGTTGGCTACGTTCGGGAGGGATAACCGCTGAAAGCATCTAAGCGGGAAGCCTGCTTCGAGATGAGGACTCCCACCCACTTGATGGGGTAAGGCTCCCAGTAGACGACTGGGTTGATAGGCCGGATCTGGAAGCACAGTAATGTGTGGAGGTGACCGGTACTAATAGGCCGAGGGCTTGTCCTCAGTTGCTCGCGTCCACTGTGTTGGTTCTGAAACCACGAACAACCCCATGTGCCACACATGGTGCGGTTGATTGTTTCATAGTGTTTCGGTGGTCATAGCGTGAGGGAAACGCCCGGTTACATTCCGAACCCGGAAGCTAAGCCTTACAGCGCCGATGGTACTGCAGGGGGGACCCTGTGGGAGAGTAGGACACCGCCGAACTCCTTTTAGAGCTCCGGCTCTTGGGCAAAACAGCCCGAGAGCCGGAGCTTTTTTGTGTTGAGGTAGGGTCGGGGAGCATCGTCGGTTCGTTCACCACAGGAGGCCCCCGGGTGGAGGTCCAGGAGACCCGTGTCCAGACAGACCGGGTCCTCACCATCCCCAACATCCTCAGCATGGCGCGGCTCGTCGGCGTGCCGCTGTTCCTGTGGCTGATTCTGCGGCCCGAGTTCGGTGGGCCCAAGAGTGACGGCTGGGCGCTTCTGGTGCTGGCCCTGAGCGGTGTCAGTGACTACCTGGACGGCAAGCTCGCCAGGCGTTGGAACCAGATCAGCAGCCTCGGCCGGCTTCTCGACCCGGCGGCCGACCGACTCTACATTCTTTCCACTTTGGTCGGCCTCACCTGGCGGGAGATTCTGCCGCTGTGGTTGACCGGTGTACTGCTTGCGCGTGAGCTGGTTCTGCTGGTCATGGTGGGCATCCTCCGACGGCACGGCTATCCGCCGCCGCAGGTGAACTTCCTGGGGAAGGCGGCCACCTTCAACCTGATGTACGCGTTCCCGTTGCTGCTGCTCAGTGACGGTAGTGGTTGGATCTCGTCACTCGCTGCTATTTTCGGATGGGCGTTCGCCGGATGGGGTACAACGCTCTATTGGTGGGCAGGAGTCCTCTACGTGGTACAAGTCCGCCGCCTCGTTCGCGCGGACGCCGCCATGGCCGATTGAACTCACCGATTGCAGCGGGCGTAGCGGCTCGATGGCCCGCGCGGGAAAAGTGCGGGACAATCTGGACGGGTGAAGTCGGCTAGACCGTCGTCTCTGGAGGAGGACGCTTCCGACATGAAGGCCGTCGTGATGGCCGGGGGCGAAGGCACACGCCTTCGCCCCATGACCTCGAGCATGCCCAAGCCGCTCCTGCCGGTGGCCAACCGGCCGATCATGGAGCACGTGCTGCGGCTGCTCAAAAGGCATGGGCTGAATGAGACCGTCGTTACCGTTCAGTTCTTGGCCTCTCTCGTCAAGAACTACTTCGGTGATGGCGAAGAGCTCGGTATGGAGCTCACGTATGCCAATGAGGAGAAGCCACTCGGTACCGCCGGAAGCGTCAAGAACGCAGAGGAAGCACTGAAGGACGACGCCTTCCTCGTCATTTCCGGCGATGCCCTGACGGACTTCGACCTCACCGAGCTCATCAACTTCCACAAGGAAAAGGGCTCGATGGTCACCGTCTGTCTGACGCGTGTGCCGAATCCGCTGGAATTCGGTATCACGATCGTCGACGAGGAGGGCCGCGTCGAGCGCTTCCTGGAGAAGCCGACCTGGGGCCAGGTCTTCTCGGACACCGTGAACACCGGTATCTACGTCATGGAGCCCGAGGTATTCGATTACGTCGAAGCCGATGTGCCCGTGGACTGGTCGGGTGACGTCTTCCCTCAGCTGATGAAGGAGGGCAAGCCCATCTACGGCTATGTCGCGGAGGGCTACTGGGAGGACGTCGGTACGCACGAGAGCTATGTGAAGGCCCAGGCAGACGTTCTGGAGGGCAAGGTCGACGTCGAGCTCGACGGCTTCGAGATCTCTCCCGGTGTGTGGGTGGCCGAGGGTGCCGAGGTGCACCCCGACGCCGTGCTGCGCGGGCCGGCGTACATCGGTGACTACGCCAAGGTCGAGGCCGGTGCCGAGATCCGGGAGCACACCGTCGTCGGCTCCAACGTCGTCGTCAAGAGCGGTGCCTTCCTGCACAAGGCCGTCGTGCACGACAACGTGTACGTCGGGCCGCACTCCAATCTCCGGGGCTGTGTCGTCGGCAAGAACACCGACATCATGCGTGCCGCGCGGATCGAGGACGGCGCGGTCATCGGTGACGAGTGCCTGATCGGTGAAGAATCGATCGTTCAGGGCAATGTGCGGGTGTACCCGTTCAAGACCATCGAGGCCGGTGCCTTCGTCAACAACTCGGTGATCTGGGAGTCCAGAGGCCAGGCGCATCTCTTCGGTGCCCGCGGTGTCTCCGGCATCCTGAACGTCGAGATCACGCCCGAGCTCGCGGTGCGGCTGGCGGGTGCGTACGCCACCACCCTGAAGAAGGGGGCCACCGTCACGACGGCCCGTGACCACTCGCGTGGTGCGCGGGCGCTGAAGCGGGCGGTGATCTCCGCGCTGCAGGCCAGCGCCATCGACGTACGGGACCTGGAGAACGTGCCGCTGCCGGTCGCGCGGCAGCAGACCGCGCGCGGCAGTGCCGGCGGCATCATGATCCGCACGACGCCCGGGGTGCCGGACTCGGTGGACATCATGTTCTTCGACGGGCAGGGCGCCGACCTGTCGCAGGCCAGTCAGCGCAAGCTGGACCGGGTCTTCGCACGGCAGGAGTACCGGCGCGCGTTCCCGGGCGAGATCGGCGACCTGCACTTCCCTGCGAGCGTCTTCGACTCCTACACCGGGTCGCTGCTGCGGAACGTCGACACGACCGGGATCGCCGAGTCCGGGCTCAAGGTCGTCGTGGACGCGTCCAACGGAAGCGCCGGTCTGGTGCTGCCCAGCCTGCTCGGCAAGCTGGGCGTGGACTCGCTGACGATCAACCCCGGTCTCGACGAGTCCCGGCCCACCGAGTCCGCCGACACCCGGCGGTCGGGTCTCGTGCGGCTGGGCGAGATAGTGGCGTCGGCGCGGGCCGCGTTCGGTGTGCGGTTCGACCCCGTCGGCGAGCGACTGTCGCTGGTCGACGAGAAGGGGCGGATCGTCGAGGACGACCGGGCCCTGCTCGTCATGCTCGACCTGGTGGCCGCGGAGCGGCGGAGCGGGCGCGTGGCCCTGCCGGTGACGACCACGAGGATCGCTGAGCAGGTGGCCGCCTATCACGGGACGCAGGTCGAGTGGACGACGACGTCGCCCGACGACCTGACCCGCGTGGGCGGCGACGAGGCGACGATCTTCGGTGGTGACGGCCGCGGCGGCTTCATCATCCCGGAGTTCAGCAGTGTCTTCGACGGCACCGCCGCCTTCGTGCGGCTGATCGGTCTGGTGGCGCGTACGCAGCTCACGCTCAGCCAGATCGACGCGCGGATCCCGCGGGCGCACGTCCTCAAGCGGGACCTCGCGACCCCGTGGGCCGTCAAGGGGCTCGTGATGCGTCGGGTCGTCGAGGCCGCCGGGGATCGCTTTGTCGATACGACCGACGGTGTGCGGGTCGTGGAGACGGACGGCCGCTGGGTGATGGTGCTGCCCGACCCGGCCGAGGCGGTCACCCATCTGTGGGCCGAGGGCCCGGACGACGCGTCCGCCCAGGCGCTGCTCGACGAGTGGGCGGCGGTCGTGGACAGCGCCGGACGCTGAGTCCCGCGTAAGCACGCGTGCCGGACAGGTACCCCTGAAAGGGGCCTGTCCGGCACACGCGGTGGGGCCATTCGGAGTATCGGCGGCGACGTGCGACGATGTGCGGCATGCCGCAGCCCCCCGTTCGGAGCACACCCACGCGCCCGCCGCGTCCGGACGCGTCCATGTCGCTGCTCACCAACGTCATGGACCACAGTCTCGACGACGGCTACGCGCAGGCCGCCGCCCGCAAGAAGGCCGCCGGTGAGGGAGGGCTGCCCAAGACGCTGCGGGCCAAGCTGGGGCTCGCCGTGGGCCTCGTGCTCGCGGCGCTCGTGGTGACCGTGGGAGCAGCGCAGGCGCGCGTGGCGGCGCCCGTCGTGGCCAAGGAGCGTGAAGAGCTCGTCGACCGCGTCGAGAAGGAGACCGAGGCGGCGGACGAGCTGGAGAAGACGGTCGACGAGCTGCGCGCCGACGTGAGCGCGCGGCAGCGCGAGGCGCTCAAGTCGGCCGGTCACGGCGAGCAGGCCGACCTGGTGAGCATCCTGTCCGGTGCCGTCGAGGTGACGGGGCCGGGCGTGAAGCTGGTCGTGGACGACGCCAAGGAGGCGGGCGACGCCGCCGGGGGAGACGCGCGCGGGTCGTCCGGGTTCTCGGACACAGGGCGGGTGCGCGACCGCGACATGCAGCGCGTCGTCAACGGACTCTGGGAGTCCGGCGCGGAGGCCGTCTCGATCAACGGGCAACGGCTGACCGCCCTGTCCGCGATCAGGGCCGCGGGGGACGCGATACTGGTCGACAACAGGCCGCTGGTGCCGCCGTACACGGTGCTCGCGGTGGGGGACGGGGAGCGGCTGAGCCGCGCCTTCCAGGACAGCGCCGACGGCCTGTACCTGAACGCCCTGCAGGAGAACTTCGGCATCCGGACCAGCATCTCCGCGCAGGAGGACCTCCGCCTGCCCGCGGCTCCGAGCGTGATCGTCCGTACAGCACAGCCGAACACCGAGACAACTGAGAAGGGCACATCGTGATCGCCGTACTGGGCCTCGTCGTGGGCGTCGTGGCCGGCCTGTTGGTCCGGCCCGAGGTTCCGGCGGTCGTCGAGCCGTATCTGCCGATCGCCGTCGTGGCGGCTCTCGACGCCGTCTTCGGTGGTCTGCGGGCCATGCTCGACGGCATCTTCGACGACAAGGTCTTCGTCGTGTCGTTCCTGTCGAACGTGGTCGTGGCCGCGTTGATCGTGTTCCTGGGCGACAAGTTGGGCGTGGGCGCGCAGCTGTCCACCGGCGTCGTCGTCGTGCTCGGCATCCGGATCTTCTCCAACGCCGCCGCGATCCGCCGGCACGTCTTCCGGGCGTGACGCCGATGAGCAACCAGGACGGCACCCCGGAGAACCGGCTGCGCGAGGAGTTGCCCGAGGAGGTGCACACCGACCCCGAAGAGGCTCCTGAGGCCCCTGAGGAGGACGGTGACCGCCCGGCGGAGCTGACCGGCCGGCAGCGGCTGGTGAAGGGCCTGTGGCCGCCGCGGGTGAGCCGCGCCCAACTCATCGTGGCGCTGCTGCTGTTCGGGCTCGGCTTCGGTCTCGCGGTCCAGGTCGCCTCGAACAGCGACGGCGACAGCGCGCTGCGCGGAGCACGCCAGGAAGATCTTGTCCGCATCCTCGATGAACTCGATGACCGCACTCAGCGTCTTGAGGACGAGAAGCAAGGTCTCGAGAAGCAGCGGGACGAACTGGAGAACAGTTCCGACCAGGCCGAGGAGGCCCGCAGGCAGACCGTCGAGAAGGAGAAGCAACTCGGCATCCTGGCGGGCACCGTGGCCGCTGAGGGACCTGGCATCACGATCACCATCGACGACACGAAGGGGACGGTCGAGGCGGACATGCTGCTCGACGCGATCCAGGAGCTGCGCGCGGCCGGGGCGGAGGCGATGCAGGTGAACGGTGTCCGCATCGTCGCCGGCACCTATCTGTCCGACGCGGGCAACACCGTGAGCGTCGACGGGAACAAGATCAACGCCCCGTATCGTTTCAAGGTCATCGGCAAACCGCAGGATCTGGAGCCGGCCCTCAACATCCCGGGAGGCGTGGTCCAGACACTGGAGAAGGAGCAGGCCACCGTGACCATCGAGCGGTCTGACAAGATCGTTGTGGACGCCTTGCGAGCGGCGAAGCGGCCTGACTACGCTCGGTCGTCCTCCCGGTGATCCGGCGGTGCATGGGGGACTTCCGGCAAGGGCATGAGGTTGCGGGGGGTCGGCGCACCGATTGGGTGGTGCGTGGTGGAAACTGTCTGGCGGAGACGGACGTTGTGAAGATGTCCGGGTCGGCCAGTAGGTTCAGTCAGGGTTCGTCCTGCCCCACGGGCGGGTCTGTTTCGGTCAAGGGGAATCGCCCGTGAAGTTGTTTGGGAAGCTGTTCGGCAAGAGTGCGCGAGACGAGAACGCGACCACTCGTCACCGCGCACAAGGGGACGAGGAAGGGCAGCGCCCTCTGTTCAGGGACCAGGTGCCTGGACCGGGCGGCGACATTTCCGGAGGTCAGGGCGCGCCGTCGGTTGACCCTGGCCAGTCCGGCGACATAGGTTTCGGGCAACCGTCAACCTCGAGTACGGGTGGAGGGTTTTCCCCGATGTCGGCCCTGGTGTGTACGAGGTGCGGTAACCGCAACGCGGAGAACAGCCGCTTCTGTTCCAACTGCGGCGCGCCGCTGCGTGCCGGCGGGGCGCCCGAGCGCCCGTCCGAGACGACGTCGACGATCTCCATCTCGGGCATCGAGGCCTACGACGCCGAGACCACGGGGCAGACGCAGATTCCCGCGCTCTCCCCTGAGGCACAGGCCGCCGTCGACGCGCTGCCGGTGGGTTCCGCGCTCCTGGTGGTGCGCCGTGGACCGAACTCGGGCAGCCGCTTCCTGCTGGACGGTGAGCTGACCACGGCCGGGCGGCACCCGCAGAGCGACATCTTCCTGGACGACGTGACGGTCTCGCGTCGGCACGTGGAGTTCCGCCGCGCCCAGGACGGCTCGTTCACGGTGGCCGACGTCGGCAGCCTCAACGGCACGTACGTCAACCGCGAGCGGATCGACCAGGTCGCCCTGAACAACGGCGACGAGGTGCAGATCGGCAAGTACCGGCTGGTCTTCTACGCGAGCCAGCGGGGCTTCTGACCTCCCCCGGACCCGTCCGGGGAGACCCAGGGAAGGTCCATGCTGAAAACACCGAGCGGCGGTGCCGGGAACGGCGCCGCCGCCACGGACGGTCGGCCGATGAGCATCGGCACGGTGCTGACCGTGCTCCGCGAGGAGTTCCCTGACGTCACGATCTCCAAGATCCGTTTCCTGGAGTCGGAAGGGCTGGTCGAGCCGCGCCGGACGCCCTCGGGCTATCGCAAATTCGGCCAGCAGGACGTCGAGCGGCTGCGCCACGTCCTGCGGATGCAGCGGGACCACTATCTGCCGCTGAAGGTGATCCGCGAGCATCTGGACGCCATGGAGCGCGGTGAGGCGGCGGCCCTGCCAGCGCTGTGCCGGCAGCGTGACGGCGACGGGGTCCTGGAGCCGGTCGAGGAGCGTACGGCGGCCCGCCTCGGGAGGGCGCAGCTGCTGGCCGCGGCGGGGATCGCCGAGCAGCAGCTCGCCGAGTGGGAGTCGTACGGGCTGATCACCCCCCTGCCGGACGGCGCCTACGACGCGGAGGCGGTGACCGTGGCGACGCTCGTGGCCGAGCTGGGCCGCTTCGGCATCGAGCCGCGGCACCTGCGGGTGATGAAGGCCGCCGCCGACCGTGAGGCCGGACTCGTGGAGCAGGTCGTCGCGCCGCTGAAGCGGCACCGCAACCCGCAGACCAGGGCTCATGCCGAGGCCAGGGCCAAGGAACTGGCCGGGCTCACCGTCCGGCTGCACGCAGCGCTGATGCAGACGGCGCTGGGCGTGCGGCTGCCCTGAGCGGCGTATGCACGGATCGGCCGGATCGGCCACCCGTTCCGGGCCCGACTACCCAAACGTCCCGAGCACGGCCTAGGGTTGCTGTGTGAACGAGCTCGATGTCGTAGGTGTCCGGGTCGAAATGCCCTCCAACCAACCGATCGTGCTCCTGCGTGAAGTGGGAGGCGACCGCTACCTCCCCATCTGGATCGGGCCCGGGGAGGCGACGGCGATCGCCTTCGCCCAGCAGGGCATGGCCCCCGCCCGACCGCTGACCCACGATCTGTTCAAGGACGTGCTCGAGGCGGTCGGCCAGGAGCTCACCGAAGTACGCATCACCGATCTGCGGGAGGGCGTCTTCTACGCCGAGCTGGTCTTCGCCAGCGGGGTCGAGGTGAGCGCCCGTCCGTCCGATGCCATAGCGCTGGCCCTGCGCACCGGAACGCCGATCTATGGCAGCGACGGTGTGCTGGACGACGCGGGGATCGCGATCCCGGACGAGCAGGAGGACGAGGTGGAGAAGTTCCGCGAGTTCCTCGACCAGATCTCGCCGGAGGACTTCGGCACCAGCAGTCAGTGAGACGGCGTGGGCGGCCCGCCCGGCCTGGTCCGGAGCGCGCGGCCCACGGCCCGTCCCGGCCCGGATTCCGGGCATGTGCCACGGGCGAGGGAGGGTGTCATGGGGCCCGGTTCGGGCGCATTCGGCTAGCCTTTCCCCGCGGCGGGGGCACGGGAAACCACTCGTAGGGTGATTATCACTCGGCGTGCCGAGTGTGGCGATCGTTGACGCACCCCCGGTGACTGCCTACCGTCGAGAAGGCAGGTCAAGGACGGAGGTCGGCGTGAGAAGCAGCGGCGGCGGTACGGCTGGGGGTGCACCCGAGCGCGGCCTCGGGGCGAGCGGCCCGTACCCGCTTCACGGCGGCGCTGGCCAGGGCGGTGCGGCCGATCACGCCCCGCCACGACCGGCGGCCGTGCCGAGCAGCGGCGGAGGGGCGGCGTCCATGGCATCCGAGCAGATCGGGTACCGGGGTCCGACGGCGTGCGCGGCCGCCGGGATCACGTACCGGCAACTGGACTACTGGGCCCGTACCGGGCTCGTCGAGCCCAGTGTGCGGCCGGCGCGTACGGGTCGGGGACGCAGCGCCTGTACAGCTTCCGGGACGTCGTCGTCCTCAAGATCGTGAAGCGTTTCCTGGACACCGGTGTGTCCCTGCAGAACATCCGGACCGCCGTCCAGCATCTGCGCGAGCAGGGCTTCCGGGATCTGGAGCGGCTGACCCTGATGAGCGATGGCGCCACCGTGTACGAGTGCACGTCGCCGGACGAGGTCCACGCGCTGCTCCAGGGCGGCCAGGGGATCTTCGGGATCGCCGTCGGGGTGGTGTGGCGGGACGTCGAGAGCGCGCTGTCGCAGCTGCACGGGGAGCGGATCGACACCGGGGAGACGCTGGTCGGGCACAACCCGGCCGATGAGCTGGCGCGGCGGCGCAACCGCGCGGTCTGAGGCGCGCAGCGGCGTTGTCAGTGCCGTAGGGCAGCATCGGAACTGTGAGAAACGCGCCCACCATCCTGCACCTCGACATGGATGCCTTCTACGCGTCGGTGGAGCAGGCGTCCAAGCCGAGCCTGCGGGGGAAGGCCGTCATCGTGGGCGGGCTGGGGCCGCGCGGGTGGTCGCCACGGCCTCGTACGAGGCGCGGATCTTCGGGGTGCACTCCGCCATGCCGATGGCCCAGGCGCGGCGGCTCGCGCCCAACGCCGCGTATCTCGTGCCGCGCTTCTCGATCTACCGGGATGTCAGCGAGCGCGTGATGGGGCTGCTGCGGGAGCTGTCGCCGCTGGTGGAGCCGTTGAGCCTGGACGAGGCGTTCGTGGATCTGGAGGCCGGGGGAGTGGCCTGGGACGCGAGTCCGCCCGGCTGGTGGGGGTGAAGCTGCGCTCCGACATACGGGCCGCCACCGGGCTGGCGGGGTCGGTGGGGCTCGCGGCGTCCAAGATGGTCGCGAAGATCGCCTCGGAGCAGGCCAAGCCGGATGGATTGGTGCTGATCGAGCCGGGGACCGAGCGGGCGTTGCTCGGGCCGATGTCCGTGCGGGTGCTGCCCGGGTGGGGCCGGCCACCGGGGACCATCTGCGGCGGGCCGGGATCCACACCGTCGAGGAGATCGCCGAGGCGGGTGAGGACGAGCTGGTGCGGCTGCTGGGGAAGGCGCACGGGCACGCCCTGTACGCGATGGCGCTGGCCCACGACGAGCGGCCCGTGGTGGCGGAGCGCGAGGCGAAGTCCGTCTCGGTCGAGGACACGTACGACGTGGACATCCATGACCGGGTGCGGGTGGGGCTGGAGGTGCAGCGGCTGGCCGATCGGTGTGTGGGGGCGGTTGCGGAAGCCGGTCTTTCGGGGCGGACGATCGTGCTGAAGGTGCGGCGGTACGACTTCTCGACGTTGACGCGGTCGGAGACGTTGCGGGGGCCGACGGATGATCCGGCGGTGGTGCGGGAGGCTGCGGCGCGGTTGCTGGAGGGGGTGGATACGACCGGAGGTGTGCGGTTGCTGGGGTCGGGGTGAGTGGGCTGGCCGACTACACGCAGGAGGATCTGTTCGCGCAGGCGGCGGGGGGCGGTTGCGGTTGCGGGGGGCGGTGTCGAGGAGGGGGCGGGGGTTGTGGGGGACGGGAGTGAAGGAGAGGGGGATTCTGGGGGTGGGGCTGGAGCTGGGGCCGGGGCTGGGGCTGGGGCTGGGGCTGGGCGTGAGGGCGCCGCAGTCACTCCTGATGCGTCCGTGGCGGCCGAGGCTGGTGACGGGGATGCCGAGGGGCAGGGGCAGGCGGCGGCCGAGCGGCGGTGGCATGCGGGGCACGATGTGCGGCATGCCGAGTATGGGCCCGGGTGGGTGCAAGGGAGTGGGGTCGGGCGGGTGACGGTGCGGTTCGAGACGCCGGAGTCCGGGCCGGGGCGGGTGCGGACGTTTCGGGTCGATGATCCGGCGTTGGAGGTGGCGGAGCCGTTGCCGTTGGTTTCGGGTGGGGGGGAAGCGGTGGGTTCTGGTGTGCGGGGGGAGGCGTCGCCGCCTGTGGTGCGGGGGTAGGGGGTGCGGGGTGCTTGTGCTGGGCTGCGGTGCCGGTGCCGGTGCCGGTGACGGTGACGGTGCTTGGGCGGGGCCCGGGTTGGAGTGCGGGGCGGAGGGGCGCGGCCGCGCTTGCGGGTGCCGCTGCGCCCACCCGTGCCGCCCCAGCGGCACGACTGCCCGCAGCTGAGGCGGCACGGGTGCCCGCAGTTGGGGGGGGTGGTGCCCGGAGCTATGGCGGGGTGGTGCCTGTGCAGTCGCCGTCCGCCGGCTCCGACTGAGCAGCGGCACGGCGGCCCGCATGGTCATCGGCGTCGCGGTCGCGGGTACCGGTGCCATCGCCCCCCTGGGGAGTTGGTCGTCGGCGCGGCTGGGGTGGGTGGTGTGTGGCTGCGGCACGGTTGGGATCCGCTACGGCGAGTCGGGTGGGCGCAGCCTATGGAGGGGCCGTGCCCGCGCAGTGGGCGAGCGGAGCGCCAGTACGGCTGGGGCGGGGGCCCGGGGGGTGGAGGGCGGGGCGGAGAGCGCGGCGGCGTTTGGGGGTGCCGCTGTGCCACCCGTGCCGCCCCAGCGGCACGACTGCCCGCAGTTGGGATGGGGCGGCCGGGCGCAGCTTCGGAGGGGGAGTGTGCGCAGCTGCGGGGAGGGCTCGGGGCGCGGTGGGTCAGGGGTGGGGGGTTTTGTCGTCGGGGGTGTTTGTGGGCCAGGGTGCCGAAGTCGTGGTCGGGGGGTGGGGGGCCTGGAGACACGTCGAGGCCGTAGTGGTGGTAGAGCTGGAGTTCCTGTTCGGGGGAGAGGTGGCGGCCTACACCGAAGTCGGGGGCGTCCTTGATGAGGGCGCGGTCGAAGGGACGTGCAGGTGCCGTCCACCAGTTCGCTGGGCTCCAGGGGGACGAAGGCGTCGCGGGAGAAGAGTCCGGTGCGTATCGCCGCCCATTCGGGTATACCGGTCGCGTCGTCCAGGTACACCTCGTCGATGGTGCCGATCTTGGTGCCGTTGCGGTCGAAGGCCTTGCGGCCGATCAGGTTGCGCGGATCGATGTCGGTCTGCACGGTCCCTCCACTTGGTCGCAAGTCATCCGTCAGCACTACGAAAAGCCAGATCCGTGACGGCGGCCACTCGAAGGTTCGTGCGGCGACCCCGCTGGTAGGCTGGAACCGGCTGCTGACCCCGTGCGGGAGAGTCCTCCGGAGATCACCGGAGGCGCCGAAGGAGCAAATCCTCCCCGGAATCTCTCAGGCACACGTACCGCACGGACGAGGTCACTCTGAAAGCAGGGCGGGTGTCGACGGCTCCCGCTCTCACCGACGGTGAAAGCCGGGACCCTCGGGCGCCCGGTGAAGCTCTCAGGTTGAGATGACAGAGGGGGAGGCCGTCCGGGTACCCGTGCCGTGGTGCCCCACGAAGGTCGCGTCAGACCAGGAGGCCTCCGCAATGACCGCCCACCGCATTCCGCTCTCCGAGCTCGAGCAAGGGATTCCCTTCGAGCAGCGTCACATCGGTCCCGATTCCGAGGCGCGGGCCAAGATGCTCGCCCACGTCGGCTATGGCTCGCTCGACGAGCTGACCGCCGCCGCGTGCCGGACGTGATCAAGAACGCGGACGCGCTCGACCTGCCGGCGCCGGACCGAGGCCGAGGTGCTGGCCGAGCTGCGCTCCCTCGCCGACCGGAACCAGGTCCTGGACTCGATGGTCGGCCTCGGCTACTACGGGACGTTCACCCCGCCGGTCATCCTGCGCAACGTCATGGAGAACCCGGCCTGGTACACGGCCTACACGCCGTACCAGCCGGAGATCTCCCAGGGCCGGCTGGAGGCCCTGCTGAATTTCCAGACGATGGTCGCCGACCTCACCGGGCTGCCGACCTCCGGCGCCTCGCTGCTGGACGAGGGCACCGCCGCCGCCGAGGCGATGGCCCTGTCGCTGCGCATGGGCAAGAACAAGAAGGGCCTCTTCCTGGTCGACGCGGACGCCCTTCCGCAGACCATCGCCGTGATCCAGACCCGTGCCGAGCCCACGGGCGTGGAGGTCGTGGTCGCCGACCTCGGCGACGGCATCCCGGCCGAGATCGCCGAGCGTGAGATCAACGGCGTGCTCCTGCAGTACCCGGGCGCCTCCGGTGCCGTACGGGACCTCACGCCCGTCATCGAGCAGGCCCATGAGCTCGGCGCCCTGGTGACCGTCGCCGCCGACCTGCTGGCGCTGACCCTGCTGAAGTCGCCCGGCGAGCTCGGCGCGGACATCGCGGTGGGCACCACGCAGCGGTTCGGTGTGCCGATGGGCTTCGGCGGGCCGCACGCCGGTTACATGGCGGTGCGCGAGAAGTTCGCGCGCAGCCTGCCGGGCCGCCTCGTGGGCGTGTCCGTGGACGCCGACGGCAACAAGGCGTACCGGCTCGCTCTGCAGACCCGCGAGCAGCACATCCGCCGGGAGAAGGCGACCAGCAACATCTGCACCGCCCAGGTGCTGCTCGCCGTGATGGCCGGCATGTACGCCGTCTACCACGGCCCCGACGGTCTCAAGGGCATCGCCGCCCGCACCCACCGCTACGCCTCGATCCTCGCCGCGGGCCTGTCGGCCGGCGGGGTCGAGGTCGTGCACGGTTCGTTCTTCGACACGGTGACGGCCCGCGTGCCCGGGAAGGCCGCCGACGTCGTCGCCGCCGCCCGCGACCACGGGGTGAACCTGCGCCTCGTCGACGCCGACCACGTGTCCGTCGCCTGCGACGAGACGACCACCCGGTCCCAGGTCTCCTCCGTGTGGAAGGCGTTCGGCGTCGAGGGCCGTATCGACGCGCTGGACGCGGCGGCCGGGGACGCGCTCCCCGAGGCGCTGCTGCGCGGCGACGAGTACCTGACGCACCCGGTCTTCCACCAGCACCGCTCCGAGACCGCGATGCTGCGCTACCTGCGCCGGCTCGCCGACCGCGACTACGCGCTCGACCGCGGCATGATCCCGCTGGGCTCCTGCACGATGAAGCTCAACGCGACGACCGAGATGGAGCCGGTGACCTGGCCGGAGTTCGGCCAGCTGCACCCGTTCGCGCCCGCCGAGCAGGCGGAGGGCTACCTCACCCTCATCCGCGAGCTGGAGGAGCGTCTCGCCGAGGTCACCGGCTACGACAAGGTCTCCCTCCAGCCGAACGCCGGTTCGCAGGGCGAGCTGGCCGGTCTGCTCGCCGTGCGCGGCTACCACCGGGCCAACGGCGACGACCAGCGGACCGTCTGCCTGATCCCGTCCTCCGCGCACGGCACGAACGCCGCCAGCGCCGTGATGGCCGGGATGAAGGTCGTCGTCGTGAAGACCGCCGAGGACGGCGAGATCGACGTCGAGGACCTGCGGGCGAAGATCGAGAAGCACCGTGACGAGCTCGCCGTGCTGATGATCACCTACCCGTCCACGCACGGTGTGTTCGAGGAGCACGTCGCCGACATCTGCGCGCAGGTGCACGAGGCCGGCGGCCAGGTGTACGTCGACGGCGCCAACCTCAACGCGCTGGTGGGGCTGGCGAAGCCCGGCCACTTCGGCGGCGACGTCTCGCACCTGAACCTGCACAAGACCTTCTGCATCCCGCACGGCGGCGGCGGTCCGGGCGTCGGCCCGGTCGGCGTGCGCGCGCACCTCGCGCCGTACCTGCCGAACCACCCGCTGCAGCCCGCGGCCGGGCCCGAGACGGGCGTCGGCCCGATCTCGGCCGCTCCCTGGGGTTCCGCCGGCATCCTGCCCATCTCGTGGGCGTACGTCCGCCTCATGGGCGGCGAGGGCCTGAAGCGGGCCACGCAGGTGGCCGTGCTCAGCGCCAACTACATCGCCAAGCGCCTCGAGCCGCACTACCCGGTGCTGTACACCGGTCCGGGCGGGCTGGTCGCGCACGAGTGCATCATCGACCTGCGGCCGCTGACCAAGGCGACCGGCGTCAGCGTGGACGACGTGGCCAAGCGCCTCATCGACTACGGCTTCCACGCGCCGACGATGTCCTTCCCGGTGGCCGGCACGCTGATGATCGAGCCGACCGAGTCCGAGGACCTGACCGAGCTGGACCGGTTCTGCGACGCGATGATCGCCATCCGCGCGGAGATCGAGAAGGTCGGCTCGGGCGAGTGGCCCGCCGAGGACAACCCGCTGCGCAACGCCCCGCACACCGCCGGTGCGCTCGGCGGCGCGTGGGAGCACGCGTACAGCCGCGAGGAGGCCGTGTTCCCGGCCGGGGTGTCGGCCGCCGACAAGTACTGGCCGCCGGTGCGCCGGATCGACCAGGCCTTCGGCGACCGGAACCTGGTGTGCTCGTGCCCGCCGATGGACGCGTACGAGGGCTGACCGTCCCCTGATGTGAAGGGCTCCGCCCCCGGCTGTACCGGCCGGGGGCGGAGCCCTTTCGGTCGGCTGCCGACTTCCTTGTGACGGCTGGGCGTTCAGGGCGCTACCGTGCGTGAGCATGCCCGGACACACGTGGGGGCCGGCTCGCAGTCGGAGTCTGCGACCGGCCCCTGGAAGAACTCCGGGCGTACGGCGGGCGCCGCCCGGTACCGCGGGACTACGCGGCGGTGACCACCCTGGCGGCGCCCAGCGGACGGTGCGGGGCGATGATCTGGCCGTCCGGCAGGAGTTCACCGGTGTCCTCGAAGAGGAGGACGCCGTTGCACAGCAGGCTCCAGCCCTGCTCCGGGTGGTGCGCCACGAGTCGGGCGGATTCCCGGTCGGCGGAGTCGGCTGACGGGCACGGTGGTTGGTGCTGGCACATGGAAGGGATCTTTCGCTCTGTCGTGACGGATGTGATGGCTGGTGTGGCTGTGTCGCGGCGTGAAGCTTCGCTCATGGCCGCCCCCCGTTGTCGAGTCGGTCGGAACCCAGTGTTGCCCTACGGCCGGTAATCCGCAGGGATTTGGCAGCACCGCTTCTCACTCGTTCAGGACGCGTCACCCGCGCGGGCGGTTCATCCCCACCGCACTGTCCCTTCGGGTGGTTTCACCTGGCCTGATGGGGCTAGTCCCGGGTGGCCCTCGAACGCCGTGCACCCCGCCACCAGGAGTGGTGACGGGGTGCACGGGCCTCGGATCTCGCGCCTCGGCCGGTCAGGCCGGCGAACCGAGCAGGGGTGGCAGGGGTGGCAGCGGGGTCGGCGTGGCCCGCAGGGTGAGGACGGGCAGCAGGTCGGCCACCCGGTGCGGGACGTGGGAGGCGATGCCGGGAGGCGCCGGCGCCAGCGGGATGAGGACGTCCGCGGGGTCGGGGTGGCCGGAGGCGGCGTCGGCGGTGCTGTCGGCGTGCAGCCACAGGGTGAGCATGTAGAGGCCGGGGAACGACAGCAGACGCGGCTGGTACGGCTGCGGCAGCGTCTCGGCCTGGCGCAGCGCGCGCTCGGTCGACGTGATGTAGGGGCCCTCGAAGAAGTGCGAGAAGGTCCAGCCGTCGGGGGTCAGCCGGGTCTCGGCCGCGGCCACCGCGCGTTCGCCGGACCGGATCAGAAAACGCCAGCCGGCCAGCCGGGTCGCGGACAGGCCTCCCGGCGTGAGCTCGTCCAGGACATGGACCGGCAGCGGGAGTTCGGGCGTGGTGGGCCCCTGCGCGGCGCGCAGGGAGGGAGTTCGGGCCTCGCTGACGGCGGTGGGGGAACCGAGCGCGGTCAGGACGGAGCGCAGGGCGGGCGCGGGAGCCGGGGGAACGTGCAGCGGCATGGTGGGTCGCCTCTCATTCGACAGGCACGATGGCGCGAGGGCGGGGCAGGGCGGACAGCGCTGTCTGCTCGGGGGGAGGCCAGAGATGCCGGGGAGCCGGGGTCCTGAAGCGCGGGGGATGTCGGGCCTGCCGTACGTCACCTGGACGACAGGTACGGGGACCGCGGGTGCCGACCCTCTGCCTGATAGCGCAGTTTATACGACGACTGTTCAGATGATGTTTCGTCTAGCCGATCCTGGTGTACACGGCAAGGGTGCATTCGGTCGGCGATATGCGGGAGAAAATCCCCATTGCCGGCCGGAGGTGTGGTGATGACCTCGAAAAACGTCCGGGGCGCGGTCGGCCAATTGTCGTCGGCGTTTTTCACGAGTTCGTGAACCCGCGGAAACCGCGCTGTGCCGCTTGCCCGGTGAATGTGCCACCGGTCACATCGGAACAGACTAGCGGGCCACACGCCCGGGCGGGCACGTTATCGATCGCCTTGGCTGGGCATCATCCCACCTGACCCGCGAGACCGGCGGCCGATCCTCGGCCCGCCCATCCGAGGAGGACATCGATGGGGGAGAAGGTCGTGGCAGGTCGGTTCGACCTGTCCGATCGTCAGCACTACCGCGACAAGCTGCGGCAGTGCCTGACGGGGCTGGAGCGGCTGCTGGAGGAGCGGCGGTTCGACCGTCCCAGGAATCTGCTGGGGCTGGAGATCGAGTTGAATCTCGCCGGCGCCGACGGTATGCCGAAAATGTTGAACGGACAGGTGCTGGAGCGCATCGCCAGCCGGGACTTCCAGACGGAACTCGCGATGTTCAACCTGGAGGTCAACATAGCCCCGCACCGACTGGAGGGCCGCGTTTTCGACCAGCTCGGCGAGGAACTCCGTACGTCGCTGGCATATGCCGACCGAAAAGCGGGAGAGGTCGACGCGGGAATCGTGATGATCGGCATTCTGCCGACCCTCGACCGTGACGACCTGGTCTCCTCGAACCTCTCCGAGGTGGACCGCTACGCGCTCCTCAACGAGCAGATCGTGGCGGCGCGCGGCGAGGACTTCACGCTCGACATCGATGGCGTGGAACGCCTGACGTGCACCTCGAAGTCGATCGCGCCCGAAGCGGCCTGCACCTCCGTGCAGCTGCATCTCCAGGTCACCCCGGGCCGCTTCGCCGACGTCTGGAACGCCGCCCAGGCGGTCGCCGCCGCACAGATCGCGGTCGGCGCCAACTCGCCGTTCCTCTTCGGCCGCGAGCTGTGGCGCGAGTCCCGCCCGCCCCTGTTCCAGCAGTCCACCGACACCCGCCCGCCCGAGCTCCAGGCGCAAGGCGTACGGCCGCGCACCTGGTTCGGGGAGCGCTGGATCACCTCGGCGTACGACCTCTTCGAGGAGAACCTGCGCTACTTCCCAGCCCTGCTGCCGATCTGCGACGACGAGGACCCGCTCGAGGTGCTGGACGCCGGCGGCACCCCCACCCTCTCCGAGCTCGTCCTGCACAACGGCACCGTCTACCGCTGGAACCGGCCCGTCTACGACATCGCCGACGGCGTACCGCACCTGCGTGTGGAGAACCGCGTCCTGCCCGCCGGACCCACCGTCACCGACATCATCGCCAACGCGGCCTTCTACTACGGAGTCGTCCGCGCCCTCGCCGAGGAGACGCGGCCCGTCTGGACCCGGATGCCCTTCGAAGCGGCCGCCGCCAACTTCGACGCCGCGTGCAAGGACGGCATCGACGCCCGGCTGCGCTGGCCGCGCCGCGGACGGCACGGCGCCATGGCCGAGGTCGACGCCGTCAGCCTCGTCCGCGACGAGCTGCTGCCGCTGGCGGCGTCCGGGCTGGACGCGTGGGGGGTCGAACCGGCCGACCGCGACTTCTACCTGGGCGTCATCGAGGAGCGCTGCCGCCGGCGCACCAACGGCGCGTCCTGGCAGGCGGCCACCTTCCACCGGGCCCTGGAGGCCGGGCTGAGCCGGGACGCCGCGCTGGCCGCGACCACCCGGCGCTACCGGGAGCTGATGCACCGCGGCGAGCCCGTGCACACCTGGCCGGTGGGCCTGCCGGAGCCGGTGCCGGCGGTGTGAGGACCGCCCGGCGGGGCGGGCGGTTCGCCGTCAGCCCCGCCGGTCCGGGGACGCCGCCTTCACGATCGCCTTCAGGATGGCCGTCTCCATCTGGGCCGGGTCCGTCACCTCGTGCCCCGAGCCGCCGGTGGCCTTCGCGATCCGGTCGGCCTCCTCGCGGTCGGCGTCCGGGCCCACCGCGATCATGATGAGCGGAAGCGGGCGCTTGGGATCGGCGAGTTCCTCCAGCCGTGCGAGGAGACCGGCCCGTGAGACGCTGCCCGGGTCCTCGTTGACGCCGTCCGTGAGGACGACCACCGCGTTGAACCTGCCCTTCGCGTAGGACCTGGTCGCCTCCCGGTACGCGGCGAGCGTCGTGTCGTACAGGCCCGTCGCGCCGTCCTTCACCGGCTTCAGCTTTCCGAACGCCGTCTCCAGGCGGTCGCGTTGGGTGACGTCGCCCTCGCTGTCCCCCAGGCGCCCGGCCGGTACGCGCACGCGGTAGTCCTTGGCGCCGTCCAGCGCGGTGGAGAAGTCCCACAGGCCGATCTCGTCGTCCGCCGTGAATGTGTCCAGCGCGCGGCGCAGCGACGCCTTGGTGACGTCCATACGGGACCGCTCGGTCGCAGGCACCCGCTCCGCCATGGACGCGGAGGCGTCCACGACCATGGTGATCCGCGCGCTGCGCACGGTGATCTCCCAGACGCCGAGCGACTCCTGGAGCGCGACCCCCGTCGCCGGACGGTCCACGGGCTTCGCGTACGGCTGGGAGGGGCTGCCGCCGGCCCGCTCGACCAAGCCGTCGGGCACCCGCTCGTCGGACGTGCGGAAGCCGTGGCGCTCCAGCAGGCGCTGCTGCTCCGGGTCGTCGAGATAGCTCATGAACCGGATCGCCGCCCGGCTCTCGTCGGTCGTCAGCCCGGTCTGGTCGAGCAGCGCGTACGGGTAGTCGAGCCGCGGCGCCCCGTCCTCCGGGTAGAAGAAGTCCAGGTCACGGGCGTCCTCGGTGGCCGCGTTGTAGCGGAAGGCGGCCTGCTCGCTGAGGATCACCGCCTGGTTGCGCCGGGGGTTGGCCGACTCGGTGTCCGAGGTGTCGCGCGGCAGCGTCTCCAGGACCTGCCCGTCGCCGTCGGTGACCCGTTCCGACAGCGCCTTCATCAGGCCCGCCGCGCGGGTGTCGCCGCCCTTCGCGGCGCCCGCGGCCGCGCTCACCCGGGTCAGCGCGAGCAGCCCGGCCGCGCTCCGCGCAGGGTCGGCCGCCCCGAGCCGCACGGGACCGCCGCCCAGGGTGGCCGCGGCCAGCTCCGTCCAGGTGTACGTCCGGTCCGGCCAGCCCAGCGACTTCGCGGCGGCCGGGGCCATCGCGACCCCGACCGGCGAGGTGGCGACATGGCCGATCGTGGAGACCTCGGCGCTGCCGCCGTTCGCCGTGAGCCGCTGCACCCAGGCTTGCGAGTCCGGCACCCACACCTCGGCGCCGGGGTCCTCGTCCGCCGTCAGCGCCGTGGCGACCTGGTGCGGCTCCCGGGCGATCACGGTCACGGCCACGCACCGCCCGTCCGAGGTGAGACCGGCACGCCGGGCACGTTCGGCGGCCGTCTGCAGCGCGGGCGCCACCTCGGGGGCGGCCAGCAGCCTCAGCCGTACCGCGTCGTCCTGGCACGACGTGCCGAAGGAGAGCAGGCCCTGCGCGACCGCGGCGGCCGTACCGCCGGCCACCGTCAGCGCCACGGCCGTCACCAGCGCCAGCCGGCGACGGAAGGCGCGCCGACGGGGGTCGCCGCTGCCCGCTCCATACTGATCGGGCAAGCTGTGACGTCCCATGACGGTGGTGCCCCTCCCTGTCGCCCCGCCCGCTCCCGCGCCGCACTCCGCCGTGCGGCGGGCGGAGGGGCGGTGCGGGCGGTGCGCCCCGTACGGAACCGGAACCCCGTCCCCCGACGGCGGGCCCCGCACGGTCCTCGTTGCTTTTTTCGAGACCCTAGCGGGGCGGCGATCAGGATGAGACGGGATTAGCCAACTGGAGGCAGGTGTGCAGGGCGAGGCAGATCCCCTGGCCGATTCCTTTCCGCGCGAGCGGCCGGCACGGCGGATCCTCCGTGACGAGACGCTGCTCGTCCTCGCGCTCTCGCTCGGCGCGAGCGGGGTGTCCGCCCTGATCAGTTTCATCGGGTCCGTGACGAAGCCGGGCGGCCTCAAGGACCAGGCGGCCACGCTCAACGCCTCGGCGGCGCCCGGGCGTCCCTGGCTGGACCTGGCCTGGCAGCTGTTCGGGATCGCCAGCGCGCTGGTGCCCGTCGCGCTGGTCGCGCACCTCCTCATGCGGGAGGGGCGGAGCATGCGGACGATCGGCTTCGACCGCGGGCGGCCCTGGTTCGACCTGGGCCGGGGCGCGGGGATCGCGGCGGTGATCGGCAGCACCGGGATCGCGTTCTACCTCGCCGTCCGTGAACTCGGCTTCAACCTGACGGTGGTGCCCGAGGCGCTGCCGGACGTGTGGTGGAAGTACCCGGTGCTGATCCTGTCGGCCGCGCAGAACGCCGTCCTGGAAGAGGTCATCGTCGTCGGGTATCTGCTGCGGCGGCTGGGGCAGCTGGGCTGGACGCCCGGCGCCGCGCTGGTGGCCAGCTCCGTGCTGCGCGGCTCCTACCACCTCTACCAGGGCATCGGCGGCTTCCTCGGCAACATGGTGATGGGCGTCGTCTTCGTCCTCCTCTACCGGCGCTGGGGGCGGGTGGGCCCGCTGGTCGTCGCCCATACCCTGCTCGACATCGGGGCGTTCGTCGGATACGCCCTGCTGGCGGGCCGCGTCGACTGGCTGCCGACG
The DNA here is from genome assembly GCF_008973465.1 of Streptomyces sp. SS1-1. Classification (NCBI taxonomy): domain Bacteria; kingdom Bacillati; phylum Actinomycetota; class Actinomycetes; order Kitasatosporales; family Streptomycetaceae; genus Streptomyces; species Streptomyces sp. SS1-1. The sequence continues at coordinate 1,032,503 of NZ_WBXN01000004.1, read as the reverse complement.
GCCTGACCCGGCGGGCGCGTCGGGAGACGTAACGAGGGGGTACGGCGAAAGGGGGCGTACGAACGGCTCGTACGCCCCCTTTCGCCGTACCCGGCGGCTCCTCAGGCGTGCAGCTCGCCCTCGATGACCGTGACCGCGCGTCCGCTCAGCAGGGTGCGGTCGCCGCGCAGTTCGACACGGACGTGGCCGGGGCGCATGGACGCCTGGAGACCCGTCAGCTCGGTGCTGCCGAGGCGCTCGGACCAGAACGGCGCGAGCGCGGTGTGGGCGCTCCCGGTGACGGCGTCCTCGTCGACGCCGACGTTCGGGAAGAAGCCGCGGCTGACGAAGTCGTGGCCCAGGGCGGGGTCCTCGGCGCGGGCGGTGGCGATGACCCCGCGCTCGGAGTGCGCGCCGAGCGCGCGGAAGTCGGGGGCCAGGGCGCGGACCGTCTTCTCGTCGGCGAGTTCGACCAGCAGGTCGCCGACGTACGGGCCGGTGTCGAAGGCGATCAGCGGCTCGGCGCCGAGGGCCTCGGCGAGCCCGTCGGGCAGCGGCACGGGGGTCAGCGGGGCGGTCGGGAAGTCCAGCGTGATCGAACCGTCCGCGCGGGGCGTGGCGACGAGGACGCCGCTGCGGGTGGCGAACCGCACGGGGCCCTCGTGGGTGCGGGTGCTGTGCACGACGTGGGCCGTGGCGAGGGTGGCGTGACCGCACATGGCCACCTCGGCGGCGGGCGTGAACCAGCGCAGCGCCCAGTCGGCCTCCCCGCCCTCGGGCAGTCGGTGCGCGAACGCCGTCTCGGGATGGTTGACCTCCCTGGCCACGTCCTGCAGCCAGGCGTCCGCCGGGAAGGCGTCGAGGAGGAGGACCCCCGCCGGGTTGCCGGAGAAGGGGCGGTCGGTGAAGGCGTCGACGATTCGAATGCGCATGTCGCCGACGGTAGGCGGTGCCGGGAGCGGAGGGCCAAGGCCAATCGGGGGGTGCTGGACCGGTGTCCGCTCAGAAGGGCGGTTCGGTGGAGCGGTCGCCGGCGCGGGGTATGACGACCGGCTCGCCTGGCGGGGGCTGCCGCAGGACGCGCAGGGCCTCCTCGACGCGACCGAGCTCGACCAGGCGCTCCGCGCGGGGCAAGGCGTTCGCGTCCGGGTGCCGTTCCAGCATGGCGACGGCGTCTTCGGTGCGGCCGGCGGCGGCGAGCAGGCCGGCGAGGCCGCGGGCCGCGTACCAGGTGTCCCCTTCGGGGTGGCTCCGAGCCAGTTCGGTCGCTTCGTCGAGCAGACCGTGACCGGCCATCAGGCCGAGCCGGAACTGCAGGATCTGCCACTCCTCCTCGCCGCCGCGGCGCGCCTTGAGGACGTCGAGGTGGTGCAGCCCCTCCTCGGCCCGGCCGTGCTCGGCATACAGGTCGCAGAGCCGGTCGACGACCCAGTCCTCGGCGCCGCCGGGCCGGTCGGCGAGCTCGCGCACCACCGCGATCGCCTCGTCGCTCCGCCCGCACCGGACCAGGAGTTCGGACAACGGGACCGCCACATGCCACAGGCCGTCGGGCCGGCCGGCGAAGTCCCGGTAGGCGGCGATCGCCTCTTCCACGTCGCCGCGCTCCTCCAGCACCTCGGCCAGACGCCGCACGGCGTGCCCGTGGTACTCCGAGGCCGCGTACGCGCGCAGTTCCTCGATCCGGCCGTGCCGGGCCAGCAGGTCGGCCAGCGCGTCGCGGTCGTTGACCGACGTGCTGTCCCGGCGGCCCAGCAGGGCGATCGCCTCGTCGGTCCTGCCCTGCCGCTCCCGGACCGCGGCGAGCAGGTCGATCGCGTTCCACGGCTCGAGGCGGACGTTCGTACAGTCCGGGTCCTCACAGGCGGGGGCCGCCGACGCGATCCGGTCCTCCAGCAGCGCCGCGGTCTCCTCGTCCATCCCGGCCGCGCCGGCGGCGTCGACCAGGGCCTCGGCGAGGAACCAGTCCTCGATCCCGGACCGCAGCAGCGCGAACGCCTCGGCGCCCCGGCCGTGACGGGTCAGCAGGCCGGCGAAGAAGTGCAGGACCAGCCTGTTCCCGCGCTCCACGTACGGCCGGCACAGGGCGACCGCCTCCTCGGCCCGGCCCCAGTCCTCCAGCAGCTCGGCCCGCGCCCGGACCGCCGGCCACCAGCCCGTCGCCACATAGGGGGCGAGGACTTCCGATGCCCGCTCCTGCTGCCGCCGCTCACCCAGCCGCCGCGCCCACTCCCGCGCGCAGAACCACTCCCCGCGTGCGGCCTGCACCTCCACCTCCCGCTCATGGCCGCGGGCGAGCAGCCGGGTGACCAGGGAGGAAGGGATGAAGCCCGCGGAGGACCGGGCCCGGCGTTCGAGATCAGCAGCGTCCACAGCGCCGCACACTAGACGCCGCCTCTGACAGAGCTCCCGGTCGGGCAGTTCGGAAAGGCTTGTCGGTCGACTGTTTCCGATATATCGTTGAGGCATCGCGACAGATCAAAGATGGATGAACGATGGATGGAGTGATGGGGATGCGTTCCCATGGATTCGAGCGTGGACACGGTGGTCACGGAGGCCGCGGCCGAGGCGGGTTCGAAGGGCGCCGTGGCGCCTTCGGGCCGTTCGGGCCGGGCGGTCAGGGCTTCGGCGGACCTGGATTCGGCCCCGGCCCGTGGGGGCCCCGGGGTCGTGGCGGGCCTCGGGGGAGGGCGCGGCGCGGTGACGTACGGGCGTCGATCCTCGCCCTGCTGAAGGACCGCCCGATGCACGGCTACGAGATGATCCAGGAGATTGCCGAGCGCAGCGGCGGGGCGTGGAAGCCCAGCCCCGGCTCGGTGTACCCGACCCTTCAACTGCTGGAGGACGAGGGTCTGATCGTCAGTGAGAGCGAGGGCGGCAAGAAGCTGTTCTCCCTGACCGAGGCGGGCCGTGAGGCGGCCGAGGCGGGCCCGGAGGCCCCGTGGGAAGAGGCTTCCCGAGGGGTCGACTGGGAGGCGCTGGGGGAGATCCGGCAGGCCGGGTTCGGCCTGATGGAGGCATTCGGTCAGGTCTGGAAGACCGGCACCAAGGAGCAGCGCGAGAAGGCGCTCGCCGTCATCGGCGAGGCCCGCAAGAAGCTGTATCTGATCCTCGCCGACGAGGACTGAGCCCGGCCGTCATCACGAGCGCCCCGCGGAGCGATCCGCGGGGCGCTTCGCCATGTCCCGGCGCCGTTCAGGCCACATAGTGATGAACCGTCAGGTCTCGTTCGCGGCGGGGGCGCGCGGAAGCCGTTTGGCAAGGCGGCGCGCGCCGCTCCGCCGTGTTCCGTCTGATCTCCTCCGCAAGGAGGAGATTCCGGCCCCGCGTGTCCACTTCCCGTGGGACGCCGACATGGTTCCCCCCGTGGATGCCGAGCCGCGAAATAGTTGATGGGGTGAACATGTGCAGCCCCGTATCCCCCGGCAGTCCACCCAGGAACAGGACTCCCGGCGCCAGGACACCGCCCGGCTCAGCGACGAGCTGGCGGCGGTGGTCTCCGGCGCCCGCCGCCGGGCGGTCCGGGACCGGGACCGGCACGTCGACACGGCCCATCTGCTGCACTCGCTCCTCGAACAGGACCCCGACGTCCATGCCGTCCTCGGTGACGGACCGCAGGTCGCCCGTCTGCTCGGCTACCTCGTCCAGCGCAGCATCGGCTACGGCCTGCGCTGGCAGGGCAGTGTGGAGGACTCGGGGGCCGCGCCCGTCGTACCGGACGACGACGGCCTCTCCCCGCTCGCCGCGAAGGCCCTGCACGACTGCCGTCTGGGCGCGGCCCGCCGCGGCGACCCGCTGGCCCGGGGTGCCGATCTGCTTGGGGCGCTCGTCCGGGACCCGGGGGCCCGTGCCGTGGAGGTGCTGGGCCGTGCCGGCGTCGACGTGGACGGGTTGCGCGCCCGGCTCGACAAGGAGCCCGGCGCGTTCACGACCTGAGGGCCACCCCGGGCGCGTCCCCCGTGTCCAGCCAACGAGACAGGTGTCACCGGGGATGACGCTCATGTCAACGCCTGTCATCATGTGCCGGTGCGCACGTCTGAGAGCGGCCTGACCGGCCGCGGCAAAGGGATCGGGCTCGGTCTGGCGATCGGCTCCGCGATCGCCTTCGGTGGGTCCGGTGTGGCGGCGAAGCCGCTGATCGAGGCGGGGCTGGACCCGCTCCACGTGGTGTGGCTGCGGGTGGCCGGCGCGGCCCTCGTGATGCTGCCGCTGGCCGTCCGTCATCGGGCCCTGGTCCGGCGGCGGCCCGCCCTGCTCGCCGGGTTCGGACTGCTGGGCGTGGCCGGTGTGCAGGCGTTCTACTTCGCCTCGATCTCCCGTATCCCGGTCGGGGTCGCGCTGCTCGTCGAGTACCTGGCGCCGGCGCTCGTCCTCGGCTGGGTCCGGTTCGTGCAGCGGCGGCCCGTCACGCGTGCCGCCGCCGTGGGCGTGGTCCTCGCCGTGGGCGGGCTCGCCTGTGTCGTCGAGGTCTGGGCGGGGCTCGGTTTCGACGCCCTCGGCCTGCTCCTCGCGCTCGGCGCCGCCTGCTGCCAGGTCGGCTACTTCGTCCTGTCCGACCAGGGCAGCGACTCCGGCGCCGACGCCCCCGACCCGCTCGGGGTCATCGCGTACGGCCTCCTGGTCGGCGCCGCCGTGCTCACCGTCGTCGCCCGCCCGTGGACGATGGACTGGGGCGTGCTCGGTGGCACCGCGCACATGGACGGCACGCCGGTACCGGCCGTGCTGCTGTTGGCCTGGATCGTCCTGCTCGCCACCGTCGTCGCCTACGTCACCGGCGTGGTCTCGGTACGGCGGCTCTCGCCGCAGGTCGCCGGGGTCGTCGCCTGCCTGGAGGCGGTCATCGCGACCGTGCTGGCCTGGTTCCTGCTGGGCGAGCACCTGTCCGCCCCGCAGATCGTCGGCGGTGTCGTCGTCCTGGCCGGCGCCTTCATCGCGCAGTCGTCGGCACCCGCGAAGGGGGCGCCCGCTCCGGTGGCGTCCGGCGGGGTCGAATCCGAGTTGTCCGAGCCGGAAAACGTCGCCTAAGGTGCGCCATCATGCCGATGACACGCGTTCTTCCGCCTCCGGCCGCCTGAGGCGGGCCCTCCGGATCGTCCGCCCGGTTGTGCCGGGCGGTGCCGTGCTGCCCGCAGACGCGTCCCCGGGACCCCGCTGAGCCGGGTCCTCCACCGTTTCGGAAGTCTGCGGAGAACCACTCGTGTCGAACACCGCTCTGTCCGGCCTGCCCGTCGGGCGTGGCCTGCTCTTCCTGACCGTCGCCGGTGCCGCCTGGGGCACTGCGGGCGCCGCCGCCTCCCTGGTCTACCGGGCCAGTGACATGGGGCCGGTCACGTTGTCCTTCTGGCGCTGCGCGGTCGGCTTCCTGCTGCTGCTCGCCGTCCACGCGATGCGTCCGCGCACCCGTGCGGCCGGCCCCGCGCCGCTGCGGCGCAAGGTGCTGCGGGCCGGGGCCACGGGCCTGGGCCTCGCCGTCTTCCAGACCGCCTACTTCGCCGCCGTCGAGGCGACGGGTCTCGCCGTGGGCACCGTCGTCACGCTCGGCGCCGGTCCCGTGTTCATCGCGCTCGGCGCCCGGCTGATGCTGGGCGAGCGGCTGGGGCGCGGGGGAGTGGCGGCCGTGGCCGGCGCGCTCACCGGGCTCGGTGTGATGGCGCTCGGCGACTCCGGGGCGACCGTACGGCCCGCCGGTGTGCTGCTGGCGCTGCTGTCGGCGGCCGGATACTCCGTGATGACGCTGCTCACCCGCAAGTGGGGCCGGGACGGCGGGGCCGACGCCGCCTCCACGTCCGTGTGGGCCTTCGCGGTGACCAGTGTGTGCCTGCTGCCGTTCGCGCTGGCGGAGGGGCTCGTGCCGCACGCGGCCGAGCCCGCCCGGGTCGGCTGGCTCCTGCTGTACATCGCGGCGGTGCCGACGGCGCTCGCGTACGCGCTCTACTTCGCGGGCGCGGCCGCCGTACGCTCGGCCACCGTGTCCGTGATCATGCTGCTCGAACCGGTCAGCGCGGCGGTGCTCGCGGTGCTCCTGCTCGGTGAGCAGCTCACGGCGGCGACCTGCCTGGGCACCCTGCTGATGCTCGGGTCCGTCGTCGGGCTCGCGCTGGCGGAGGCACGGGGAGCCCGGCGGGACCGCCCGCGTCCGGCGTGAGCCGCGGGGGCCCCGCCATCGCGCGGGGCCCCGTCCGGCGCGGTGCTCAGGAGGTGCCGAGGTAGTCCGGGACGGTGGTGCCGGGGGCGAGGGCGGCGTCGCCGACGGGGGTGTCGTAGCCCTTGCGCAGGGGGACCACGCCCGCCCAGTGCGGGAGGGCCAGGTCCTCGGGCTCGTCGTTGACACCGCCGGTGCGGAGCTTGGCGGAGACCTCGTCCAGGTCGAGGCGGATCACCGCGGTGGCCGCCAGCTCCTTCTTGTTCGCGGGCCGCGAGTCGGCGGACCGGCCGGGCACGACGTGGTCGACCAGGGCGTCCAGGGCGATCCGCTTCTCCTCGGGGTCCGTCACCTGGTGGGCGGTGCCGTGCACCACGACCGAGCGGTAGTTGATCGAGTGGTGGAAGGCGGAGCGGGCCAGGATCAGGGCGTCCACATGCGTGACCGTCAGGCAGACGGGCAGCCCGGGGTCCGGCTCGCCGGTCATCCGCAGCGGGCGGGAGCCCGTCGAGCCGTGGACGTAGAGCGTCTCGCCGACGCGGGCGAACAGCGTGGGCAGCACGACCGGGGCGCCGTCGCGGACGAACCCGAGATGGCACACGTACGCCTCGTCGAGTATCGCGTGCACCAACTCCCTGTCGTAGGACGCCCGCTCCGCGGAGCGGGTGGGGGCGGTGCGGTCCGTCGGCGTGTAGGCGCCGGGCGGCGGGGTCGGCTGCTGGGTCACCTGCATGGCGCTCTCCATTGCACTAGTGCATAATGTTGTTTGTGCTAGGAGAATATCGGATCGAAGGGCGGCGCGCGACGGATATCGCGTCGAGCGTCGAGCGCGGCGTGGGTACGGGCGAGCTGGAGCCCGGTCAACTGCTCCCGCCCATGCGGGAGCTGGCGGCCGGTCTCGGGGTGAACCCCAACACGGTCGCCGCCGCCTACCGCATCCTGCGGGAGCGCGGGGTCATCGAGACCGCGGGCCGGCGGGGCAGCCGGGTACGGCCCAGGCCCGCCACGACCGGCCGCGAGTACACCGGGGCCGAGGTGCCCGAGGGCGTCCGGGACGTGGCGAGCGGCAACCCCGACCCGGCGCTGCTGCCGTCGCTCGCGCGGGCGTTCGCGGCCGCCGGCGAACAGGGGGACCGGGAGTCCGTCCTCTACGGCGCCGACCCCGTGGAGCCGGAACTGGCACGCCTCGCACGGGCCGCCCTCGACGCCGACGGCGTGCCGTCCGGTCCGTCGGCCGTCCTGTCCGGCTCCCTGGACGCCATCGAACGGGTCCTGGCGGCCCACCTCAAGCCCGGCGACACCGTCGCCGTCGAGGATCCCGGATGGCGCGCCCTGCTCGATCTGGTCCCGGCGCTCGGTCTGCGGCTCGCCCCTGTGGGCGTCGACGACGAGGGGCCGCTGCCCGAGGACGTGCGGCGCGTCCTCGCCTCGAGTGCGCGGGCCCTCATCGTCACCGACCGCATGCAGAATCCCACCGGTGCCGTGGTGAGCGCTTCCCGCGCGCGTGCCCTGCGCTCGGTGCTGCGGGACCACCCCGACGTCCTGCTGATCGAGGACGACCACGGGCACGGGATCGTCGACCTGCCCCTGCACCCCCTCGCTGGCGGGACCCGGCACTGGGCGTTCGTCCGCTCGGTCGCCAAGGCGTACGGACCGGACCTGCGCCTCGCCGTGCTCACCGGCGACGACGTCACCGTGGACCGGGTGCGCGGCCGGCAGCGCCTCGGCGCCGGCTGGGTCAGCAGGCTGCTGCAGCGGGCGGTGGTACGGCTGTGGACCGACGGCGGACACGACCCGGCGGCCGTGGCGGCGGCGTACGGCGAGCGGCGCGACCTGCTGCTGCGGGCGCTGGCCGAGCGGGGCGTCGAGGGTCACGGGCGCAGCGGCCTGAACGTCTGGGTGCAGGTGCCCGACGAGACCGGGGCCGTGTCCCGGCTGCTGCACGCGGGCTGGGCGGTCGCCCCGGGAGCCCGCTTCCGCACGGCGGCGCCGCCCGGCATCAGGATCACCACGTCCACCCTGCGCCCGGAGGAGGCCGGACCCCTGGCGGACGCGGTGGCGGCGGCGCTGGGCCGGGCGCCGGTGCGGAGCTACGTCTGAGTTCTTCGGGGGCGCCCGGCCCCGTACGGCCGGGTGCCCTGTCCCGCAGGGTCGAATGCCTCGCACGTACCGTCGGGGTGCTTTGCTGCGCAGGGTCAGGTGCCCCGCGTAGTCGGGTGCTTGGCCGCGCAGGGTCGGGTGTCCCGGCTCGTATGGCGGGGTGCCTCGTCCCGAGGGTCGGGTGCTTCGCCTGCGCAGGTGGGTGCCTGGGCGCGCAGGCTCGGGTGCCCCGCCCTGTACGGCCGGGTGCTTCGCCGCGCAGGATCGGGTGCCTCGCCCGCGCAGCCGGGTGCCTCACCTCGCAGGGGCGGGTGCCGCGTCCCGCAGGGTCGGGGCCGCACCCCGTACGGCCAGGCGCCCGCCCCGCAAGGTCAGGGTCAGTTGCCCCGCCCGCCCACGCACCCCGCGCGCACAGCCACGTACCCCGCCCAGCACAGCCACGCACCCCGCCCCGCACAGCCACGCACCTCGCCCCGCCGGGTCAAGCACCCCGCCCCGCAGGATCAAGCGCCCCGCTTCACCTGTGTCAGCGCCGCGCCCGCCAAAACGATCAGCGCTCCGACCGGCGTCGACCAGGCGAGGGACTCGCCCAGGACGGCCACGCCCGCCGCCGTGGCGATGACCGGGATGAAGTACGTGACCATCTGGGCCGTCGTCGGACCGACCTCGGCGACCAGCCCGTACTGGATCAGCACCGCGAGCCCCGTGCCGAGCGCGCCCAGGGCGACCACCGCGAAGAGGGGGAGCAGCGCGAACCGGCTTGGCAGGGACGTGAACAGCGGGGTGACGATGGCCAGTTGCACCGTGGCCAGCAGCAACTGGGCGCCGGTCAGCGCCAGGTGCGAGGAGCCGTTCCCGGCGAGGGTGCGGCGGACGTAGATCCAGCCGATCGGGTAGCTCAGCGAGGCCAGCAGGGCCATCGCCGTCCCCTTGGCGTCCAGCCCGTCGAAGCCCTGCCAGGCGCCCAGCACCGTCAGCACGCCGACGAAACCGATCCCCAGCCCGGCGACCCGCACCCGCGTGGGCCGGTCCTCGGAGAGGGCGACCATCGACAGGGCCATGCCCCACAGCGGCGAGGTGGCGTTGCAGATGCCGGCGAGCGTCGACGGGATCGTCAGCTCGGAGTACGCGAACAGCGAGAACGGCAGCGCGTTCAGCAGGAACGCGGCCACCGCCAGATGCCCCCACGTCCGCGCCCCGCGCGGCAGCCGCTCCCGCTTGACCGCCATGGCCGCCGCCAGTACCGCCGTCCCGAACACCAGCCGGCCCAGCGTGACCTGGAAGGGGGCGTACCCGTCGGTGCCCACCTTGATCAGCAGGAAGCTGAAGCCCCAGATCAGCGAGAGGGCGGCGAACCGCAGACGCCAGTCGAGGCGGGTGCGGGAGCGCGGGAGGTCCGGGGCCGCGGCCGGGGTGCGCGGGGTGGTGGCGGTGGTCATGGCCCTACGATGCGGCACAAGGATCTCGTAGCACAAGCGAGATTTACCGCACGATATCTCGTAGCATCGCTTACATGTTGAACCTGGAGCGCCTGCGCACCCTCGACGCCCTCGCCCGGCACGGCTCGGTGAGTGGTGCGGCCGAGGGACTGCACATCACGACCTCCGCCGTCTCCCAGCAGATGTCCAAGCTCGAACGCGAGGTCGGCCAGCGGCTCCTCGCCAAGAACGGCCGGGGCGTGCGGCTCACCGACGCCGGGCGGCTGCTCGCCGAGCACGCGGCGCGCATCCTGTCCCAGGTCGAACTGGCCCAGTCCGACCTGGAGGCGCAGCGCGGGCAGGTGGTCGGCGAACTGCGGCTCGTCGCCTTCCCCACCGCCCTGCGCGGGCTCTTCCCCGCCGCGCTCACCTCGCTGCGCGCCGAACACCCGGCGCTGCGCGTGCGGTCACGGGAGCTGGAGCCCGAGGGCGGGGTCGCCGCGGTGCTCCGCGGGGACGCCGATCTCGCCGTCGTCCTCGACTGGTACAACAAGCCCCTGCCGATGCCCGAGGGGCTGGCGAAGGCGTCCATCCTCAAGGACCGCGTCGAGATCGCCATGCCCGAGGGGCATCCGCTGGCCGAGCGCGCCGAGGTGACGATGGAGGACTTCGCGGACGACGAATGGGTCGCCTGGCCCGAGGGCGAGTTCTGTCACGAGTGGCTGCTTTATACCCTGCGCACCGAGGGCATCGAGCCCCGTATCGCCCACCGCGCCGAGGAGCACCACACCCAACTGGCCCTCGTCGCCGCCGGACTGGGCGTCTGCGTGGCCCCCCGGCTCGGCCGCGACCCCATGCCGCCCGGCGTGCGGGCGGTGCCGGTCCGCGAGAGCGTCCACCGGCACATCTACGCCGTCTGGCGCGCGGACGCGGACCGCCGCCCGTCGATCCGGGCGGCGGTGCAGGCCCTGCGCTCGGCGGCGGAGTCCGTCTGAGAAGCCCGCTAAGGGCTGTTCCTTAGGCCGCCCCCAGCTTCCGGAAGTCCCAGGACACGACCTTCTCCGGGGTCAGCCTGATCCAGGCGTGCCGCCCGTCGTGCGGCATCTCCTCGATGCCGAAGTTCTTGCGGGCGAACAGCGTCTCCGGCACGTCGAGTTCGGCGCACAGCTCGCCCACGCGCGGGGCCTCGCCCACGAAGTCGACGGTGCCGGACAGCTCCACCCCGCGCAGCTGCTCGTACTCCTCGCCGGTGTCGATCACGATCGCCACCCGCGGATCGCGGCGCAGATCGGCCCACCGCTTGCTGCGGACCACCGAGTACAGCCACAGCGACGTGCCGTCCCACGCGAACCACAGGGCGCTCACATGCGGAAAGCCGTCGGCGGACACCGTGGCGACCCGGCAGGTGCGCTGTTCGGTGAGGAACGCGTCCAGCTCGCCCGGCGACATCATGATCTTCCGGCCCCGGCGCTGAGTGACGGTCATACGGCCCCCTCTTCTCCCACGTCGTGCCAGAGGAGAGATCCTCTGACATCACGTCAGAAAAGGATGAGTCGTCCTCCGCCCCCACGCAACGGTGGTTGCCGCAGCACGCCGAGCTCAGCGATCTTCCGACGCGGTCCGTGTGGCGGCGCCGATCGAGGTCGCCGAACTGGACCTCGTCGTCCGCCGCATGCACGGCCTGCCCCCGATCCAGGGCACCGACGCCGACGCCCTGCTGCGCGACCTCGGCTGCCGCACGCTCGTCGTCGCCGGTGTCCCGGCCGACGTGGCCGTGCCCAACGCCGTCCTCGACGCCGTGAACCGGGGCTATGTCGTGGTCGTGCCGCGGGACGCCATCGCCGGGGTGCGCTCCTCGTCCACCCCCGCGATGATCGCCCCCACCCTCGCGCTCGTCGCCGGCGTCGTCACCACGGACGAGGTGGTGGACCGGCCGGCGCGGGCGCCGCGCGTCAGGCCAGCGTGATCGAGTCGCCGGACACGCTGACCTTCTTCTCCTCCAGCGGCTGGGTCGCCGGGCCCTTCTTCACACTGCCGTCCAGGACGGAGAACTGGCTGCCGTGACAGGCGCAGGACAGCGTGTCCTCCTTGAGGTCCGTCATCGGGCACTTCTGGTGGGTGCAGATCGTCGAGAACGCCTTGAAGTCACCGGCCGCGGGCTGCGAGACGACCACCTTCTCGGCGTCGAAGACCTTGCCGCCGCCCTCCGGGATGTCCGCCGTCTTCGCGAGGGCGGCACCGCCGCCCGCCGCCGCTCCCTGCTCCGTGGACGAGCCCGACGCCTCGTCCTCGGATCCGCACGCGGTCAGCGCGACGGCGAGCCCCGCCGCACCCACCGCCGCCACGACGGTACGGCGGCTCGGGCCCGGCTTCGGCTGAACTGATTCGCTGGTCATGCTGACGTTTCCTTCCGGTCACTCGTGATCTGCCGAGAGGTACGGTCCCTGAGGACCCCCTGTTCAGACGCTGCGGAAATCCTGTCGTGCCGGACCTAGGGCGCGGGTAAAGGGGAGCTGTCGGTCCGCTGTCGACCCCTGTCGGTCCGCTGTCGAGCGCTCCTGGCCCGCTATCGGCGCGGCGGCGCACCGGGCCCCGGACCCGCGCGCCGGCGCCAGTAACCTGGGGCGATGCTCAAGGAAGTCATCGCGACCCGCTACATCACGCCCCTGCGCGAGGGCGGCTCGCTGCCGGGACTCGTCGAGGCCGACGACTTCGGGACCTACGTCATGAAGTTCACCGGGGCCGGACAGGGCCGCAAGACACTCGTCGCGGAGGTCGTCTGCGGCGAACTCGCCCGCCGGCTCGGCCTGCGGGTGCCCCGGCTGGTCACGGTGGAACTCGACCCGGTGCTGGGGCTCGGCGAACCCGAGCAGCAGGTGCAGGACCTGCTCCGCTCCAGCGGGGGCACCAACCTCGGCATGGACTTCCTCTCCGGCGCGCTGGGCTTCGACCCGCTCGCCTTCGAGGTGAGCCCCGAGGAGGCGGGCCGCGTCCTGTGGTTCGACGCGCTGGTGAACAACGTCGACCGCTCCTGGCGCAACCCCAACCTGCTGATGTGGCAGGGCGAACTGTGGCTCATCGACCACGGCGCCACGATGATCTGGCACCACAACTGGCCCGGCGCCGACGCCTCCGCCGCCCGCCCCTACGACGCCTCGGACCACGCACTGGCCCGGTTCGCGCCGGACGTGGCGGCCGCCGCGGCCGACCTCGCGCCCCGCGTCACCGAGGACCTGCTGACGGAGGTCACCGCGGAGATCCCGGAGACCTGGCTGGCCGGCGAGCCCGGCTTCGACACCGCCGACGACCTGCGGCGGGCCTATGTGCGGCCGCTGCTCGCGCGCGCGGCCGCCGTCCACGAGCGCATCACCGGGATCGAGGAGGTCGCGTGAGCGAGCGGCACATCCACATGGCGGGCCACGTCGTCGAGCGCCACATCATCCGCGGCGGCGAGGCCAACGAACGGGACGTCTTCGAGTACGCCCTGCTGCGGGTCGTCCCCCGGGTCGAGCGGGGCGAGTGCGTCAACGCCGGCGTCCTCGTCTACTGCCGGGCCCGCGGCTACCTGGGCGCCCGCACCCACCTCGACGAGCGGCGGCTGCTCGCCCTGGACCCGGACGCCGACGTGGCGGGCGTACGGGCCACCCTCGACGCGGTCGAGCGGGTCTGCGGCACCGCCGAGGATGCGGGGCAGGCCGCCGGCGACGACGCGGGACGCCGTTTCCGCTGGCTGATCGCGCCCCGCTCGACCGTCGTGCAGCCGGGGCCCGTGCACACCGGGCTCACACTCGACCCGGCGGCCGAGACCGAACGGCTGCTCGACCGGCTGGTGCGGTGACGGGACGGGTAATGGATCACATGCGCGCGGTGGCCGTTGACACCGCGTGCCAGGACTTCTAGCGTCACGTGCATCGAAGGTACTAAGCGGTCGCTCACCCGAGGAGAGTCACTGATGTCCACCACTGAGCAGCGGGTCGCCGTCATCGACCTCGACGAGGCCGCCTGCAAGGACACCGTGGAGAAGATCACCGCGGCCGGCGGCAAGGCCCTCGCGGTCGGCTGCGACGTGTCGGACGAGGCACAGGTCGAGGCGGCGGTCGCCCGCATCACCGAGGAGCTGGGCGCCCCGACGATCCTCGTCAACAACGCCGGTGTGCTCCGGGACAACCTGCTGTTCAAGATGAGCGTCTCCGACTGGGACACCGTCATGAACGTGCACCTGCGCGGCGCCTTCCTGATGTCGAAGGCCTGCCAGAAGCACATGGTGGACGCGGGCTTCGGCCGGATCGTCAACCTCTCGTCGTCCTCCGCGCTCGGCAACCGCGGCCAGGTCAACTACTCCGCCGCCAAGGCCGGTCTGCAGGGCTTCACCAAGACCCTCGCCAAGGAGCTCGGCAAGTTCGGCGTCACCGCCAACGCGGTCGCCCCCGGCTTCATCGCCACCGAGATGACCAAGGCCACCGCCGACCGGGTCGGCATGGGCTTCGAGGACTTCAAGGCCGCCGCCGCCACCCAGATCCCGGTGGCCCGCGTCGGTGAGCCCGAGGACATCGCCAACGCCATCGCCTTCTTCACCGGCGAGGCCGCCGGCTTCGTCTCCGGCCAGGTGCTGTACGTGGCCGGCGGACCGCTCGACTAGGACCGGGGAGACACCGACATGACTGAACTGCCCGCACTCTCCGGCAAGGTCGCCCTCATCACGGGCGCCAGCCGAGGCATCGGCTACGGCGTCGCGGAGGCGCTCGTCGCCCGCGGCGACCGCGTCGTCATCACCGGCCGCAACGAGGACGCCCTCAAGGAGGCCGTCGAGCAACTCGGCGCCGACCGGGCCGTGTACGTGGCCGGCAAGGCACATGATGAGGCCCACCAGGCCGTCGCCGTCGAGCGCGCCATGGAGGCCTTCGGCCGGATCGACTTCCTCGTCAACAACGCCGGTACGAACCCGGTGTTCGGGCCGATCGCCGACCTCGACCTCGGGGTCGCGCGCAAGGTGTTCGAGACCAACGTGATCTCGGCGCTCGGCTTCGCGCAGAAGACCTGGCATGCCTGGCAGAAGGAGAACGGCGGCGCGATCGTCAACATCGCCTCCGTCGCCGGCATCGCGCCCTCGCCGTTCATCGCCGCCTACGGCGTCAGCAAGGCCGCGCTGATCAACCTCACCCAGCAGCTCGCGCACGAGTTCGCGCCTCGGGTGCGGGTCAACGCCATCGCGCCGGCCGTGGTGAAGACGAAGTTCGCCCAGGCCCTGTACGAGGGCCGCGAGGAGGAGGCCGCCGCGGCCTACCCGCTGGCCCGCCTCGGTGTGCCGTCGGACATCGGCGGCGCCGCCGCGTTCCTCACCTCCGAACAGTCCGACTGGGTCACCGGGCAGACGCTCGTCGTCGACGGCGGCATCTTCCTCAACGCCGGCGTGGGCTGATCCCACACCGCTCCGGCACGGTCATCCGCCGGTACGACAAGGGCGCCGCTGTACGACAGGGGCGCCCTTTTCGGCGTATCGCACGATCGGTGACTCCCTGACAACGTAGTCAAACCAGATGCGCGAAAGTGCTCCCAAGACGAGAGGTTCACAGGCCGTGAGCCTGCGGTATGTTTTGCCGACCCTTGGTATGGCAGATCGAGGAGCGTGCGCGTGTTCAAGCGGATCCGACGCCTGCGGCAGGTGGCGGCCATCGCGTCCATAACGTCCCTGGTGGCTGGATGCGGGGTTCTCTCGTCCGACTCCTCGGAGGAGCAGGGCCCGATCATCGTGGGGACGACGGCCGCCCCCAGCACCCTCGATCCCGCTGCGGCCTGGGACAGTTCCTGGGAGTTGTTCCGCAACATCTACCAGACGCTGCTCAGTTACCCCTCCGGGGCGAGCGCGCCCGAACCGGACGCGGCGGAGGAGTGCCGTTTCACGGACGGCTCCAACAAGAAGTTCCAGTGCGAACTGCGCGAGGGCCTGAAGTTCTCCGACGGGCACAAGCTCGACGCGGAGGCCGTGAAGTACTCGATCGACCGCATCCGGAAGATCAACGTCAACGGCGGCCCGGCCGGTCTGCTCGGCAGCCTCGACCGCGTCCAGGTGCTCAACGACCGCGAGGTCGTCTTCCACCTCAACAAGGCCGACGCGACCTTCCCGTTCGTGCTCGCCACCCCCGCCATGTCGATCGTGGACCCCGAGGAGTACCCGGCCGGCAAGCTGCGCGAGGAGCGCTCGATCGTCGGGTCGGGCCCCTACAACCTCCAGTCGTACGACGAGGGCAAGCAGGCCGAACTCGTCAAGAACGACACCTACAACGGGTACGCCGAGCGGAAGAACGACGCGGTCACCATCCGCTACTTCCAGGACTCGCCCACCATGGTCGGCGCGCTGCGCGACAAGGAGCTCGACGTCGCCTTCCGCGGTCTCGAAGCCGACGACATCGTCGACCTCCAGGCCGACGACAAGGACGAGCTCCAGATCACCGAGGGCTTCGGCACCGAGATCAACTACCTGGTGTTCAACCCGAAGGACCCCACGGCCGGCAAGACCGCCGTCCGCAAGGCCATAGCCCAGCTCGTCGACCGCCCGGCCATCGCCCACAAGGTCTACAAGGACACCGTCGAGCCGCTGTACTCGATGGTCCCCAAGGGCCTGACCGGCCACACCACCGGCTTCTTCGACGACTTCGGCGACCCCAGCAAGGCCAAGGCCCGCAAGATCCTCACCGAGGAGGGCATCACGACCCCCGTGGCGCTCACCCTCTGGTACACCAGCGACCGCTACGGCTCCGCCACCAAGGCCGAGTTCACGGAGCTGAAGCGCCAGCTGGAGAAGTCCGGGCTGTTCAGGATCACGCTCAAGAGCCGCCCGTGGAAGACGTACGTCTCCGGCTACCAGAAGGGTGAGTACCCGGTGTTCGGGCGCGGCTGGTTCCCCGACTTCCCCGACGCCGACAACTTCATCGCGCCCTTCGTCGGCGACCAGAACGCCCTCGGCACGCCCTATGTGACGCCGAAGATCACCGAGACGCTGCTGCCCAGCTCCCGCGCCCAGAGCGACCGGGCCAACGTCGTCAAGGACTTCGAGGAGGCCCAGAGCATCCTCGTCGACGACGCGCGGCTGCTGCCGCTGTGGCAGGGCCGCCAGTACGTGGCCTCCAGCACCGAGATCTCCGGTTCCGAGCGGGCCCTCGACCCGTCGACGATCATGATGATGGGCGAGCTGTACCGCAAGACGAGCTGGTAGTCACGCCCTTCACCGGAGCACCGGCCGGGACGTCCGGTCCGCGAGGCGATTGTCAGTGGGCGCCTGTAGGTTCGGAGAACCGACAGCGGCCACCGGCCGCGTGGACCGCACACCGTCCACCGCACACCGTAAGGAAGTTGACGTGACCGACATCGCCATGCTGCCCGAGTCCTGGCGCGGGGTTCTGGGTGACGAACTGCAGCAGCCCTACTTCAAGGAGCTGACGGAGTTCGTCGAGGAGGAGCGGGCGAAGGGTCCCGTCTACCCGCCGCGCGAGGAGGTCTTCGCCGCCCTCGACGCGACGCCGTACGACAAGGTCAAGGTGCTCGTCCTCGGCCAGGACCCGTACCACGGCGAGGGCCAGGGCCACGGGCTGTGCTTCTCGGTCCGCCCCGGGGTGAAGACCCCGCCGTCCCTGCGCAACATCTACAAGGAGATGCAGGAGGAGCTCGGCCTCCCCATCCCCGACAACGGCTATCTGATGCCCTGGGCCCAGCAGGGCGTCCTGCTGCTCAACGCCGTGCTCACGGTCCGCGCCGGCGAGGCCAACTCGCACAAGGGCAAGGGCTGGGAGAAGTTCACCGACGCCGTGATCCGGGCCGTGGCGAGCCGCCCCGACCCCGCGGTATTCGTCCTGTGGGGGAACTACGCGCAGAAGAAGCTCCCCCTCATCGACGAGACACGGCACGTGGTCGTCAAGGGCGCCCACCCCTCGCCGCTGTCGGCGCGGAAGTTCTTCGGCTCCCGTCCCTTCACCCAGATCAACGAGGCCGTGGCCCTGCAGGGTCACGAGGCGATCGACTGGCGCATCCCGGACCTGGGCTGATCCGCCGCGGCCGCCGGCTACGGGGTGCCGCCCAGGCGCCGCTCCAGCCGGCGGATCTCCGCCCGCACCCCGTCCCCGTAGCTGTCGTCCCCCAGCGCTCCCGCCGCGCCCCGCGCCCGGCGCAGATGGGCCCGTGCCGCCTCGGCGCGGTCGAGCTTGACGTAGTCGGCCGCCAGGTTCAGATGCAGCGAGGGGTACAGGGCCTTCAGCGCGGGGGCGCTTCCACAGGACCCGGGGGAGCCCGCGTCCCCGGCGCTCTCCGCCTCGGTCAACGCCCGCAGGTCCCACGCCAGTTCGTCGACGGGGTCGTCGTGGGTGTCGGCCAGGTAGTGGGCCAGGGTGCAGCGGTGCAGCGGGTCGCCGTCCGCGCCCAGCTCGGTCCACAGGTCGAGCAGGCGGCGCCGGGCCTCCTCGCGGTCACCGGCGTGGTGCAGCAGGACGACCTGCCCGATCCGTGTCAGCACGGCATCGGATGCCGTGCGCTCCTGTCGCTCCGTCACCGCGTCCTCCGGGCCCTCGTCGGCTGGGTCCCCGCCGACGCTAGCCGCCCGTGCCGGCGATCCCGGTCAGGCGGCCCCGTGCCGGGTCCGTCCGGGCGGCCGGCGGGTGCCGTCGCCGGTCCGGCTCACCGGCCGTACGCCTGGTCGCAGATCCGCGCCTCCTGGCTGTCCGGCCGCCAGCCGCCGTACTTCCGGCCGAGCGCGCACACGTCGGCGTTCGCTCCGGCCTCGCCGGGGAGCTGCCGTGCGACGTCCGGCACGGTGACGCGCGGTTCCCGTGGCGTGTCGGCGCCGGGGTGGTGCGGGGCCCGCCGCTGCGGCTGCGGGCGGGGGGCCGCCGGGGCCGGCCGGGAGGTGTGCGACGGTGCCGGCGGCGCGGCGGACCTCGCCGGATCCGGGCGACGGGAGGGGCCGATGAGCGCCAGCGCCTCGGAGGCCGGCGCCTGGACGACCTCGGGCCGGGTGTGCCCGGTCGGGTGGAGCGGGGCGGGCCGCGCGGGTGTCGCCCGGGGTGCGGGGGCCGCCGGGGCCTGGACCGTCGTACAGCCCGTGAGGGCCGAGACGGCCGCGGTGACCAGAAGGGTCGCGGTGGTCGTCGATCGATGCACTCGCTCCACTCTGGTGGGTGCCGGGGCCGGCCGGAGCGCGGACAGGCGCAGGTTGCTCCGCACGGGTGATCTCCGGCCCCATACGGGCGGCCCCGGCCTCCTCAGGGTGACGTCACTCGCCGGTCGCGCCGTCGATCCGCTCGCGCAGCAGGTCGGCGTGGCCGTTGTGCCGGGCGTACTCCTCGATCATGTGCGTGTAGATCCAGCGCAGGTTGTAGCGCTCGCCGGTGCGGGCGTGGGCGCCCTCCGAGATGTCGTCCAGGCCGAAGCGCGCCGCGTGCTCCCGGGCCCGGTCGATCTCCGCCTGCCAGCCCTCGTAGGCGTCCTTCCAGGAGTCGGCGGGGGAGAAGTGGAACTCGCCGTCGGGGTCGGCGTCGCTGTAGTAGACCGGGCCCGCGTCCTCGGCGGCGAGGACCCGCCGGAACCAGCTGCGCTCCACCTCCGTCATGTGCCGGACCAGCCCCATCAGGGTCAGCTCGGACGGCTCGGCGGAGGCGGTGCGCAGCTGCTCCTCGGTCAGGCCCTCGCACTTCCACGCCAGGGTCTGCCGGTGGTAGCCCAGCCAGCCCTCCAGCATGGTGCGCTCGTCGGCGGTGGTGGACGGTTCACGGCGTTCGGTCGTCATCGGAGCATGATCGCCCAACTCGGCTTCGGTGGCCAGGAGTTTCCCGGACGGGGTCAGGCGCCGGACATCCCGGCGAGCAGTTCGCGCAGTCCCGCCCGGACCTCGTCCAGGCTCGGCACCTCGGAGCTGAAGGAGCCGGCCACACAGCTGAACATCAGTCCGTCCGCCCAGGCGACGAGGGACAGCACATGCCGGTCGGGGGCCGGTGAGCCCGCCGCGGTCAGCAGCGCGCCGAGCTGGTCGCGGAAGCGGCGGCCGGTCGCGTCGAAGTACGTGCGCAGCTCGGGCCGGCGCGTGGCCTCCAGGGCCAGTTCGTAGCGGGCCAGTGTCAGCTCGCGGTTGCGGGTCAGCGAGCGGTGGGTCGCGAGGGCCAGTCCCTCGGCCAGGGCGTCGAGGCCGTCGCGCGGGTCCGGCATCTCCTCCAGTGCCAGCACCCGCGCCTCGCGCTCGGCGAGCCGGCGCACCGCCAGTTCCAGCAGGGCCTGCCGGGTGCGGGCCACGTTGGACGTCGAGCCCTGCGGCAGCCCCGCCGCCTCGTCGACCGCCCGATGGGTGAGCCCGCGCATGCCCCGCTCGGCCAGCAGCGCGAGGGCGGTGTCGGCGACGAGATCGGCGCGGGCGGCGGACGGGGTGCGTACGGACATGAAGGTCAACCTACCGGGTTCACTACGTCTGTAGTACGGTCGAGGAGCGGGCAACTACACCTGTAGTCAGAGGGACGTCACCTTTGGAGGAGCCATGGCACCCACGAGGCGGGCCGTCGTGATCGGCGGCGGCATCGGCGGTCTGACAGCGGCCGCCGCACTGCACCAGAAGGGCTGGGCCGTCACCGTCCTGGAGCGGGCCCCCAGCCTGGAACCGGTCGGCGCCGCCATCTCCCTGGCGCCCAACGCCCTGCGCGCCCTCGACGTCATCGGCGCCGGAGACGAGATCCGCGACCTCGCCGCCTGGCAGGGCGACGGCGGCCTGCGCACCCCGTCCGGACGCTGGCTCGCGCGCACCGACGCCGACGCCGTGGCCCGGCGCTTCGGCGGCCCCCTCGTCCTGCTGCACCGGGCCACCCTCGTCACCAGCCTCGCCGCACGGCTCCCGGCGACCGCCGTACGCACGGGGACCGCCGCCACGGTCACCGACCCCGGCGACGCCGGACGCCCCGCCCGCGTCGGCACCCCGGACGGCGAGCTGGAGGCCGAGCTGGTCGTGGCCGCCGACGGCATCCGGTCCGCCGTCCGGGGCGTGCTCTTCCCCGGACACCCCGGCACCGTCTACTCCGGCTTCACCACCTGGCGGCTCGTGATCCTCGTGCCCGGCGCCGACTTCGCCTCCCACGAGACCTGGGGCCCGGGCCGTATCTGGGGCTCCCATCCGCTGAAGGACGGACGCGTGTACGCCTACGCCGCCGCCGTCACCCCGCCCGGCGGGCACGCCCCCGACGACGAGCGTGCCGAACTGCTGCGCCGCTACGGCGACTGGCACGCCCCGGTCCCCGCGATCCTCGACGCGGCCCGGCCCGACGACGTCCTGCGGCACGACGTGCACCACATCGCCGAGCCCCTGCCCGCCCACCACCGCGGCCGGGTCGCCCTCGTCGGGGACGCCGCCCACGCCATGCCGCCGACCCTGGGGCAGGGCGGCAACCAGGCCGTCGAGGACGCGGTCGTCCTCGCCCATCACGCCGACGACCTCGCCGCCTACACCGCCGCCCGCCTTCCGCGGACGACGGCCATCGCCCGCCAGGCCGTCCGGGCCGCGCGGCTCAACATGATGACCGGCAGGGTCCCGGTCGCCGTACGGAACACAGCGCTGGCCGCCGTGTCCAAGGCGGCGCCACTGCTGTTCCTGAAGGGCTTCGAGGGCATCGCCGACTGGCGGCCACCACAGGCGCCGTATGCTGCCCCGAAGACCCCGGACGGCAACCACCCAAGGAGCACACCCCGTGAAGGTCGGCTGCATCGGACTCGGTGACATCGCGCAGAAGGCCTACCTGCCGGTGCTCGGGGTCCAGCCGGGGGTCGAGCTGCACCTCCAGACCCGTACGCCCGCCACGCTCACCCGCGTCGCCGACGGCCTGCACCTCCCGGACGACCGGCGCCACGCCGACCTGGACTCGCTGCTGTCCGCCGGGCTCGACGCCGCGTTCGTGCACGCCTCGACCGTGGCGCACCCGGAGATCGTGACCCGGCTGCTGGAGGCCGGGGTGCCGACCTATGTCGACAAGCCGCTCGCCTACCGGCTGGCCGACTCCGAGCGGCTGGTGGCACTCGCCGAGGAACGCGGCGTGAGCCTCGCCGTCGGCTTCAACCGGCGCTACGCCCCCGGCTACGCGCAGTGCGCCGACCACCCGCGCGAGCTGATCCTCATGCAGAAGAACCGCGTCGGGCTCCCCGAGGAACCGCGCGCGATGATCCTCGACGACTTCATCCACGTCGTGGACACCCTGCGCTTCCTGGTGCCCGGACCGGTCGACGACGTGACCGTGCGCGCCCGCACCGAGGGCGGGCTGCTCCACCACGTCGTGCTGCAGCTCTCCGGTGACGGCTTCACCGCGCTCGGCGTCATGAACCGGCTCAGCGGCTCCACCGAGGAGATCCTGGAGGTCTCCGGGCAGGACACCAAGCGGCAGGTCCTGAACCTCGCCGAGGTCGTCGACCACAAGGGCCAGCCGACCGTGCGGCGGCGCGGCGACTGGGTGCCGGTCGCCCGCCAGCGCGGCATCGAGCAGGTCGCGCTGGCCTTCCTCGACGCCGTGCGGGCCGGCAAGGTGCTCAGCGCCAGGGACGCCCTGGCGACTCACGAACTGTGTGAGCGGGTGGTACGGGCGGTTCAGGAGCAGGCCGCCTGAACCGGGGCCGCAGACCGCGCGTCGCCTCGCCCAGACACCACAGGGCGACGATCAGCACCGCCGCGTGCAGCGGCCAGTCGCCGAACCGGACGTACGGCGTGACACCGTCGGCCAGCGGCACCTCGTAGACGGCGCTCGCGCTCTCGCTCGTCCCCAGCCAGGACCCGACGCGCTCCCCGCCCGGGCCGTACACGGCGGACACCCCGGTCAGCGTCGCGTGCACCATGGGCCGGCCCGTCTCGGCGGCCCGCAGCGCGGCCAGCGAGGCGTGCTGCTCGGGCGCCCAGCTCTGCTGGAACGTCGACGTCGCCGACTGGGCGATCAGCACCTCGGCGCCGTCGTCCGCGAGATGGCGGCTCATGTCGGCGAAGGCGGACTCGAAGCAGACCATCGGGCCGACGCGCAGCCCGTGCCCGGCGTCCATCACCACCTGCTCGGTGCCCTGCCTGCGGTCCTCACCGGCCGCCTTGCCGACCGAGGTCGCCCAGCCCAGCAGGGAGCGCAGCGGGATGTACTCGCCGAACGGCACCAGCCGCATCTTGTCGTAGCGGTCACCGGTCGGTCCGTCGGGGCCGACCAGGACCGAGCTCTTGTAGATGCCGGGCCGGTCGGAGCGCCGCGCGTCCACGTTCACCAGGACGTCCGCGCCGGTCTCACGGGACAGGGCCGCGAGCCGGCGCGCCAGGTCCGGCCGGTCCGCCAGGTCGAAACCGACGCTGCTCTCGCCCCACACGACCAGATCGACGTCCTGCCCCGCGAGTTCGCGGGTCAGCCGCTCCTCACGGTCGAACCGCGCGTCCGGGCCCTTCACGACGCCCGGCTGCACGACCGCGATCCGCACCCGCTGGTCGACGTTCGGGCGCGGCGCCCACATCCAGGCCGCCGACGTGCCCACGGCCGCCACGGTCAGCCCGGCCACCGCCGGGACACGCGCCGCACGCTCCGTCAGCAGCACGGAGAGCGCCACGTTGACCGCGACCACCAGATAGCTGATCAGCCACACCCCGCCCACCGAGGCGAGCCGCAGCGCCGGACGCACCTCCCACTGGCTGGCGCCGAGCACGCCCCACGGCCCGCCGAGACCCTGCCAGGAACGCACCAGCTCGATCAGCAGCCAGCCCGACGGCACCAGCACGAGCGCCGCCGTGGCCCGCGGCGAAGCCTGACCCGTGCCGAGCAGACGGTGCACCAGCCAGCCCCACGGTGCCCACAACGCGCCCAGCAGCGCGGCGATGACGAACGTGAAGACGTGCAGGTTCGGCAGCAGCCAGTGGTGCATCGCCAGCATGAAGCCGAACCCGCCCCACCAGCCGTCGTGCGCCGCCCGCCGGCCGGTCGGCGCACCGCGCAGCAACGCGATCCACGGGATCAGCGCGACATACGCGAACCACCAGAGCGAGGGCTGGGGAAAGGCGAGCACGGGCAGGGCGCCGAGGAGGGCGGCGATGGCCGAGCGCCGCCACGGTGAGGCGAGCCAGCGACTGATCGTCTTCATGCAGCGCCTCCTACCCCGTGGTCCCTCCAGTGTGCGCACAGGACCGGCGGCCGGACAGCCGGCCGCCGCCGGTCAGGCGGTCCCGGCCGGCGCGGTCCGGCCGGGCGGGCGGCGCCACTTCTCCTCGACGACCACTTCGCGCAGACGCCAGCCGTCGTCGGTGCGCACCAGTGCGAAGGCGTACCGGCCGCCGCTGACGAAGTCCGGCGGCCCGGCTTCCTCGCCCCCGGCCAGCCGCATCGGGTTCACATAGTCCGCGCCCACCCGAGCGGTGTCCCCGACGTCCTGCTCGAGGACGTCGAAGCGCACCCGGCGGTTGACGATCAGATGCTGCCGTACCGAGAAGGCCCCCATGCTCTCGGCCAACCACCCGGCGACCGTCCCGGCGTCCCCCTCGACACCCCCGGCCGAGCGGTAGTCGGCGCGGCCGGCCGGGGCGAACAGTCCGCGGTACGCCTCCCAGTCGCCGTCGTCCACGGCCACCGCGTACGCGGTGACCAGCTCGTCGACGGCCAGCCGGTCCCTGAGGGTGGCGATCTCCCCACGCTGCGTCATCGGCTCAGTGTTGGGCATGGGACGCGATGCGCCAAGAGGGCGGACGCGGATATCCGGTGCGTACTACGCCTCGGGGAGGGCGGGGGAGGCGACCACGGGCACCGCCGAGTTGGGGTCGACACCGGCGAAGGCCAGAGCGATGACGAACCCCGCCACCTCCTCCAACTGACGGACCCGGTCCAGCGTTCCCAGCGTCGCCGGGGTCCCGCCCACGTCCCGCACGAGGTCGCCGACCACCTTCAGGGCCGCCGGGTCGTCCCCGCACATCGCCACCGTCACCGGGGACCCGGTGGTGCCGGGCGAGGGGGTCCACCGGTCGGCGGGGAAGAGGTGGAACGCCTTCACGACCCGGGCGCCCGGCGCGAGACGCGCGATCCGCTCCGCCGCCGAGTCGCCGGGGCCGACGAGGAGCGTGCCGACACCGTGGGCCACGGCGTTCGTGGGGTCGATGAGCGGCGTCCCGTCGAGCGTGCCGTCCGGGGCGCCCGCCAGCCGCAGCATGTCCTCCACCCCGTCCCACGTCACGGCGAGCAGCACCGCGTCCCGCCCGTCGACCGCTTCGCGCGGCGCGACGGCCTCGGCCGCGCCGCCCAGTCGCCGGCTGATGCGCTCGGCCTTCGCCCGCGACCGCCCGGCCAGCGCCACCCCGTGCCCTGCCCGTGTCCAGCCCGTGGCCAGGGCCGTCGCGAGGGTCCCCGTTCCCAGAATCCCGATACGCATGAACTCGCCTCTCTCGTCGGTCAGCGGCCTTGCGGCCTTCTCGCCGCCGACGGACGCTAGGCGAGCCCACGCACACCGATCGGTGCGTGAGCGCGGGGGATGATGGCCTCGCCATGACGGAACAAGACGCCCACTGCCAGGAGTTCGTCGCCGACTGCCGGGTGCGCGCGGCCACGGACCTGTTCACCCACACCTGGGACCCGGTGGTCCTGGCGGCGCTCGGCGAGGGACGGCGCCGGCGTCACGCGCTGCGCACGGCGATCGGCGGCATCAGCGACAAGGCGCTCACCGAGGCCCTGCACCGCCTGCTCGCCACCGGCCTGATCGAACGCCACGCCCACCCGGAAGTGCCGCCCCGCGTCGAGTACGCCCTGACCGCCCTGGGCCGCAGCCTGGTCGAGGGCCCGATGGCAGCACTGGGCCGCTGGGCCCTGGAACACGGGGAGGAACTGCTGGAGGCCCGGGAGCGGGGGGTCGGAGAGGGGGCCTGGGAGGGGCGGTGAACCGTCAATTCCGTTGAGAGGGCCGATCCGGGGGTGGATCATGGGGGCCGTGACGCATGTGGCCCCCGTGGCGCCTCCCCCGACCCCTGGCGAGGTGTGTGCGCCCCCGCGTACGCCGTGCCCGTCGGCGGGCTCGTCGGGATCGGTTTCGCGACGCACCCCGACAGCGGTCACGATCTGGTGCTGGCCGTCTCCCACAGTGCGCACGGCCTGTTCGACGCCGTGACGGGTGAGAGGCTCGCCCAGGACGACGACCCGGACCCCGAGGACGCCCTGCCGGACGAGGCGTCCGGCCTCTCCTGCCCCGGACTGGGCCCGATCGCCGGGAGCCGGGTGCGTGTCGCCGGGTTGTTCGGCGGCGGGCTGCGCACCACGACCGAGGACGGCTGGAGTCTGGAGGTGGCGGGTCCGGTGCGGTCCGGCGAGGGTGTGCTGCTGTCGCGGGCCGGGCGGGAGGGCGAGCGGTGGATCCACGACACCGCCCGCACCGAGCTGCGGGCGGCCGGCTTCTCGCCCTCCGGGCTGACGCTGGCCGTGGCGACGAGCAGTGACCTGGCCCTGTGGACACGACGGCCGCTGAAGCACGCTATGACGGTCCATCAGTCCTGAGCTTCTCGCCCCTTCAAGCGGCCTTGACGACCTCGGCGCGGATGGCGGCCGCCCACTCGACCACCAGCAGCTCGTACTCCTCGCGCTCCTGGGCCGAGAGCGAGCCGCCCGCGCGCATCCACAGGGCACGGATCGCCTCGTTCACCTCGGCGGCGGAGCGCACGGAACCAGGCTGTAAGGGACTGGGGGACATGGTGTCAAGCCTAGGGGTTGGCACTGACCGTGCGCTACCGGACGGCTACACGCCACGTATGGCTTTGGTCACGAATACGACCAAAAACGTTTGCTCACCGCCGAGTCGGACGGCTCAGCCCGACGACTCCGCCGCGTGCGGGCTGAGGACGCCGGCCGCGACCAGGGCGATGATGACGAGGCCGAGCGCCACCCGGTAGTAGACGAAGGGCATGAAGCTCTTGGTCGAGATGAACTTCATGAACCATGCGATGACCGCGTATCCGGAGGCGAAGGCGATCACCGTGGCGAAGAGCGTCGGGCCCCAGGCGACATGATCGCTCTCCAGCGCGTCCTTGAGCTCGAAGAGGCCCGAGGCGAGGACGGCGGGG
This sequence comes from Streptomyces sp. SS1-1, assembly GCF_008973465.1. NCBI lineage: Bacteria > Bacillati > Actinomycetota > Actinomycetes > Kitasatosporales > Streptomycetaceae > Streptomyces > Streptomyces sp. SS1-1. The sequence continues at coordinate 1,005,808 of NZ_WBXN01000004.1, read as the reverse complement.
ATCGCGAGCAGGAACGAGTAGCGGGCCGCCGACTCCCGCTGGTAGCCCATGAACAGGCCGCCGCTGATGGTGGCGCCCGAGCGGGACACGCCGGGGATGAGCGCCATGGCCTGGCAGAAGCCGTAGACGAGACCGTCCTTGACGTTCAGGTCCTCCAGCGACTTGCGCTGCTTGGCGGCGCGGTGCCGGCCGCCGGACTCGTCGCGGGCCGCCAGCCGGTCGGCGATGCCGATGACGATGCCGACCACGATCAGCATGGTCGCCGTGACCCGCAGATCACGGAACGGGCCCTCGATCTGGTCCTTGAGCGTCAGGCCGAGGACACCGATCGGGATCGAGCCGACGATGACCAGCCAGCCCATCTGGGCGTCGTGGTCGCGCCGCATCTCCTTGTTCGTCAGCGACTTCACCCACGCCAGGATGATCCGCCCGATGTCCTTGCGGAAGTAGATCAGGACCGCCGCCTCGGTGCCGATCTGGGTGATCGCGGTGAAGGCCGCGCCGGGGTCCTCCCAGCCCGAGAACGCCGCGGTCAGCCGTAGATGGGCGCTGGAGGACACGGGGAGGAATTCGGTCAGCCCCTGGACGAGTCCGAGGATGAGGGATTCAAACCAAGACATGACGTTACGGCGTCCAAGTGCTGATCGTGGCAGGGGATGCGCGGGGACCCGCGTCGTCGGCGCGGTGATCGCGGCTGTCGAGGGGCAGCGTAGCGCCCTCGGGTGAACCCCCTGCCACAGGGGCTCGGCGTGCTGGGGGCCGTCAGGCGGCGGTCGGGCCCGACACCGACCAGCCCGCTGCCTGGGGGTGCGCGGTGAGGTCCTCGTGCCGGACCGTCTCACCGCATGCCTGGCAGGTGACGACCGGAAGCAGTTCGTTGCCGCAGCTGTGCTCGATCACCATGGGGCGGTCGTCGTCCTGGCGCAGATGCCGGTCACCCCAGGCCATGAGCGTCATCAGGACCGGCTCCAGCTCGAGGCCGGCCTGCGTGGGCCGGTACTGGAACCGCTGCGGCCGCTCGCTGTACGCGCGCTTGGTGAGGATCCCGGCGTCGACGAGGCGGCGCAGCCGGGTGGAGAGGACGTCGCGCGGGGCGCCGATGTTGCGGACGAGCTGGTCGAAGCGGCCGTTGCCGAGGCAGACCTCGCGCAGGACGAGCAGGGAGTACTTCTCGCCGACGAGGGCCAGCGTGTCGGCGATCGAGCAGGGGCGGGGGTCCTTGGTGGCGGCCATGCCGGTCAGTCTAGGGAGTCGAGCGTCCGGTTTTCCAACCTTGCGGCTCAGATGGCTCAGATGGCTCAGACGGCTCAGACGGCTAAGACGGCTCAGAGGGGCGCGGCGCCCGTGGGTTTGAATTTCCAACCTACGGCGCTATGGTGAGTCCAGATTTCCTACTCGCCGGTAATCGTGCTCGCCGGTAATTGTGCTCACCGGCGATCATGCTCACCGGTAATCGGCTCGCGCGCCAAGGAGGCCCGCACCATGCGAGACGCAGTCATCGTCGAAGCCGTACGCACCCCGATCGGCAAGGGCAAGCCGAACGGCTCCCTCGCGCACGTCCACCCCGTCGAACTCCTCGCCCACACCCTGCGCAGCCTCGTCGAGCGCTCCGGGGTGGATCCGGCGCTGATCGACGACGTCATCGGCGGCACCGTCGACCAGGTCGGCGAGCAGGCCATGAACACCACCCGCTACGCCGCCCTGTCCGCGGGGTTCCCCGAGACGGTCCCGGCGACCACCGTCGACCGTCAGTGCGGCTCGTCCCAGCAGGCCGTGCACTTCGCCGCCCAGGGCGTCCTTTCCGGCGCGTACGACCTCGTCGTGGCCTGCGGGGTCGAGTCGATGAGCCGGGTGCCGATGTGGTCGAACGTGCCGCCCGGCAAGGACCCCTTCGGCCCCGGCATCGCCGCCCGCTACCCCGATGGGCTCGTCCCGCAGGGCATCAGCGCCGAACTGATCGCCGCGAAGTGGTCCCTCACCCGCGAGCAGATGGACGCGTTCGCCGTCTCCTCCCACCACCGGGCCGCCGCGGCCTGGCAGAACGGCCTGTTCGACGCCGAGGTCGCGCCCCTCGACGGCGTCGCGCGCGACGAGTGCGTCCGGCCCGGCAGCACGCCCGAGATCCTCGCCGGACTCAAGCCCGCCTACCACGACCCGGTGTTCGCCGAGCGCTTCCCGCAGATCGAGTGGAACGTCACCGCGGGCAACGCCAGCCCCATCAACGACGGCGCCTCGGCCGTGCTCATCACGTCCTCGGAGACGGCGGCCCGCCTCGGCCTGCGGCCCCTCGCCCGGCTGCACAGCTTCGCCGTCACCGGCTCCGACCCCGTCCTCATGCTGACCGGCGTGATCCCGGCGACCGAGAAGGTGCTGCGCCGCGCGCACCTGTCGATCGACGACATCGACCTGTTCGAGGTGAACGAGGCGTTCGCCAGCGTCGTGCTCGCCTGGCGGCAGGAGACCGGCGCGGACCTCGCCAAGGTCAACGTGCACGGCGGCGCGATCGCGCTCGGCCACCCGCTCGGCGCCAGCGGGACCCGGCTCACGACGACCCTGGTGCACGCCATGCGGGAGCGCGGCGCCCGTTACGCCCTGCAGACCATGTGCGAGGCCGGCGGACTCGCCAACGCGATGGTCCTCGAGGCCGTGTGAGCGACGGCGGCGCTCAGCGGCCGCGCAGGTGGTGGCGCTTGCGCCAGGCCACCACCACGCCGGCCAGCGCCGGTACGGCGATGCAGGCCAGCGCGATCAGGAAGGCGGGCGACGTCGGCGTGGAGGCACGGGCGCCGGCCACGACGTACGCGGCGGTGTTCGGGATCGAGCCGAGCGCCGTCGCCAGCAGGAACGGGACGTACCCCATGCGGGAGACGGAGGCGGCGTAGTTCGCGGCCCAGAACGGCACACCCGGGAAGAGCCGCACCGCCAGCATCGAGCGGAAGCCGTGCCGGCTGAACTGGCCGTCCGCCGCCTTCAGCACCCGGCCGCGCAGCAGCGGCCGCAGCGCGTCCTGGCCCAGCAGCCGGCCGAGCCCGAAGGCGATCCCGGCCCCCAGCACCGTGCCCGCGATCGCCGCGCCCAGACCCAGCTGGGAGCCGAACAGCGCGCCCGCCGCCAGGTTCAGCAGGGGACGCGGCACGAACGCCACCGTGACCAGGCCGTACGCCACCGCGAACAGCACGATCGCCGCCGCGCCCCCGAGGTGCGCCGGCCAGCCGTCCGACAGGAGTCTCTGCGGCTCGAAGAGCAGCACGCAGCACCCGGCAGCGGCCAGCAGGAGCACGAGCGCGGACAGCCGTGACCACGGCGAGAGCAGCGCTCTGCCGCAGCGCGCGGCCAGGCCGGCGGGCGCGGGCGTGAGCGAGGGGACGGGGACGGTGAGCTCCGTGGTGACGGCCCGGGGAGAGACCGTCGCGGTGCCCCCAGAGCGGGTGGTGGCATCGTCGAGCATTCGGCGACAGTAACCGAAGGGGACATGTGATCGCCGTATGGTCGTCATATGAGCACGACTGGCGCGGAAGCGGCGGACGTCCCGCACAGCGAGGTGGCCGACACGGTGATGGAGCGGCTGACCAGCACCTATGCCGCCGCCGCGGACCCGGAGCGGGCCGCCGCCATGCGGGCGTACATGAAGGACGTCGCCCCGTTCCTCGGCATCCCGTCGCCGGAGCGCCGCGCCCTGTCGCGCTCCGTCGTCCAGGGCACCCCGCGCCCCGGCGAACGCGACTGCGCCGCCGTCGCGCTGCGCTGCTGGCGGCTGCCGGAGCGGGAGTACCAGTACTTCGCCGTCGACTATCTGCGCCGGCATGGGACGCGTCTGTCCTCCGGGTTCCTGCCGGTGGCCCGGCAGTTGGTGTCCACGGTGTCCTGGTGGGACACCGTCGACGCGCTCGCCGCGCACGTCGTGGGAGGGCTCGTCGAGGCGGATGCCTCGCTGGCCGAGGACATGGACGCCTGGATCGAGGACGACGACCTGTGGGTCGTCCGCACCGCCCTCCTGCACCAGCTCCGCTACAGGGAACGCACCGACGCCGGGCGCCTGTTCGCCTACTGCCTGCGCCAGTCCGGGCACCCCGGCTTCTTCGTCCGCAAGGCCATCGGCTGGTGCCTGCGGGAGTACGCCAAGACCGACCCCGGGGCCGTACGGGACTTCCTGGCGCGCGAGGGCGGGCGGTTCGCCCCGCTGTCCGTGCGTGAGGCGCTGAAGAACATCGGCGCCTGAAGGCCCTGCGCGGGCGGCGGAAAACCATTCGACGCCGGGGGCGGCCTCGGCGATGATCGACGTCATGTTCCGGTACGCCTTCGTTCTCGCCGCATCCGCAGTCGCGGATACGCCGAAGGCTGCCGTCCTCGTCTTCCTGGCCGCCGTCGACGGCGCCCGAAGCTGACCCTCTCCGGAACGTCCGGCGGACCCCGCAGGGGGAGGGTCGGCGGTTCCACGGGGTCCCCGCTCTTCCCACGGAGACGTCCTGAGACGTCAGACTTCGGAGTACACCCATGTCCAAGACGGCGTACGTGCGTACCAAGCCGCATCTGAACATCGGCACGATGGGACACGTCGACCACGGCAAGACCACGCTGACTGCCGCCATCACCAAGGTCCTGGCCGAGCGCGGCTCCGGCACCTTCGTGCCGTTCGACCGCATCGACCGGGCGCCGGAGGAGGCGGCCCGCGGCATCACGATCAACATCGCGCACGTCGAGTACGAGACCGACACCCGTCACTACGCGCACGTCGACATGCCGGGCCACGCCGACTACGTGAAGAACATGGTCACCGGCGCGGCCCAGCTCGACGGGGCGATCCTCGTCGTCTCCGCCCTCGACGGCATCATGCCGCAGACCGCGGAACACGTGCTGCTCGCCCGGCAGGTGGGCGTCGACCACATCGTCGTCGCCCTCAACAAGGCCGACGCCGGCGACCCGGAGCTGCTCGACCTCGTCGAGCTGGAGGTCCGGGACCTGCTCAGCGAGCACGGCTACGGCGGCGACGCCGCGCCCGTCGTACGGGTCTCGGGGCTCAAGGCGCTGGAGGGCGACCCCCAGTGGACGGCGGCCGTCGAGGCGCTGCTCGACGCGGTGGACACCTATGTGCCCATGCCGGAGCGGTACGTCGACGCGCCGTTCCTGCTGCCCGTCGAGAACGTCCTGACCATCACCGGCCGGGGGACCGTGGTCACCGGCGCCGTGGAGCGGGGGACCGTCCGCGTCGGCGACCGGGTCGAGGTGCTCGGGGCCGGCGTGGAGACCGTCGTGACCGGCCTGGAGACCTTCGGCAAGCCGATGGACGAGGCCCAGGCCGGGGACAACGTGGCGCTGCTGCTGCGGGGCGTCCCCCGGGACGCCGTCCGGCGCGGGCACGTGGTGGCCGCGCCGGGCAGCGTGGAGCCCCGCAGCCGCTTCACGGCGCAGGTGTACGTCCTGTCGACCCGGGAGGGCGGTCGCTCGACGCCGCTGTCCACCGGCTACCGGCCGCAGTTCTACATCCGCACCGCGGACGTGGTGGGGGACGTCGACCTCGGTGAGGCGGCCGTCGCGCGGCCCGGTGAGACCGTGACGATGACGGTCGAGCTGGGGCGCGAGGTGCCGCTGGAGCCCGGTCTCGGGTTCGCCATCCGTGAGGGTGGCCGGACCGTCGGGGCCGGGACGGTGACCGCCGTCGTATGACGGACCGGGGGCCGTGCGACCGGGACTGCCTGGCGCACGGCCCCCGTGCCGGTGACGGGACCGGGGCGCACGGCCCCCGTGCCGGTGGCGGGACGGGGGCGCCCACAATGGGGGAGTGAACGACTCCAGACCCGTCGCCGGTGCCACCGGGCACGGCTTCGCCAAGCTCATGCCCGACGTCGACCGCGAACGGGCCTGGCTGCTCACCGTCGACGGCGCCCCGCAGTCGTACGTCGATCTCGACGCGCCCACGCACCTGGAGTTCGAGTACGTGCGCCGGGTCGGGCACGCGCTGGACGTCGTGGCGGAGCCGGGGCGCGCCCTGGACGTGGTGCATCTCGGGGGTGGGGCGCTCACCCTGCCCCGGTACGTCGCCGCCACCCGGCCGGGCTCCCGGCAGCACGTCGTGGAACTCGACGGCGCGCTGCTGGACCTCGTCCTGGAGCATCTGCCGACGCCCGCGGGCGCCGACATCACCGCGCACGCCGCCGACGCGCGGGCCTGGCTCGACGCCGCCCCGGCGCAGTCCGCCGACGTGCTCGTCGCGGACGTGTTCCGGGGCTCCCGGGTGCCCGCGCACATCACGTCCGTCGAGTACGCCCGCGCCGCCGCCCGGGTGCTCCGGGGCGACGGGGTCTACCTCGCGAACCTCGCCGACGCCGCGCCGTTCGCCTTCCTGCGCTCCCAACTGGCCAACCTGGCCACCGTCTTCGAGGAGCTCGCGCTGATCGCCGAACCGGCCGTGCTGCGCGGGCGGCGCTTCGGGAACGCGGTCCTGGTCGCCGCGCACCGGCCCGTGGACACGGCCGCCCTGGCCCGGCTGACCGCGGGCGACGCGTTCCCCGCGCGCGTGGAGCACGGCGCCGGGGTGCGGGCCTTCATGGGGGCGGCGCGTCCGGTGCGCGACGAGGACGCCGTCCCGTCACCCGAGCCGCCCGAGGGGGCGTTCGGCATCGGCTGACCGTCCGCGAGCCATGCGATCAGGGGCCGGTGCCGTCAGCCGATCCCTTCGGCCGGGGCCTCCGTGCCCGCCGGGGCGCCGGTGCCGCCCGACGTCACGGGCTTGCCGCGGCGGCGCAGATTGCGGACGTCCGGCACGCACAGGACCGCGGCGGTGACCAGCACGATCAGCGCGGCGCAGCCCCACAGCGCCGGCGTGCGCCCGAACGCCGTCTCCGCCGGGCCGGCGAGGGCCGTCGCCAGCGGGACCATGGCGACCGAGCCGAACCAGTCGTAGGCCGAGACGCGGGACAGCTTGTCCTCCGGTATCTCCTGGTGCAGCGCGGTCATCCAGGAGACGCCGAACACCTCCAGCGTCACGCCGGTCAGGAACATCACCGCGCACAGCGCGCCCACCGGGACCGGCACGGCGAGCGCGGCGGACGGCAGGGCCAGCGGGAAGACGCACAGGGTGCCGGCGAGGAGGAGGCGGCGCGGCTGCCAGCGCGTCATGAGCAGCGCGCCGGCCACGGTGCCCGCGCCGAAGAACCCCAAGGCCACGCCCCACGGGCCGGCCCCGCCGAGGTGGTCCCGGGCGACGAGCGGACCGTAGACCGCGTCGGCCGCGGCGACCACGGCGTTGGCGACGGAGAACTGGACGACCACACCCCACAGCCACGGCCGTCCCACGAACTCCCGCCAGCCCTCGCGCAGATCCGCGAGCATGCCGCCGCCGGGCGCGCGCGGCGCCACCCGGCTGACGTCCAGCAGGGCCCGCATCGCCCCGGCCACCGCGAAGGCGGCGGCGTCCGCCGCCAGCACCCAGCCCGGCCCCAGCGCCGCCACCATGGCACCGCCGAGCGCCGCGCCGCCGACGGCCGCGCCCTGCATCGCCATCCGGAACACCGCGAACGCCCGGCCCGCCTGCTCCCCGCGCACCGACGACAGCAGCATGCCCTCGGCGGCCGGGCTGAAGAACGCCTGGCCGGTGCCGCCGAGCGCGGTCAGCAGCATCATCTGCCACAGCTCGGCCTCGCCGGTGAGGACCAGCGCGGCGAAGACCGCCTGCGACACACAGTTGAGGGCGTTGGCCGCGACCATCACCCGGTGCCGGGGGAGCCGGTCCGCGACGGCGCCGCCGATCAGCAGGAAGAGCACCAGGGGCAGGGTCCGGGAGGCGGCGACCAGGCCCACGTCACCGCCGTCGCCGCCCGCCTCCAGGACGGCGAAGGCCGCGGCGATCAGCGCGCCGTTGCTGCCGAGGTTGGTGACGAACGCCGAGGCGGTCAGCAGGCTGTAGTTGCGGCCGGCCCAGGCGGGTCGGCGCGAGCGGCGGGAAGCGGGGGCGGCGCGGGTCACCGGCCGACTATCGCCGTCCGGCCCCCGGTTTGCCAAGCCGATGCGCAGGTCACGGCCGGGAACGGGCGCTCGGGACGCCGTGCCCGGTTCCGGGTGAGGGGTGCGTCACGGACGTCTGTCCCCCGCCCTTACTCGCGAGTAACGTGACGGCCATGAGCGCAGACCAGCTGTCCGTCGGCGAACTGCTCGTCGCCGCCGTGCCCATGGCCCGGACCCTGCACCTCGAGTTCGTGGAGATCACCCCCGAGCGGGCCGTGGTGCTCCTGCCGGACCAGAGCGCGTTCCACCACCACGTGGGCGGGCCGCACGCCGGTGCCCTGTTCGCGCTCGGCGAGGCCGCGGGCGGGGCCCTCGTGCTGTCCGCGTTCGGGGACCAGCTGGCCCGCGCCGTGCCGCTCGCGGTCGGCGCCGAGATCGCCTACCGCCGGCTCGCCATGGGAGCGGTGACGGCCACCGCGACCCTCGGCCGCCCGGCCGCCGACGTCGTCGCGCAGCTGGACGCGGGCGAGCGGCCCGAGTTCCCGGTGACGATCGAGATCCGGCGCGCGGACGGCGCTCTGACCGGCGAGATGACGGCGACCTGGACCCTGCGGTCGAACGGCTGAGCGACGCCGCCGCGAACGGCCGACCGGCTCGCGTGCCTGTCATGAGTCGGTGCGGACGCAACCCGGGCGCCGCCCGGGACGTCCAACAGAGCGGGTAGGCTTCCCCGATGCGCGCCCACCGCACAGCGGGCGCCCGGGAACGCAGGGTCAGGCACACGAGAGGAAGCGGCGTTGCACGTCCAGGAATGGCTCGAAACGGTGCCCCCGCTGGCGATCTACCTTCTGGTCGGCCTGGTCATCGGACTGGAGAGCCTGGGCATCCCGCTGCCCGGCGAGATCATCCTGGTGTCGTCCGCCCTGCTCGCCTCGCAGCACGGTGAGATCGACCCGTTCGTGCTCGGCGCCTGCGCGAGCGCCGGCGCGGTCATCGGTGACTCCATCGGCTACGCCATCGGCCGCAAGGGAGGCAGGCCGCTGCTGGCCTGGCTGGGCGCGAAGTTCCCCAGGCACTTCAGCGAGGGGCATGTCGCGACCGCCGAGCGGTCCTTCCAGAAGTGGGGGATGTGGGCGGTCTTCTTCGGCCGGTTCGTCGCCCTCCTGCGCATCTTCGCCGGACCCCTCGCGGGCGTCCTGCGCATGCCGTACTGGAAGTTCCTGATCGCGAACGTGCTCGGCGGCATCGTTTGGGCCGGCGGCACGACCGCCGTCATCTACTACGTCGGCGTGGTCGCCGAGTCCTGGCTGAAGCGCTTCTCCTGGCTGGGGCTGGTCGCGGCGGTCCTGATCGGCCTCGCCTCGTTCCTGATCGTCAAGCGCAAGGCCGCCAAGGCGGGGGCCGCACACCAGGAAGCCGAGCCCGCGCCGGTCCCCGCGGGCGACTGAGCGCCCCCGGCCCGGCGCGGCGGGCGCGGCGGACTCAGCCGCGCCCTTCGTGCTCCTCGCGGTGCGCCTTGGCGAGCTCGGCGTACATCGTGCCGTTGAGCGTGACCCCCTGCCGCTCCTCCTCGGTGAGCGGCCGCTTCACCTTCGCCGGCACGCCCGCCACCAGCGACCCCGGCGGCACGACCATCCCCTGCGGCACCAGCGCCTGCGCGGCGACCAGCGAGCCCGCCCCGATGACCGCGCCGTTCAGCACGGTCGCGCCCATCCCGACGAGACAGTCGTCCTCGACGGTCGCGCCGTGCACGACCGCGTTGTGCCCGACCGACACCCGCGCGCCCACGCGCACCGGGAAACCCGGGTCGGCGTGGAGCGTGCAGTTGTCCTGGATGTTGGCCCGCTCCCCGACGGAGATCGACTCGACGTCGCCGCGCACCACCGCGCCGTACCAGACGCTGGCGCCCGCCTCCAGGGTGACGTCCCCGATCACGGACGCCGTCGGCGCCACGAACGCGGACCCGTCGATCCTCGGCTCCCGTCCCGCGATCCCCATGACCAGCGCCTTGTCCGTCATCGCCCTCTCCTCACCGTGAACGTCGTCGACACCGCGCACCGTACGCCACCTGGTAGGGCGAAGATCACAGGCCCTCGGCCTCATCACGGCCGCGAACGCTCAGTACCGTGAGGCCGTGCCCAAGCGCAAGAACACGTTCTCATCCTGGCGACGCCGACTGGCGCAGCGCGCCGTCCACGCGGGCTGGGCGTGGGCGCAGCGCACGGGCTCGGTGACCGCGGAGCATCCGGGCCGCTTCCGGTTCGGCTCCCTCGGCGAGGCCACCCGGCTGGCCTTCCCGCTCGGCACGGTCTTCGGCGAACCGTGGATCCACCTCGGCTCGCACTGCATCGTCGGCGAGCAGGTCACCCTGACGGCAGGGCTGATGCCCGACCTCGACCTCGGCCCGGACCCGATCCTGCGCATCGGCGACGGCGTCGTCCTCGGCCGCGGCAGCCACGTCATCGCCGACACGACGGTGACCATCGGCAGCGACTGCTACTTCGGCCCGTACGTCTACGTCACCTCCACCAACCACTCCTACGACGACCCGCACGAGCCCATCGGCCGGCAGTGGCCGCGCATGGAGCCGGTCGAGATCGGCCCCGGATGCTGGATCGGCACCGGCGCGGTGATCCTGCCGGGCGCGACGATCGGGCGGAACGTGGTGGTCGCCGCCGGCGCGGTCGTCCGCGGCACGGTGCCGGACCACTCCGTGGTCGCGGGCGCGCCGGCCCGGGTCGTACGGCGCTGGACCTCCGAGGACGGCTGGCAGCCACCGCTGCGGACCCCGGCGCCCGTACCGATACCGGACGGTGTGACCCCCGGCCAGCTCCAGGCACTGGCGGACCTCGACGAGGAGACGGTGGCCCGGCTGGCGGAACTGGACGAGCGGACGACCGCGGAACTGGCGGAGCCGGCCACCGAGTCATGACGGGGGCGCCGGCGGGTCAGCGGCACGTTGCCCGCGGGCGCGGGCGCGGGCCCGGCACGGCACGGCCGGTGCCGGTTGGCCTGGGGCCGGCAGGGCTGTGCTCGCCGGTGCGCCGCGCGGGGCCGGTGCGGTAGGCCTGCGGCCGGCAGGATCGTGCTGCGCAGGTGGGCCAGACGTGGCCGGCGCGGTGGTCCTGCGGCGGCAGCGTGTGCCTATGTGGGCGGGCCTGGCTGGGGTGTTCGGGGCGGGCTGCGGCGGGTGGGACCGTGCTGGCGGGGGTGAGCCTGGTACGGCTCGTCGGGGGAGGTTGCGGGCGGCGGGGCCGTGCTCGTGGGGATGCGCCTGGCACGCCGCCGACAGCACCGCACGCGAGGATGCGCCCGGCACAGCCGACACGGATCAGTCCGCGGCGGCAGCACGCGCCCACGTCGGCGCGCTCGGTACGGCCCGGCGCGGCCCGCCCCGGTCAGCCCGCCGCCAGCAGTACCGTTCCCACCAGGGCCAGCCCCGCCCCCGCCGCCTGTAGGCCGGCCAGGCGTTCCCGTAGTACGCCGCGTGCCGCCAGGGCGGTCACCACCGGGTAGAGCGAGGCGAGTACGGCGGCCACGGTCACCGGGCCGTGGTGTGCGGCGACCACATAGGTGCCGTTCGCCGCGACATCGGCGAGACCGACGAAGGCGAGCGCGGGGAGCGAGTGCCAGGGGAAGGCGCCGTCCGGGAGGGCGGGTGCCCCCCGCCGCACCGAGACGTACAGCGCGAGGCCGCCGGCGCCGACGTTGACGACGCGCTGTACGAAGAGCGCGAGGAACAGCCCGGTGATGGTGGTCGACGCCTCCGCGACCAGGACGAAGACCGTGCCGAAGCCGAAGGCCGCGACCAGCGTGAGCAGGATCGCCCGCCGCTGCACCGGAGCGCCCCGCAGCTGCGGCCCGCCCGCCAGGACCACTCCGAGCACCGCCACCGCGATCCCCGCCGTCTGCACCAGACCGGGCCGCTCGCCCAGGAAGAGGCCCGCCCCGACCGGGACGGCCACGCCCACCGTGCCGAGCGGGGAGACCACGCCCATGGGGCCGAGCGCGAGCGCCTTGTAGAAGCAGAGGAGGGCCACGGGGCCCACCAAGCCGGCCGCGACCGCCCACCACAACCGCGGCCCCGCCTCGCTCCACGCACCCGTGGCCAGGACGATCACGCCGAGCACGGCCGCCGCGATGGCCTGCGAGACGACGACCACCGTCAGCGCGGGGGTGCGCCGGGTCAGCACGCCTCCGCCGAAGTCCGCCAGACCCCAGAGCAGACTGGTGGCCAGGGCGAAGAGTGCTGTCACAAGAGCCTCGCAGTACAGTTCCGTGCACGATCGGGTGCACCCCACGGTAGTGCTGTCCAGTGGACCCTGTCATCTAAAATATTGGACTCCGCAAGGACGGAATGTGTCGGACCTCGACCTGCTGACCCAGTCCCTGGCACGCAACGTCAAGCATTGGCGGACGGTGCGCGGCTTCACGCTGGACGTGCTCGCGTCCCGGGCCGGCGTCAGCCGCGGCATGCTCATCCAGATCGAGCAGGCCCGCACCAACCCCAGCCTCGGCACGGTCGTCAAGATCGGCGACGCCCTCGGCGTCAGCATCACCACGCTCCTCGACTACGAGCGGGGCCCGAAGGTGCGGGTCGTCCCGGCCGACCAGGTCGTCCGGCTGTGGCACACCGACGCCGGCAGTCACAGCCGGCTCCTCGCCGGGGCGGAGGCCCCCGGCCCGATGGAGATGTGGCACTGGCGGATGATGCCGGGCGAGAGCAGCAGCTCGGACGCGCACCCCGTGGGCACCGTCGAGATCGTGCACGTCACGGCCGGCGAACTGACCCTCACCGTCGACGGCGTGGACCACCGCGTCCCGGCCGGCGCGAGCGCCACCTTCGAGGCCGACGCCCCGCACGTGTACGGCAACCAGGGCGACGTCCCGGCCGAGTGGATGCTCGCCGTCTCCGTCCCGCCCGCACGCTGAGACGTCCCTCCGACGGCGGCCGGGCGCCTGTTAGCGTGCGGCCATGGACGCACCCATCGGACAGTTCGACACCGCCACACCCGCTCCCGAGTGCCTCGACGCCCTGATCGGCCCGGTCGCCGACGCCGTACGGAACTGGCACGGCAGCGTCCCCGCCGAGCAGATCGTCTACGTCGACACCGACCCGCAGTGGGCCGACACCGCCGTCTTCGTCGAGCACTACGGGCAGGAACTCCTCGAGACGTCCGCGAACTGCGTGGTCGTCGCCGGGAAGCGCGGCGGTGAGACCACGCTCGCGGCCTGCCTGGTCCTGTCCACCACCCGCGCCGACGTGAACGGCGTCGTCCGCCGTACGCTCGGCGCCCGCAAGGCGTCCTTCGCCTCCATGGACACCGCCACCGGCGAGACCGGCATGGAGTACGGCGGCATCACCCCGATCGGCCTGCCCGCCTCCTGGCCCCTGCTCGTCGACCCGGCCGTCGTCGACCTGCCGTACGTGCTGGTCGGCAGCGGCCGCCGGCGCGGCAAGCTGCTGGTCCCCGGCAAGGCGTTCGCCGAACTGCCCAACGCCGTCGTCCTGGAGGGGCTCGGCGTCGCCGCGGGCTGAGGCGCGATGTCTCACGCCGTCATGTGGTGCGCGAGCACATGGTGCGGGTCCTCCTCGCCCGTCACCGGCGCCGGATCGGCGTGCACCAGCGCCGCCGTGAGCCGGGGGACGGCGTGCAGCAGCGCGTGCTCGGCGTCCACCGCGATCGCGTGCGCCTGACGCACCGTCGCCTCGCCGTCCACGACCACGGCCACCTCGGCGCGCAGCCGGTGCCCGATCCAGCGCAGCCGCAGCTCGCCGACACCCCGGACGCCGGGGACGTCCCGCAGGGCCCGCTCAACCCGGTCCACCAGGGCCGGGTCCACGGCGTCCATCACCCGCCGGAACACCTCGCGCGCCGCGTCCCGCAGCACCAGCACGATCGCGGCCGTGATCGCGAGCCCCACGACCGGGTCCGCCCACCGCCACCCCACGGCGGCGCCGCCCGCGCCCGCCAGCACCGCCAGCGAGGTGAACCCGTCGGTGCGGGCGTGCAGCCCGTCGGCGACCAGCGCCGCCGAGCCGATCGCCCGCCCGACCCGGACGCGGTACCGGGCCACCCACTCGTTCCCGGCGAAGCCGATGAGCGCCGCCACCGCCACCACCGGGACATGCTGCATGGGGCGCGGCTCCAGCAGGCGGGCCACGGCCGTCCAGCCCGCGAAGACCGCGGACGCGGCGATGGTGAGCACGATGACCAGGCCCGCCAGATCCTCGGCCCGGCCGTACCCGTAGGTGAAGCGGCGGGTCGCCGCGCGCCGGCCCAGGACGAAGGCGATCCCGAGGGGGACGGCCGTCAGCGCGTCCGCGGTGTTGTGCACCGTGTCGCCGAGCAGCGCGACGGACCCGGAGACCGCGACCACGACCGCCTGCGCCAGCGCCGTCACCCCGAGGACCAGCAAGGAGACCCACAGGGCCCGCATCCCGCGCGCCGAGGACTCCAGGGCGGAGTCCAGCTTGTCGGCGGTCTCGTGGGAGTGCGGGCGCAGGAGGTGGGCGAGGCGGTGCCGGAGGGGCGCCCGGGTGTGCGGGCCCCCTTGCTTCCCTGGATGCCGGTGTCCGTCCTGCCCCTGCGGGTGACCCTCGCTCACGGCGATCCCCTTCCGATGCGCGGAGGTGGACGGCCGGCCGCCCACGGAGCCATTATGTGCGTATGAGCGCACGCATGCACCTGTCATCTGCGCACGGTGCGCATCCGCGCAGTCCGGGCGAGGAGCAGTTCGCCCTGGCCGCCGAACTCCTTGCCCTGCTCGGGGACCGCACCCGGCTCACCCTGCTGCACGCCCTCACCGCCGGGGAGGCGGACGTCACGACGCTCACCGAGGCGTGCGGAGCGGCCAGGCCCGCCGTCAGCCAGCATCTCGCCCGGCTGCGGCTCGCCGGTCTGGTGGACACGCGCAAGGAGGGGCGGCGGGTGATCTACTCCCTGCGCGACAGCCATCTGCGCCGCCTCGTCGACGAGGCCCTGAACGTGGCGGACCACCGGCTCAGCGACCGCCCGCCGCACGACTGAGGCGGCACGCGGAACCTTCAGGGTGTGACGGGCCGCCCGAGGTACTGCTCGGCGAACGCCCGCGCCGCCACCGGCGAGTCGAAGACGCGGCGCAGCCGGGCCAGGGTGGTGCCCGCGCGGTACGGGTCGCCCGAAGAGACACCGTGGTACACCTCGGACAGCCAGTGCGAGAACTCCTGGTAGTCCCAGACCCGTTCGAGGCAGGCGGCGGAGTAGGAGTCCAGCCCGGAGGAGTCGCCCGTCGTGAGCCGGGCGACCAGCCCGTCGCCGAGCAGGAAGGCGTCGTGCAGCGCGAGATTCATGCCCTTGGCGGCTATGGGCGCGGTCAGATGGGCCGCGTCGCCCGCCAGCAGCAGCCGCCCGAACACCATAGGCTCCACCACGTAGTTGTGCATCTCCAGGACGCGCTTGTCCACCAGCCGCCCTTCCGTCAGCGGCGGCGCGCCCTCCGCGCCGAGCCGCTCCTGGAGCTCCGCCCACACCCTGTCCTCGGGCCAGTTCTCCGGATCGTCGTCCGGCGGGCACTGGAGGTAGTAGCGGGTCACGTCGGCACTGCGCGGCATATGGCCGGCGAACCCGCGCGGATGCATGCCGAACACGACCGAGTCCGCCGACGGCGGCGCCTCGGCGAGCAGGGCCAGCCACCCGATGCCGTAGTCGCCGCGGGACGTCCGCACGCTCCCCGCCGGCAGCGCGGCCCGCGTCACCCCGCGCGCCCCGTCGCACCCGGCGACGAAGTCGCACCGCACCACCTCGCGCCGCCCGGTCGTCGGGCAGACGTACGACACCGAGGGCCGGTCGCCGTCCACGTCGTGCACCTCGACGTCCCGCACGCCGAAGCGGATCGCGCCGCCGCGTACGTCCGCGTACTCCCGGACCAGGTCCGTCACGAGGAACTGCTGCGGATACACCCAGTGATGAGTGCCCGTCAGCTCCGTGTACGCGAACCGGTGGCGGCGCCCGTCGAACCGGAACTCGCACTCCGTGTGCCGCTGGGCCCGCTCCAGCAAGGTGTCCGCGAGGCCGCGGCGCTCCAGCCCACGGACGGCCCCCTCCTCCAGGACGCCGGCGCGCGGCCGCTCTTCGATGAACGCACGCGTCTCCGTCTCGAGGACCAGGCAGTCGACGGAGGCGGCCCGCAGGATGTTGCCGACGGTCAGCCCGGCCGGGCCGGCACCCACGATGACGACCGGGAACCGTTGCGGGGCAGGGGAGTTGGTGTGGGGGGAGGTCGAAGTCACCCGAGCATTATGGAGGGGCCCCGCAGGGGCGGGGCAGGGGTGCGCGGCCGGGCGCCGGTCAGCCCAGGCGGGGTATCTCGATCGCCGGGCAGCGGTCCATGACCATGTCCAGGCCCGCCGCGCGCGTGCGGTCGTACGCGTCCTCGTCGATGACGCCGAGCTGGAACCAGACCGCCTTCGCGCCCTTGGCGACCGCCTCGTCGGCGACCGCGCCGGCCAGGTCGCTGTTCACGAAGACGTCGACCACGTCCACGTCGAAGGGGATGTCCGCCAGCGACGCGTAGCCCTGCTCCCCGTGGACCGTCTCGGCCTTCGGGTGGACCGGCACGATCCGCTTGCCGTGGCGCCGCAGCACGTCGGCGACGCCGTACGCCGCCCGCCCCCGGTTGGACGACAGACCCACGATGGCCCAGGTGTCGCCGAGTTCGCCGAGGATCCTGCGGACCGTCGCGTCGTCTCCGTACACCGCGGCCTCCTTCTGTGTCGTCGTCCCACTGCCTTCCCCAGCCACAACGGACGACGGGCCGTGACGATTCCCGCCGCAGGCACGCACCGAACGCCTGTCCGGGTGGTCCGGTGCGCAGTACCGTGCGGGCAGTCCGCACGGCAGGGGGTGGCGATGCCCGGGTACGACAGGTGTCACGCGCGCGTGGGCGGGCCGTGGACCCATGGCTGACCCGCCCGGCCCCGACGACCCCGGCGCGCGGCACGCCGAGGGGCAAGCGCGCCGGACGGCTGCGGACGGCCGCTCGGGCGCCTACGCTCGCTCCGTGCTGCGCATCATCGACGCCCGAACCGGCCAGCCCGTCGACGCCGCGCCCGCCCGGCGGGGCCTGACCCGAGTAGAGGCGCATACGGAGGGCTTCGACGTCACCGCCCTGCGGGTCCTGCTCGTCGCGGACCTCCTCGTACGCGCCCTGGAGATCGGGGGCACCCCCGTGTGGGCGCTGCTCGACGAGGAGCGGCAGCGGGCCGAGCTGCGGGCCGGAGCCGCCGCGCTCGGCATCCGGCCGTTCGAGGAAGGCCGGGACGCCGCGTCGGGGCTGGGCGAGACACAGGTCCTGCACGTCGTGCGCGAGGGCGGCGCGGAACCCGACGGCGTGCGGGTGGCCGTGGCCGCCGTGGAGGCGTCCGCACCGCCCGAGGACACCGACCCCGCCGTCCTGCGCCTCGCGCTGCTGGGCACGCGCCGGGGCGTCCCCGTGGCCCTCGGCACCGGCACGCTCGACGCGGCCCACGCCACCCTGGCGCGCTGGCGCGGCGCCGTCGCCCACTGGGCCACCAGCCCGTCGAGACCCGTCCCCGACGAGGTGCGCGCGGCGCTGCGCACCGCCTGGGAGGACGACCTGGACGTCCCCGGGGTGCTCGGCGTCCTGCGCCGCGTGGAGAGCGCGCCCGAGGTCCCGGACGGCGCCCGCTTCGAGACGTTCGCCCACGCGGACCGCCTGCTCGGCCTCGAACTCACCCGTGACCTGGGAAACCCGCGATGACCCCGCACATCGGGGCGGGCCCGCTGCGCCGGCTCGTCGTCCTGCGGCACGCGAAGTCCGCCTGGCCGGACGAGCTCCCCGACCACGAACGGCCGCTCGCCGCGCGCGGGCGCAGGGACGCGCCGGTCGCCGGGCGGCTGCTCGCCGAGACCGACTGCCTGCCGGACCTCGCCCTGTGCTCCACCGCCCTGCGCGCCCGGCAGACCTGGGACCTGGCGTGCGCCCAGTGGGGGACGCCCCCTCCGGTGCGCCACGACCGGCGCCTGTACGCGGCGGGCGCCGCCGACCTGCTGGACGTCGTCCACGAGGTGTCCCCGGAGGTCGGGACCCTGCTGCTGGTCGGGCACAACCCCGGTCTCGAGGAGCTCGTCCTCGGCCTCGCCGGGGACGGCCTGGACGACCTGCTGGACGAGGTCGGCACGAAGTTCCCGACCGCGGCGGCGGCCGTCCTGGCCTGGCACGGCCCCGGCTGGCGCGACCTGACGCCGGGCACGGCCCTGCTGACGGACGTCATGGTGGCGCGGGGACGGAAAGGCTGACCGGGCGGGCACACGCGCGTGCCGGCGCTGACCCCACAGGCACGCACGCACGCACGCGCGTGCCGGGCCCGGGAGAGGTGCCTCCCAGGGGCGGCTTAGGCTGGCCGGATGCAGGACGAGTACCGCACCGTCGCCCGCGCGGGTGTGCACGAGACCGAGATCAACCGCTCGCGCTTCCTCTGCGCGCTCGCGCCGGCCGCCACCGAGCAGGAGGCCCAGGACTTCGTCGCCCGTGTCCGCAAGGAGCACGCGGACGCCACCCACAACTGCTGGGCCTACGTCATCGGAGCCGACGCCTCCGTCCAGAAGGCCAGCGACGACGGCGAGCCCGGCGGCACCGCCGGGGTCCCCATGCTCCAGATGCTGCTGCGCCGCGACATGCGGTACGTCGTCGCCGTCGTCACCCGCTACTACGGCGGCGTCAAGCTCGGCGCGGGCGGGCTGATCCGGGCCTACGGCGGAGCGGTCGGCGAGGCGCTGGACGCCGTGGGCACGCTCACCCGGCGCCGGTTCCGGCTCGCCACCGTCACCGTCGACCACCAGCGCGCGGGCAAGGTGCAGAACGACCTGAGGTCCACCGGCCGCGAGGTCCGCGACGTGCGGTACGCGGAGGACGTCACCCTCGAGATCGCCCTGCCCGACGCCGACGTGGACGCGTTCCGGGCCTGGCTCGCCGACGTGACCGCCGGTACGGCCGTCCTCGAGCTCGGCGGAGAGGCGTACGGGGACGCCTGACCGGGACGGCCTCCCCGCGCGGGGGACACACGCCTGACCGGCGCGCCCGCACACGCGCGTGACACCGGCCACAGCGCGCGCCGATCCGTCCGTGATCCGCATTCATTCCGGCATATGTGGCACCTGCAGGGCATGGGGATGAGTGAGACCGCCGTGCGCGCCCGGCGTGGCGCCCGCGGCCTGGGAGAGTCGGTCCGGCGGGCGTGGACCGGGCCGGGACCGGAACGGGACGTGGCGATCCAGGCCGGCAAGGCGGCCCTGGCGGCCTGTGTGGCGTGGGCGGTGGCCGGGTGGTGGCTGAAGGCGCCGAACGCCTTCGTCGCGCCGTGGGTGGCCATCGTGCTCGTGGAGTCGACGGTGTTCCGGTCGATCGCGCACGGGCTGCAACAGCTCGCGGCCATCGCCACGGGGACCGTCGTCGCCACCGGTGTCGCCCTGCTGCTGGACTCCCCGACCCTGGCCATGGCCCTGGTGCTCCCGGTCGTGGTCCTGCTGGGCAACTGGGGACGGCTCGGCAGTCAGGGGATCTACGCCGCCACGGGCGCGCTGTTCGTGCTGACGAGCGGCCCCGTGACGCTCATGGGGTCGGCCACCCGGATCGCCGAGGCCTGTTTCGGCGCGGTCGTCGGCATCGCCGTCAACGCGCTCATCCGTCCCCCCGTGTACCTGCGCGGCACGCGCGTGGCGCTGGAGGAGGCGGCCGACGAGGCCCGGCGCATCCTGGAGGCCGTGGCGGACCGGCTGGCCGACGGTGAGTGGGACGCCGAGCCGGCGCGGCAGCTGCACGAGCGGGCGCTGCGGCTGTACCGGCTCGTCGACCATGCCCGCTCCGCGGTCGGCTGGAGCCGCGAGAGCCTGCGGATCAACCCGCGCCGCCGCAAGCTGGGGGAGGAGCCGCCCGGCCAGGAGTACGACGACGCGGTGACCGTCCTCGACTACGTCGCCGTCCACACCTCCGGCGTCACCCGCGCGGTGCTGGAGTCCAGCGACGGCGGACGGCCGCAGCCCCGGCCGGGCCCGGCGGTCAGCGAGGCGTACGCCGGCTTCCTGCGCGGCAGCGCCCGCGCGATCTGCCTGTATCCGCAGAGCCGGTTCGCCCCGGGCGGTTACGACGCGAAGGTGGACGAGGAGTTGCGCGAGGTCGTCGACGACATGCGGACCACCCTGGACGCCCTGCACCGCAGGCTGCCCGACGGCGTGCTGGAGGACCCCGACGCCCTGGCCACCTACGGCACCCTGCTGACCCAGGCCCGCCGCCTCGCGGACCAACTGGTCACCGAGGAGTGCGTTTCCTGACATGTCTGAAATGCCGTACGCGGTACAGCTCGTGAGTGACGGGCGCGCATGGGGGTGCGGGAACGTGCGAGACCGGGCGATACGGGAGTAACCGCCTGCGTTGTCGGACCCGGCCGATAGGCTCGGGGGATCATGAGACTGCTGCACACCTCCGACTGGCACCTCGGCCGCGCGTTCCACCGGGTCACCATGCTCGGCGCCCAGGCCGAGTTCATCGGGCACCTCGTCACGACCGCGCGCGAACGCGAGGTGGACGCGGTGGTCGTGTCGGGGGACGTGTACGACCGGGCGGTGCCGCCGCTCGCCGCCGTCGAGCTGTTCGACGACGCATTGCACCGGCTCGCCGACCTGGGCGTGCCCACGGTGATGATCTCCGGCAACCACGACTCGGCGCGCCGACTGGGCGTCGGCGCGGGACTCATGGGCCGCGCCGGGATCCATCTGCGCACCGACCCGGCGACCTGCGCCACCCCCGTCGTACTGACGGACGGCTTCGGCGACGTCGCGTTCTACGGGCTGCCCTATCTGGAGCCCGCCCTCGTCAAGGACGGCTTCGGCGTCGAGAAGGCCGATCACGAGGCCGTGCTCGCCGCCGCCATGCGGCAGGTCCGCGCCGACCTCGCCACGCGCCCGCCCGGCACCCGCTCCGTCGTCCTCGCCCACGCCTTCGTCACCGGCGGCGAGCCCAGCGACAGCGAACGGGACATCACCGTAGGCGGCGTGGCCGCGGTGCCCGCCGGCGTCTTCGACGGCGTCGACTACGTGGCGCTCGGGCATCTGCACGGCTGCCAGACGATCTCCGAGCGCGTCCGCTACTCGGGATCCCCGCTGCCGTACTCGTTCTCCGAGGCCGGCCACCGCAAGAGCATGTGGCTCGTCGACCTGGACGCCGACGGCGGCGTCACGGCCGAACGGATCGACTGCCCGGTCCCGCGCCCGCTGGCCCGCATCCGGGGGACGCTCGAGGACCTGCTCGCCGACCCCGCCCTGCGCGGACACGAGGAGTCCTGGGTCGAGGCGACCCTCACCGACGCGGTGCGCCCCGCCGACCCCATGGCCCGCCTCACCGAACGCTTCCCCCACACCCTCAGCCTCGTCTTCGACCCCGAGCGGACCCCCGGCGAGCCCGCGGTGTCCTACGCGCGCCGGCTGGCCGGACGCGGCGACCAGGAGATCGCGGAGGACTTCGTGACCCACGTGCGCGGCACCGGGCCCGACCCCGACGAACAGGCCGTGCTGCGGGACGCGTTCGACGCCGTGCGCGCCGACCAGGCCGTGCGGGAGGTGGCCCGGTGAGGCTGCACCGCCTGGACCTGACGGCCTTCGGGCCCTTCGGCGGCACCCAGACCGTCGACTTCGACTCCCTGTCCCACGCCGGACTCTTCCTGCTGCACGGACCCACCGGCGCCGGCAAGACCTCCGTCCTCGACGCCGTCTGCTACGCGCTCTACGGCTCCGTGCCGGGCGCCCGGCAGAGCGGCCAGGGCCTCACCCTGCGCAGCGACCACGCGGCGGCCGGCACCCGCACCGAGGTCCGCCTCGAACTCACCGTCGCCGGACGCCGGCTGGAGATCACCCGCCAGCCCCCGTGGGAGCGCCCGAAGAAGCGCGGGTCGGGCACCACGCTCGACAAGGCCCAGACCTGGCTGCGCGAACACGACCCCCGCGCGGGGACCTGGAAGGACCTCAGCCGCTCCCACCAGGAGATCGGCGAGGAGATCACGCAGCTGCTCGGCATGAGCCGCGAGCAGTTCTGCCAGGTCGTGCTCCTGCCGCAGGGCGACTTCGCCCGCTTCCTGCGCGCCGACGCCGAGGCGCGGGGCAAGCTGCTGGGCCGCCTCTTCGACACCCACCGCTTCGCCGAGGTCGAGAAGCGCCTCGCCGAACGGCGCCGCACCACCGAGGCCCGCGTCCGCGACGGCGACGCGGCACTGCTGGCCGACGCCCACCGCATGCAGCAGGCGGCCGGCGGTGCCATGGAGCTGCCCGACCTCACCCCCGGTGAACCCGGCCTCGCCGAGGCGGTCCTCGGCGCCGCCGCCGTCGCCCGCAGCACCGCCCGCGAGGAACTCACCATCGCCCGGTGCCGCCTGAAGGCCGCCGAGGACGCCCAGGTGGACGCCGACCGCGCGCTGGCCGACGTCCGCGAAGTGGCACGGCTCCAGCGGAGGTTCGCCGAAGCGCAGGAGCGCGCCCAGGCCCTCGCGGCACGGGCCGACGCGCACCGCGAGGCGCGGGCCCGCATGGAGCGGGGCCGCAAGGCCGAGGCGGTGGCCCCGGCGCTCCAGCTGCGCGACGCGGCCGACGCCGAGCACCGCAGGGCGGCCGCCGCGCAGGCACACGCGCGTGACCTCCTGCGGGACGCCCTCGGTGCCGACACCCACCTGCGGACCGCGTTCGACGACGGCGGCGCGGCCGGATTCGCCGGCGCGGCACGCCGGGCCGCCGAGGAACTGGGCGGCCTGGAGTCGGCCCGCCGCGGCGAGCGCCGGCTGGCCGAACTCGTCGCCGAACGCGACGAACTGGACCGCCAGGAGCAGGCCGACGACGACGTCCGCACCGAGGCGGAGACCTGGCTCGCCGGCTGGGAGGAGACCCGCACCCGCCTCCAGTCGGCGATCGAGTCCGCCCAGGAGGCCGCGCACCGCGCCGACCAGCTCGCCGCGCAGCGCGAACCGGCCCGCCGGCGGCTCGCCGCCGCCCGCCTGCGCGACCAGCTCGCCGACGACACGGAGACCGCCGCCGCCCGCGCCGCCGAGGCCCAGGAGCGGGCCCTTGCCGCCAAGAAGCACTGGCTGGACGTCAGGGAGCGCCGCCTCAACGGCATCGCCGCCGAACTGGCCGCCCAGCTGCGGGACGGCGAGGCGTGCGCGGTGTGCGGCGCCACCGAACACCCCGCGCCCGCCCGCAAGGACGCCGGCCACGTCGACCGCGAGGCCGAGGAACACGCGCTGACCGCCACCCGGGAGGCGGAGGAGCGTCTCGCCGAGGCCGAGCAGCGCCTCGGCACCGTCCGCGAGGCGCTGGCCGCCGCCACCGCCGAGGCCGGCGACCTGCCGACCGACCGCCTGGCCGAAGCCGCCGACGACGTGGAACGGCAGTACGTCCTGGCCCGCCGGGACGCCTCGGCGCTGCACGCGGCGCACGAGGAACTGCGCCGCGCCGAGGCGGAACACGAGCGGCGCACCGCCGACCGGCAGCAGGCGGCCGTCCGTGCCGCGGCCCGGATCGGGCACCGCGAGCGGCTGGACCGCGAGCAGACCGGACTGGAGGCGGAACTCACCCAGGCCCGCGGCACCGCGACCAGCGTGGCCGCGCGCGCCACCCAACTGGAGCGGCAGGTGGCGCTCCTCACCGACGCCGCCGACACCGCGCGCGCCGCCGAGGACACCGCCCGGCGCCTCAAGGACGCCGACGCCCGCCTGGCCGACGCCGCCTTCCAGGCCGGCTTCGACACCCCGCAGGACGCGGCCGCCGCCCTCCTCGACGACGCGGCCCACCGCGAGCTGCAACGGCGCCTGGACGCCTGGCAGTCCGAGGAGTCCGCCGTCCGCGCGGTCCTCGCGGAGGCCGACACCGTGGCCGCCGCCCGGCGCCCCGCCGCCGACCTGGCGGCCGCGGAGCGCGCCGCCGAGGCCGCGGCCCGGCGGACCCGCGACGCGGCCTCCGCCCGGGACGCCGCCGCCCGCCGCTGCACCGAACTCGACCGGCTCTCCACACGCGCGGCGAGCGCCGTACGCCAACTCGCCCCGCTGCGCACCGAGTACGAGCGGGTGGCCCGCCTCGCCGCCCTCACCGCCGGCACCTCCGCGGACAACGCACGCCGGATGCGGCTGGAGTCGTACGTGCTGGCCGCCCGGCTGGAACAGGTCGCCGCCGCCGCGACCGTCCGGCTCCAGCGGATGTCGTCCGGCCGCTACACCCTCGTCCACTCCGACGACCGCACCGGCCGCGGCCGCAGCGGACTCGGCCTGCACGTCGTCGACGCCTGGACCGGCCGGGAACGCGACACGGCGACCCTGTCGGGCGGCGAGACCTTCTTCGCCTCCCTCGCGCTCGCCCTCGGCCTCGCCGACGTCGTCACCGACGAGGCGGGCGGTGTGCGCCTCGACACCCTCTTCATCGACGAGGGCTTCGGCAGCCTCGACGACCAGACCCTCGACGAGGTCCTGGACGTCCTCGACTCACTCCGCGAACGCGACCGCAGCGTCGGCATCGTCAGCCATGTCGCCGACCTGCGCCGCCGCATCCACGCCCAGCTGGAGGTCGTCAAGGACCGGACGGGGTCGGTGCTGCGGCAGCGCGGTCACTGACCGACCGGGCGTCGGGGCAGCGGCGAGGAGTACACCACGCTAGTCGTCACCGAACCCAGCGCGCCGATCCGGCCCGAGACCTCCTCCAGGTGCCGCATGGAGCGGGCCATGACCTTGATGACGAAGCAGTCGTCGCCGGTGACGTGGTGCGCCTCCAGGATCTCCGGGGTCGCGGCGACCAGGTCGTGGAAGGGCTTGTAGTTGCCGTGCGGGTAGCGCAGGCGGACGAAGGCCAGGATCGGCAGCCCCAGCCGCTCGGGATCGACGACGGCCGCGTACCCCTGGATGACGCCCGCCTCCTCCAGGCGGCGCACCCGCTCGGTGACCGCGCTCGCGGACATGGAGACGGCACGGGCGAGGTCGGCGTAGCTGGCTCGGCCGTCCCGCTGGAGGACGTCGAGGATGCGCCAGTCGGTGGCGTCCGGGGAATACGCGGTCATGGGCGAGGAATAGCAGGGGATTCACCGGCGGATCAAGCGGAGTGCCGGGGAACGGTCCTTCAGGGAGACGGTCGGCGTCCGTAGATTTCCGATCAGCCGATCAAGGCCGCCGATCCACTCGAAGGGCACGCCCATGACCGCCGCCGTCCCCGCCGTGAACCCCGTCCTGCGGGTCGCCCCCGCCGCGCCCGCCGTGGCCGCCGCCCACTTCCGGGCGAGCCTCGCCTTCCACGCGGACGTGTCCGACGTCGCCGCCGCACTCGCGGCCGGCACCGACCCCGGGTTCGTCGTCCTCGACTCCCGGTCCACGGCGTCCTGGGACCAGGGGCACGTCCCGAACGCCGTGCACCTGCCCACCGCGCTCATCCCGGAGCGGGCCGGGGACCTCCTCGACCCGGCCGTGCCCGTGGTGACGTACTGCTGGGGACCCGGCTGCGACGGCGCGACCCGCGCCGCGCTCGCCCTCGCCGAACTCGGCTACCAGGTCAAGGAGATGCTCGGCGGATTCGAGTACTGGCTGCGCGAGGGCTTCGAGTTCGAGACCTGGCAGGGCAGGGAACGGCGGCCCGCCGACCCGCTCACCGCACCCACCGGTGACGAGAACTGCGGTTGCTGAGACGCCAGTTGGACCCCTCTCACCGCTCACAGGCCCGGCGTGTAGGTTCTCCTGGCATGGTGACTTTCGCGGAACCGGGAACGCTGGAGTGGATCGAGTCGGGCGGAGGCCCGCTGATAGCCGTGCCGGAGACGGTGCTTCCGTTCTGGGCCGGCGCCGACGGCGACGAGACCGCCTCGGACTACGACCGGTCCTGCGAGGTCGACGCCCCCGTCGGCCTCCTGCCGGTCGGCGACGGAGCGGCACTGGTCCTCGGCGACGAACCCGCGGCCACGGCCTATCTCCCGGACCACGGCGTCTTCGTCCGGTGGTGCGCGGCCGACTCCGAGGCGAACCTGCTCGCCGGGGTCCCCGCCGCGCTGGCCACGGCGGTCTGGGAGCGCGAGGTCACCTGGAAGGTGCCCGGCCCGGTGGTGCTGTTCGACTCGGCCTGGCCGGGACGGGAGACGGCACGGACCGCGCACCTGCGGGTCGGCCTCACCCCGGGCCGGTACGCGGTCCGCGCCGCGCACGCCCGGCCCGGCCCCGAGACCTGGATGATCCTGGTCCAGCTGCGGCGGCTGCCGTAGCGGACGCCCGCCGATAAGCGGGTGCGCGGCCAGGGAACGGCACGCATGATGATCTGTCATGCCACGACTTCCGCATCCCGGCCCCGACGAACTGCGCCGTGATCCCCTGCCGTTGCGCGGCCGCACCGCCCTGGTGACCGGCGCCAGCCGGCGCGGCGGCATCGGGCACGCCGTCGCCCGCCGGCTCGCCGCGTACGGCGCGAGCGTCTATCTGCACCACCACGTCCCGCACGACGCAGCGATGCCCTGGGGCGCCGACCGCCCCGAGGACGTCATGGCGTCCGTGCGGGAGGCGCTCGGCGACCCCGGCGCACGGGTCGCCTCCGGCCCGGGCGACCTCTCCGACCCGGCCGCGCCCGCCGAACTCGTCGCCACGGCGGCCTCCGCGCTCGGCGGACGCCTCGACATCCTCGTCGCCAACCACGCCCTCAGCGGCAGCGACGGCACGCTCGACGAGATCGACGCGGCGATGCTCGACGCGCACTGGGCGGTCGACACCCGCTCGGTGCTCCTCCTCGTGCAGGCCCACGCCCGGCTCCGGCCGGCCGGGCCCGGGGGACGCGTCGTCATGATGACCTCGGGGCAGGACATGGCGGGCGGTATGCCCGGCGAGATCGCCTACGCCCTGCAGAAGGGCGCCCTCGCCTCCATCACCCGCTCCCTGGCGGACCCGCTCGCCGCGCGCGGGATCACCGTGAACACCGTCAACCCCGGACCCGTCGACACCGACTACCTCACCGGTGACGCGTACGACGCCGTCGCGGCCCGCTTCCCCGCCGGGCGGTGGGGGATGCCCGACGACCCCGCCCGACTCATCGCGTGGCTCACCACGGACGAGGCGGGCTGGATCACCGGCGAGGTCATCAACTCCGAAGGCGGCTTCCGCCGTTGACCCTCGGCTCTAGAGCGCGGCCAGCTCCTCCACCAGGTCGTCCAGGCCCAGCGAACCCTGGGACAGGGCCGCCATGTGCCACGCCTTGAGGTCGAAGGCGTCGCCGTGCCGCTGCCGCGCCTTCTCCCGGCCCTGCAGCCAGGCGCGTTCGCCCAGCTTGTAGCCGATGGCCTGGCCCGGGATGGTCAGATACCGGGTCAGCTCGCTCTCCACGAAGTCCGCCGGACGGCTGCTGTGCGTGCCGAAGAACTCCTGCGCCAGGTCGGGCGTCCAGCGCTCACCCGGGTGGAACGGCGAGTCCGCCGGGATCTCCAGCTCCAGATGCATGCCGATGTCCACGATGACCCGCGCGGCCCGCATCATCTGCGCGTCCAGGTAGCCGAGCCGGTGCTCCGGGTCCGTGAGGAAGCCCAGCTCGTCCATCAGCCGCTCCGCGTACAGCGCCCAGCCCTCGGCGTTGGCACTGACCATGCCGATGGTGGCCTGGTAGCGGGAGAGGTTCCCGGCGACGTACACCCACTGCGCGAGCTGGAGGTGATGGCCGGGCACGCCCTCGTGGTACCAGGTGGAGACCAGGTCGTAGACGGGGAAGCGGGTCTGGCCCATCGTCGGCAGCCAGGTGCGGCCCGGCCGGGAGAAGTCCTCCGACGGAGGGGTGTAGTACGGGGCCGCGGCGCCGCCGGGCGGGGCGATGCACGACTCCACCCTCCGCACCGGCTCGGCCAGTTCGAAGTGGGTGCCGTCCAGCTTCTCGATGGCCTCGTCCATCAGGCCCTGCAGCCAGTCGCGGACCTCGTCGACGCCCTCGATGTGCTTGCCGTGCTCGTCGAGGTGCGCCAGCGCCACCCACGGGGTCGCCGCGCCCGGCAGGACGCGCTCGGCCTCCTTCTTCATCTCGCCGAGCAGCCGGTGGTACTCGGACCAGCCGTAGGCGTACGCCTCGTCCAGGTCCAGGTCGATGCCGTTGAAGTAGCGCGCCCAGCGGGCGTAGCGCTCACGGCCCACCGTGTTCGGCGCGCCCTCGATCGCGGGCGTGTACACGTCCCGCATCCAGTCCCGCAGGTCGGCCACGGCCCCCGTCGCCGCCCGGGCCGCCTCGTCCAGCTCCGCGCGCAGCGCCTCGGGGCCGGCGGTGAACTCCTCGAACCAGCCGCGCCCGCCCTCCGGTCCGGCCCACTCGGTGAGCTGCTCGACGAACGTGGCGGTCGGCCGCGGCGCCGCGTACAGCTTCCGCTCCAGGCCGAGTTCGAGGGACTCCCGGTAGCCCGCGTAGGCCGCCGGCACCGCGCGCAGCCGCTCGGCGATCGCCGCCCAGTCCTCGTCGGTCTCGCTCGGCGTCACCGTGAAGATCTCGCGCACCGAGTGGGCGGGCGTGGCCATGTTGCCGACCGAGCGCAGACCCTCGTCGGCGTCGTGCACGGCGAGTTCCGCGGTGAGCCGCTCGCGCAGCAGCCGCGCGCACCGGCGCTCGATGTCGCTGTCCGCGCCGGGCCTGCGCTCGGCCTCGTCGAGCCGGGCGAGCGTGGCGCGCTGGAGCCCGGCGAGTGCCTCCTGGCCGGCCGGGGACAGGTCGGGCAGCCTGCTGCTGCTCTCCTTCACGCCCAGGTAGGTACCGGTGAGCGGGTCGAGGGCGATGAGCTCGTCGACGTACGCGTCGGCGACCTCACGGGGCAGTGGGGTGTTGGTGTCGGACATGCCGCCATCCTCGTACGGCGGTCGCCCCCGCGTCAGCCCGGATGACAGCGGCGGCGCCCGCCACCCGCCCGATTTCGCTCAGGGCGTGCCCCTCGGCGCGCCGGGTGGCAACAGCGGCCCGCAGTCCCACTGCTGGAAGATCAGCCGCGTCTCCACCCGCGCCACCTCGCGGTGCGCGGTGAACTCGTCCAGGACCAGGCGCTGCAGATCCGACATGTCCGCGACCGCGACATGGACCAGGTAGTCGTCCGGACCGGTCAGGTGGAAGACGCTCCGCGACTCCGGCAGCGCCCGGATCCGCTCCACGAACGGCCCCACCAGCTCCCGGCGGTGCGGCCGGACCTGCACGGACAGCAGGGCCTCCAGGCCGCGGCCCAGCTTGGCGGGGTCCAGCCGGAGCTGGTGCCCGAGGATCACACCCGAGCGCCGCAAGCGCGTCACCCGGTCCAGGCACGTCGACGGCGCCACCCCGACCTGCGCGGCGAGGTCCCGGTAGGTGGCCCGTGCGTCGTTCTGCAGAAGCCGCAGCAGATGCAGATCGACCGGATCGAGTACGACTGATTCCGCCATTGGCCGAACGTAACACGGGATTCGGCCGCATGGATCCGGTCACTGTTCACCCTTCCGCTCATGGACCCTTCGAGCAGGGAGGCGTACGAGCGCATGTCCGGGTACGACGACGCACGCACCGCAGCAAGAGCACTCGCGACCGAGGCCGTGCACGCCGGCCGCGACGACCTCGCCCGGCAGGGTCTGCACGCCCCGCCGATCGATCTGTCCACCACCTACCCCTCCTACGACAGCCGGGCCGAGGCCGCCCGCATCGACGCGTTCGCCGCCACCGGCGCCGAGCCGGACGGGCCGCCCGTCTACGGCCGCCTCGGCAACCCGACCGTCGCCCGCTTCGAGACCGCCCTCGCCCGGCTGGAGGGGACCGACGCGGCGGTCGCCTTCGCCAGCGGCATGGCCGCACTGAGCGCGGTGCTCCTCGTCCGGGCCTCCATGGGGCTGCGCCACGTCGTCGCCGTACGCCCGCTGTACGGCTGCAGCGACCACCTGCTGACCGCCGGGCTGCTCGGCTCCGAGGTGACCTGGACCGACCCCGCGGGCATCGCGGACGCGCTGCGCCCGGACACCGGTCTGGTGATCGTGGAGACCCCGGCCAACCCGACGCTCGCCGAGGTCGATCTGCGGGCCGTCGCCCATGCCTGCGGCTCGGTGCCGCTGCTCGTCGACAACACGTTCGCCACGCCCGTCCTGCAGCGTCCCGCCGAGCACGGCGCCCGGCTCGTACTGCACAGTGCCACCAAGTACCTCGGCGGACACGGAGACGTGATGGCGGGCGTCGTGGCCTGCGACGAGGAGCTCGCCGGGCGGCTGCGGCAGGTGCGCTTCGCCACCGGCGGCGTCCTGCACCCGCTCGCCGGCTATCTGCTGCTGCGGGGCCTCGCCACCCTGCCGGTGCGGGTCCGCGCCGCGTCGGAGAACGCCGCCGAACTGGCCCGCCGGCTCTCCGCCGATCCGCGGGTCGCCCAGGTCCACTACCCGCGCATCGGCGGCGCCATGATCGCCTTCGAGGTCGACGGCGACCCGCACGAGGTCATCGGCGGCGTCCGCCTGATCACCCCGGCGGTGAGCCTCGGCAGCGTCGACACCCTCATCCAGCACCCGGCGTCCATCAGTCACCGCATCGTCGACGCGGACGACCGCCGGGGCGCCGGTGTGAGCGACCGGCTGCTGCGGATGTCCGTGGGCCTCGAGGACGTCGACGACCTGTGGGCCGACCTCGACCGGGCGCTGGGCGCGATGCAGACGGGCGCCGCCGCCGGGTCCGCGGACGAAGGCGCCGCCGGCACGCCGGCCCCGGCCGGCGCCCACTGACCCCGGCACGGGCCCCGCTCTCGTCGTCCTGACGGGGGGAGAGCGGGGCCCGTGCCGGTTTCCTCAGCGGCGCGTCACCGTGCCGAGGTGTCGCCGCGTTCCCCGGTGCCCGAGAGGTGCGGGGCGGCCGGCCGCGGAGCGTCCAGCCGGGCGGTGATCACCAGGGTGCCCTCCTCGATCTGGTAGTCGAGGGGGAGGCCCAGCGACCGCATCGCCGCGACCATGCCCGTGTTGGACGCCTGCGTCACGGCGTAGACGCTCTCGCAGTTCGCCTCGGCGGCCATCGCCACCAGCCGGGACAGCAGTTCACCGCCGATCCCGCGCCGCTGCCAGTCGTCCTCGACGAGCAGCGCGACCTCCGTCTCGTCGCCGTCCCAGAGCAGATGACCGAGACCGACGATGCGGCCGGACGCCGTCTGCACGGCGAGGGTGCGGCCGTAGCGGGGGCTCAGCAGGTGGTTCAGATAGCGGTCCGCGTCCCCGACCGGCCCGTGGTAGCGCATCGAGAGCGTCCGTGCCGAGCAGCGCTCGTGCATCTCCCTGGCGGCCCGGAGGTCGCCGGTGTCGGCCCGGCGCACGGTGATCGCGTCGCCCTCGGGGAGCGTCAGGACGTCGTGACCGGCCGGGACACGCGGACCGAGCCGGGCGTCCAGCTCCACCAGCGCCCGCGCCCGCGCGAACTCGGTCGGAGTGAACGGCAGATACGGCCGCTCCACCGTGATCACCCCGCCCTCCGGCGCCCGCAGCCGCATGACGGTCTCCTCCAGGACACCCTCCACCGGCACCGGCGACGGTCCCCGGCCTCCCGTGGCGGGTGTGCCCGGACGCTGCCGGATGGTGCACCGGCCCAGCAACTGCCTGAGCGCCAGAGGCAGTTCCGCCGCGTCCAGCGCGGTCCGGGTGGCGAGGCCCAGGACGCGGGTCGGCGCGTCGACCAGGTCGTGGGTGTCGGCCCGTTCGATCCAGGTCCGGGTGCCCCCGGCCGCCGCGACCGCGCCGACCAGGCCGTCCCCGTCCACGTCACCGGGGGCCCGCAGCAGGAACTCGTCCACCGTGCCCTCGGCGAGCGGATGCGTCTGGAGGCTCAGGATGTCCACGCCGAGCCCCGCCAGGGCCGTGCACAGCGCGGCCAGGGAGCCCGGCTCGTCCTTCACCGTCGTCCGCATCCGCCACAGGACGCTCTCCGTACGCCGCCGCGTCACGGCCTCGGCCGGGTCGCTGTCCGGCTCGGACTGCCCGGCGCCCTCGGGTGAGCGCGGCCGGGCACCGGTATCGCTGGACGGCGGTGCGTGACCGTGGCGGCGTGTCCAGCGTGCCCGCACCCCCGTCGCCACCAGCAGCGTCGCCGCCACGGCCGCCAGTGCCGTGGCGACGGGGAGGGACGAGGCACCGGATCCGTGTGCCAGCAGATGGGTCACGACGCCGGTCACGGCCGCCGTCGTCAGCAGGGCGGCGAGGCGTACGGCGTCACGTCGGCCCGCGTGGACCGGGCGGCCGTTCTTCGCTCGCGTCACATCACATATGTCTCGGCTCATGCAGCCACTGTGAAGGAACGGTGTTGCGTGATCACGAACGTTATGTGACCGGGCGGTAAAGACCCACTTTGTCCCTGTTTCTACTTTTCTCTTGTCAAAGACCGGTCGGGCGGCGGGAGTTCAGGCGGCCAGGTCGGTCGTCAGCGCCGTGTGCAGCCTCCGTGCCTGTCCCACCAGCCGGGACGATCCCCGGCGGTCGGCGGTGCCCGCCAGATGCGGCACCTCCCCGCGCGCCCCGGTCCGCTCGGCGCACTCCGCTGCGGCGGACAGCAGATCCGCGAGCCCCCGCGCCGGAGCCGTCGGCGCGCCCGTCGCCATGTCCGCCAGCAGTACCGGCAGGGTGTGCCGCAACGTCTCCCAGACGGTGCCGTACGCGCCCGTGGACATCGCCGTGCGGACCGAGTCGACGAGCCGCGACGGCTTCACCACCCCGCGCCGGGCCAGGTCGCCCAGGTCCGCGCCCAGTCCGGCCGCGTCCAGCTGGCCCCGCGACGCCAGCACCAGCAGGGCGTCGACCGCCGCAAGGCGGTCCTGCGGATGCCGTGCGCCGAGCCCGTGCGCCACGGCGAGACGCACCGCATCCCCGGCCTGCCCGCCCGACTCGGCGAGCAGCGGCAGGATCGCCGCCTCCCCCCGGCTGTCGTGGATCGCCGTGAACGAGACGTCGCGCAGCAACCGGACCGCCACCAGCTCCCGCCCCTCGGGAAGCACCGCGAGCCAGTGCGGCCGGATGTCGTTGTGCCAGTGGTAGCAGGACCAGCGCGCGGTGTCGCCGCTCACCGGCAGGCCCAGGGTGCGGAACCCGTCCGGGAGGCCGTCCAGGAACTCGGGTATCCCGTCCGCCTGGACCAGGACACGGTCCTCTGGTGTCCCGCGCCTGATCACCGGCGTGGGGGGCGCCGAGGCCAGCCACTCGGCCAGTCGCGTCCCCTCCGCCGTACCCAGCGCGGCCGCCCGCTCCGCCACCGCGCCGGCCCGTGCCCGGTCGCCGCGCCGGACCCGGAGCAGCGCCTGCGTGAAGTCGGCCTGGGACGCCCGCGCGCCGAGACGCCGGTACTCCTCGAGTCGGGCCACCAGGTCCTCCGGCTCCAGCAGCCCCGTGCCCCAGGTCGGCGTGGAGAGCAGGAACGGCAGAGGCTCGGTGCGGAACCGGAAGGCCAGCTCCCAGATCCGGGTCTCGAAGGCCCGGATGAGCGGGGCGTGACCGCACTGGTCGCTCGCGGTCCTCAGGACGACGGCGCTGCGGAGGGCGGTGGTGGGGACCGCGCCGGCCACCGTGGCCAGGAGCAGTTCCAGCGCGTGCGACGGGCCGACCAGTCCGTAGGGGCCGGTGAACGAGGACTCCACCGGGTGGCGCTGCGCGTCCGACCGGTGCCACCAGCGCTGGGCCAGCACGGGTTCCAGCGCCTCCAGCAGCCCCTTCCGGTCCCGGTGCGCCTCGCGCACCAGCCCGTCGACAGTCCGCTCGAACGCCGCCACGTCACCGCCGGCCGCCAGCAGCGCCCCCACCTCCTCGGCGAGTTCCGTCGCCGACGCGGGCGCCGGGGCCACCCGCACCGGCTGCGGAGCGGGCGGCAGCACCTCCTCGTAGGCGAGCGGCTCCGCCGCGTCCAGGGAGACCCCGAGGACGTCCGCGGCCCGCCGGCGCAGCGCCGGACTCAACTGCTCCGCCGCCGACCGCAGTTCGTCGCGGACCGTGTCCGATCCGATCCCGCGCCGGTGCCGTTCGACCAGCTTCAGCGCCCGCTCCTGCACGTCCGAGTCCTCGTGCCCGAACGCCTGGGCGACGGCGGGCAGCAGCTCGCCGGCCGTCGACGCGTCACGGGCCAGGACCTTGCCGAGCAGGATCAACTGGGCGCGGACCAGCTTCTTCTCGGTACGGAACAGCACGGCACCCGACATCTCGGCCAGCCGGCGCGCGGGCAGCTCGCCGTCCAGAGCCAGTGACGCCAGCACCGACTGGGCGTGCGCGGCCACCACGGACGGCCCGTCGGACGCCAGGGCCAGCCAGTCGGCGACACGCTCCCGCTCCTCGTCACGCGTCAGCGTGAACGCCTGCAGCATGCGCAGGAACGCCCGGTGATCGGCGGCCGGCCCGCCCCGCAGCAGCCTGGCCACGCAGGCGTCCACCGTCGCCGCGCGGTCCAGCGCACCCTCGGCGGTGAGCCGGGCGAGCGCCCCGCTCCAGCCGTCCTCCCCCTCGTCCGACCCCCAGAAGAGCCGGCCCCCGATGTCGGCGGTCTCGAACAGCGCGGCCACCAGCTCCGTCAGATGCGGGTCCTTGCGCAGCCGGTCCAGGATCGTGTCCCCGCGCTGCCACACATGACCGATGTGATCCACCCAGCCCTGCACGTACGCCTCGGTCGTCGGCACCGGGCACCCGGCCAGCCGGACGAGCCCCGCCATCAGCTCGTACGACACCCGGGAGGTGACCGGCCGGGCCGCCAGACGGTGCGCCACATCCGCGAGCCAGGCCGGGGGCCGGTCGCCCAGCAGGTCGATCAGCACCCCCGGGGAGGCGGACGACCAGCGCATGTCGGAGGCCGCGATCCAGGCCGCCACCCCGGCCGCCCCGGTCTGGCACGCCGCACCCGCCGCGTGGAGCGCCGGATAGACCCGGCGTGCCTCCGCGGACCACGGCTCGGCCCGCAGCTCCTTGCGCACCGCCCGCAACTCGGGGAACTCGGCCCGCCGTTCGGCGTCCGTCATCCCGTCGAGGAGGCTCACCACCTCCGCCGAACGCCCCGCCCGTACCGCTTCCACCAGCGAACTCATCGCGTCCCCCCGGCCTTCGTCATGTCGCGCTCCTCGACGGAGGCGCCTCGCCGTACCATCCGGACCGCCAGCGCATGCTTGCACGGCCCGCGCCCGCCCCGGTACTTGGCCCACCACAGACAGCTGCAGCTGAGCTCCCCGGACGCGTCACGCACCCGGTGCACATGTCCGTCCTCGGCCGTCACCGTGCCGATCCCGCCCTGGAAGGCGACCGCCCCCGCCGCGACCAGGGCCCGTGCCGCCCGCAGCCTCGGGTTGTGACGCTCCGCCCGCTCGGCGTCGTACGGCAGCTCCCGGTGGAAGTACGCCGCCTCCGCCGTGTCGTAGCCGACCCGGCCGGAGGTGCCGAGACGGACCAGGGCCGCCCGGACCCGGTCGGCGGTGAGTCCGGAGGCGGCCGCCAGGTCGGCGACATCGATCCGGGGCTCCCACGCCAGGAGCACCGCGACCAGTTCCGCGTCCTCGGCGGCCTCGTCGGTGGCGAGCGCGTCGAGGACGCCGCCCTCCCCGGAGAAGCCGCGCGCGGCGTCCGGCGACAGGGTCAGGGTCAGCCGCATCCCGGGGAGGACCGCCTCCCACGCGCTCGCCGTGCCGGCCGAACCGCCGTTCAGTGCCGGGCCGTACACCCGCAGCGCGGTGGCGTGCCGCAGCACCCGCTGGAGCGCGGCCAGCCGCTCCGGGCCGGGCAGGCACACCGCCCCCGGCACCGCACGGGTGGTCGGCCGCAGGCTCTTCCCGGCGGGCACGACCCAGCGCGCCCCGCCCGACGCGCCGCGCGCGCCTCCGCGCGGGAGCGAACGCAGGAACCGCACCGCCTCGGCCGCCGGCAGCTCCGCCCGCAGATCGAAGCCGGCCGCCATGACCTGGGCCTCCGCGAAGCCGCGCAGCCAGCGGTCCGGCAGGGGCACCTTCTTCTCCACGACCGGGCCGTCGACCGTGGTCACCGCCAGCTCCTCCGGGCCGACGCGCAGATGGAGCGGGTCGTCCACGCCGATCCGCGACAGCGCCTCCCGCAGCGGGTTGTTGACGTCGACGTTCGTGGTGCCGTGCCCCACCTCGCCGCCGTCCAGGCCCGGTTCCAGCACGTCCAGACGGGCGTACACCCCGCAGCAGCCGGAGAAGGACTCGAAGCGCAGCCGGTCCCCGTTGCCCGTCACCACCGGGTCCAGGGAGGCGGCCAGCTGCCGCTGGTAGTAGCGGGTGGCCGCCACGTCCGCCACCGCGAGCAGCCCGGCGGAGGCCACCTGAGGAGACGTCAGGAAGCCGGTGAAGAACCGGGGATGGTCCTCGACACCGGCGGGTGTCGCACCCCGGGAGGTCTCGAGTCCCAAGTGCTGTCCGT
Organism: Streptomyces sp. SS1-1; assembly: GCF_008973465.1. Classification (NCBI taxonomy): domain Bacteria; kingdom Bacillati; phylum Actinomycetota; class Actinomycetes; order Kitasatosporales; family Streptomycetaceae; genus Streptomyces; species Streptomyces sp. SS1-1. The sequence continues at coordinate 969,477 of NZ_WBXN01000004.1, read as the reverse complement.
CCGCCGCGGAGCGCAGCGCGGAGGGTCGGCGATAGGCCACGGCCTGGAGAGATCGCGTCATGGGAAAGACCGTAGGGGCGACCACTGACAATCGCCCCGACCTGCGAAGACGCCCCCGGCGAAGGGGTGTCGCGGACTCCGGCGGGCCACCGTCCCGGCGGTGTCGTGCGTCCGGACGTCGTGCCGCGCGCCGGGGGATGACGCCGGCGCGCGACACACCGTCCAGGGTAGAGGAGTCACCGACCGACGCGGCCCGGCCGCAGCAGCTTGGTGAACAGCACGGTGCCGTCCGACTCGCGCCGCCGCACGGTCAGTTCACCGCTGCCGCCGTCGACGCCGACCTCGCCGAAGAACGGGTAGCCACCGGCCGGCCCGACGTCGGACACCGCCGGCGCCTTCGCGAAGACCCGCTCCGGGATCAGGACCCACGTCCGCCCCGCCCGGCCGCCTCCGCCATCGCCCGCACCCCCGCCCGTATCCGACCCGGCGGCAGATGCGCGTACCCCAGCACGAGACGCACCCCCTCCTCCTCGCCGCCCCCGGCACGCGCGTGCGTGTAGTGCGTCAGCGGGTGCACGGCCACCCCGGCCGCCGTCACGCGTGCGAGGAACCGCTCCTCGGGGCCGAACCGCGCGGGCAGCGCGGCGATGGCGTGCAGGCCCGCCGCGATCCCGGTGACGCGTGCGCCGGGGAAGTGCTCGTCGAGCGCCGCGACGAGCGTGTCGCGGCGCTCCCGGTACGCCCGCTGGCAGCGGCGCAGCTGCCGGTCGTAGTCGCCGCGCTCCACGAACCGGGCGAACACCGCCTGGTCGAGCGTGGGATGACCGAGGTCCATGGTCCGCTTGCGCTCGGCGACCTCCCCGGCCAGCGCCTGCGGCACCAGGAGCCAGCCGAGCCGCAGCCCCGGTGCGAGGGACTTGCTGACCGACCCGGCGTAGGCGACGCGTTCCGGGTCGAGTCCCTGGAGCGCGCCCACGGGCGCCCGGTCGTACCGGAAGTCGCCGTCGTAGTCGTCCTCGAGCACGAACCCGTCCACGGACCGCGCCCAGTCGAGCAGTTCGGCACGCCGGCGCGCGGAACAGGCGATGCCGGTCGGGAACTGGTGCGCGGGTGTCGTGACGACGCACCGCACGCCCGACGCCCGCAGCGGGCCCATCGCCGGGCCCTCGCCGTCCAGGGGCAGTGGCACCGCCCGCACCCCGGCGGCGGCGTACAGGGCGGCGTGCTGCGGGCTGCCCGGGTCCTCGACGCCGACCTCGTGGATGCCGCGCGCGTGCAGGACGAAGCCGAGCACCGCCATCGCCTGCGACACCCCTGACAGCACCACGATCCGCTCGGGATCGGCGACCACGCCCCGGCGGCGCGCCAGGAGCGCGGCCAGCGCGGAGCGCAGCCGGGGCAGCCCGCGCGGGTCCGGGTAACCCAGATCGTCGTGCGGAAGTTCGGTCAGGACGGCGCGCTGCGCCGCCGCCCACGCGGTCCGGGGGAACAGCGACACGTCCGGCGTTCCGGGTACGAAGCCGGCCCGTGCTCCGGCGGGGCGGGGCGCGTGGTCCCGCGCGCGGGGCGGCGCGGCCCGCGCGGCACCCCCCACCCAGGTCCCGGCGCCCCGGCCGCTGCGCAGATACCCCTCCGCCGTCAGCTGCTCGTACGCCTCGGTGATCAGCCCGCGCGACACCCCGAGGTCGGCGGCGAGATCCCGGCTCGACGGAAGCCGCGTCCCCGGAGCCAGCCGTCCCGACCGGACCGCCTCGCGCAGGGCCTCCCGCAGCGACCGCCCACGCGCGCGTGCGGGTGCCGCGACCGCGGGCAGCAGCACCTCCCAGGCGGCCGACGCGGCGTCCCCTGCCGTGTCCGGCCCGGAATTGGTCTCCGATGACGTCATGGAAGTGGACCTTAAACCGGGCCGCCGCGGTTCCTAGCGTCACTGCCATGAACGCCACCACCACGCGCGGCGCGCTGCTCGCCGCGCTCGCCTGCGTCCTCGTCGGAGGATCCTTCACCGCCAACAGCCTGCTCGGCGACTACCCGTACGCCGGCGGTCAGTTCCTGCGCTACGCGCTCGCCTGCCTGCTGCTGGTCCCGTTCGCCGGACGCGGCGCCGGCGCGCGGCTGCGCACGCTCACGGTCCGTCAGTGGGTGCGGCTCGGGGTGCTCGCCGCCGCCGGCATGCTCGGGTTCAACCTGGCCGTCCTCGCCGCCGAGCGCACGGCGGAACCCGCCGTCCCCGGTGTGTTCGTCGGCTGCGCCCCCGTGGCCGTGGCCGTCCTCGCCCCGCTCCTGGACGGCCGCCGCCCGCAACGCGCCGTGCTGTACGGCGCCGCCCTCGTCGCGGTCGGCGCGCTCACCGTGCAGGGCTGGGGCCGCACCGACGGCACCGGCATCGCCTTCTCGGTGTGCGCGCTGGCCGGCGAGGTGGGCTTCGCCGTCCTCGCCGTACCCGTGCTGCGGCCGCTCGGGCCGCGCCTGCTGTCCGCGACGGTCTGCGGGGTGGCCGCCGTCCAGGCCGCGCTGGCCGGCCTGCTCGCGGACGGCGGCGCGTGGCTGCGCCGGCCCGACGCGACCGAGACCGCCGCACTGCTGTGGCAGGCGGCGATCGTCACGGTCGTCGGCTTCGTGTGCTGGTACATGGGCATGCAGCGCATCGGCGCCGAGCGGGCCACGCTCTTCTCCGGCCTCATCCCGGTGGCCGCCGCCTGCACCGCCCCGCTGGCCGGGACCGGCTCCTACGGCGCCGTACAGGCCCTCGGGAGCGCCCTGGTCGGCGCCGGGGTCGCCCTGGGCTCCGGCGCGCTCCGGCCGCGCCGCGGGTCAGCGGCTGCCGTCGAGGATGACGCGCGCGACCAGGGCCGGGTCGTCGTTCATGGGGCAGTGGCCGCAGCCGGGCAGCCGGACGAGCCGCGCCTTGGGGATGACCCGCTTGGCGCGCACGCCCTGACGGGGGATGAGCAGCCGGTCCCGGCTGCCCCAGGCCACGGTCACCGGGATCTCGGGGATGTCGTCCAGGAACTGGACGGCCCGGCCGGACCGCAGGGTCTGGTCGAAGCCGGTGGCGCCGGCCAGCGCGAGCGTCTCGGCGACCACGGCCTCCGGTGAGCGGCGGCCCGGGCGGGCGTAGATGGTGCTGGTCAGCGCCGTACGGCCGGCCGCCGACCGGGACAGCCGCTCGACCAGCGGCAGCGGCATCCGCCGGGAGATGTGCCGCATCGCCAGCAGGACACCGAAGGCGTAGCGCCGCTCGGCCGGGGTCCAGAAACCGGCGGGGGACAGGGCGGTGACGGACCGGGCGAGCTTCTCGCGGCCGAGCTCCAGGGCGATCAGTCCGCCCAGCGAGTTGCCCGCGACATGCGGACGGTCCAGTTCCAGGGCCTCGCAGAAGGCGCCGAACACGGCCGTCGTCGTGGCCAGGTCGTAGGCGAGCCCGTCCGGCAGGCCGGGGGAGGTCCCGAAGCCGGGCAGGTCCACCGTGACGACCTCGCGCTCGGTCGCGAGGATGTCGAGCACCGGGTCCCAGACCTGCCGGTGGTGACCGATGCCGTGCAGCAGGAGCAGCGGCTCGCCGCGGCCCACGCGCGCGTAGTCGACGGTCACGTCGCGCGGCCCGAGGGGCGACGCGACCTGGAAGGAGACGGTGGCGGACATGACGGTGCTCCTACTCTGAACCCGGCTGGACACGCCGACGGACGGCCGTAGACAGCTTGTCAGCAATTGCTACCGACGGGTAGACCCCTGCTACCGGTGAGTAGTTCCGGCGGCCGCCGCCGGGGGGACATCACAGGGCGGCCGTCCGAATCGCCTGGACACGTCCCACCGTGCCGGGATGGGATGGTGCCGTGACCACCGATGCCGAGACCGATGTCTTCGAAGAGCACCGCCCCGTCCTCCTCGGGGTCGCCTACCGCATGCTCGGCCGTGTCGCCGACGCGGAGGACGTGGTCCAGGAGGCCTGGCTGCGCTGGTCCCGGGCCGAGCGGTCCGAGGTGCGCGAACCACGCGCCTACCTGGTGCGTGTCACCACCCGTCTGGCCATCGACCGGCTGCGCCAGGTCAAGGCGCGCGGCGAGAGCTATGTCGGCCCCTGGCTGCCGGAGCCGTACGTCACCGACTTCGGCGACCGCGTCCCGGACACCGCCGAACGGGCCGTCCTCGCCGACTCCGTGTCCCTCGCCGTCCTGATCGTCCTAGAGTCCCTGTCGCCGCTGGAGCGGGCGGTGTTCGTCCTCCGGGAGGCCTTCGGCTACCCGTACGCCGAGATCGCCGCCATGCTCGACCGGGGCGAGGCGGCGGTGCGTCAGCTCGCCGGGCGCGCCCGCCGGCACGTGGAGGAACGGCGGCCCCGCTACACGGTCGACCCGGCCGAGCGGCGCGACCTGACCGAACGGTTCCTCGCCGCGGCCGCCGGCGGCGACCTGGAGGGGCTCATGTCGCTGCTCGCCCCGGACGTCCGGCTCATCGGCGACAGCGGAGGCAAGGCCAAGGCGCCGCTGCGGGTCCTGGAGAGCGCCGACCACGTGGGCCGTTTCCTCGCCGGCGTCGCGCAGAAGGGCATCGCCGACGCGAGCCTCCGGTACCTGGAGATCAACGGCGGTCCCGCGCTGCTGGTCCTGACCGGCGGCAAGCCCGACAGCGTCGTCCAGGTGGAGGCCCGGGACGGGCGGATCCAGGCGGTCTACGTCATCCGCAACCCCGACAAGCTCAAGGCCCTCACCGGCGTCTGACAGAGGGCCGACAGTCGGCCGGCAGGCCACGTGTTGGCGTGATCACAGCCCGTGAGCGGTCCGGGTGATTGGTATTGACCAAGGGTGAGGGCCGTCCTATGGTCGCTGACAAGTGCAACAACCTTTAATAAACAAGGCGCTGAAACGCCGCCGGGCCACGGCGATTGCGGAGGACAGGGTGGGGACCACGCAGCTGGAAACGGTGCCGGAACCGAAGTACTGGCACCTGAGGACCGTGCTCAGCGAGGCACTTGAATCGGAGTTCTCGGTGGGCGAGATCCTGCCCAACGAACGCGACCTGGCGGCCCGCTTCGGCGTCGCCAGGGCCACGCTCCGCCAGGCACTGGAACAGCTCGAACTCGAAGGCAGGCTGCAACGCCGGCGCGGCGTCGGCACGACCGTCGCACCGCCGCGCGTGGGCGTCGCCGTGGGCACCGAGCAGCACGCCTGGCCGGGAGCCGCCGAGGACGGCTGGCAGGCCACGGACTGCGCCCTCGCGGCGCCGCCCGCCACGATCGCCGACACCCTGGTCACCGGCGCCGGCGAGCCCGTGCACACCGTGCGCCGCTCCCGGGTGACGCACGGTCAGCCGGTCGCCGCCGAACTGCTCTACGTCCCGCAGTCCTCGGTGCCCGACCTGTCCGCCATCGACGCCCCGTCGGGCGCCGCACGCGCGCGTGCCGTGCTGCGCGAACTGCAGCGACTGGAGCTGGAGGGCCGGGAGAGCGCCGTCGAACTGGGCTCGGCCCGCGCCGACGACGCCAGGGAACTCGACCGGCTGCCGGGCGCGCCCGTGCTCGTCGTGACGACGCGTTACCTCGCGCACGGCAGGACCGCCGCGCTCTCCGTCGCCACCTACCGCGCCGACACCTGCCGGCTCACCTTCGGCGACACCGGAGGCGTGGAGATCCACGAGGACCCGGAGCGCCGGGCCTCCTGACCGTGCGATAGCCCGCGTCCCGGACCACCCCGGCCCCGGGACGCGGGCACGCTCACCGGCGGCCCGTGACCGTCCCCTCCACCGCGAACAGCTGCTCCTCCACATGGTCGAGGGCGAGCCGCAGCGCACCCGTCGCCACGGCGGCCTCACCGAGCAGGGACAGGGCCACGTTCGGCGGACGCAGGCAGTAGCGGGACAACTCACGCCGCAGCGGCTCCAGGACACCGTCCAGACCGGCCGCCCAGCCCCCCACCACGACCAGCTCCGGGTCCAGGGCGAGGACCAGGGCGGCCACGTCGTGCACGAGCCGCTGGATGAACCGCTCGACGGCCTCCAGCGCGCGCGGATCGCCCTCACGGGCCTGGGCGAACACCGCCGCCACGGCCCGCTCGTCGAGCGGCCGCAACGGTTCGTCCGTCGTCGACAGCAGCGTCTCCGGCGTCGCCTCACGGCCCAGCATGTGCAGCGCGCCGATCTCCCCGGCCG